>NZ_JBWBQS010000017.1:0-92959 GCF_056279125.1 Novosphingobium sp. Sphag1I | reverse complement strand
CCGTGACATTATGCCCCGCCTTGCAAAGCGCTATCGCGCTCGTCAGGCCCCCAATGCCCCCACCAATGACAAGTATGTCGAGTTTGTTCATGGCCTGTACCTTTGCGGATGCACCAACGCGTTGCGCGTGAAGATCAGTCTCTGAGCGCGCCACCCGTCGGCTTGGGGGCGTTCTCCTTTCGGAAGAAATCGAATTTTTGTTGATCTGGCCAAGGGGCGATCTGGGCCGTCGTTCCAAGGCGGAGCAACATCGGCGCCTTGGGGTCATAAACTTTCCAATGCAAATCGGGCGTTTCTGGGCTGCCGCTGCGAGCAAAGGCTACCAGCGAACGCGTCATCATCTTGCTGAACGCCACATCGGCAGGGGTCCACGCGCGGGTGGTGCGATAGCGATTGAAGCTGTCCAGCGTGCCCAGCCAGAACGGCACCTCCGATGTGTGATAGGCCCCTGCTGTGGCCGGATCGAGGTCCGAGAATTTGACCCCGACGGCATAAGAATGCGGCCGCGCAAATTCATAGGAATAGACCTTTGCGTGACCATGGGCCGTGATGGCATCGGCCCATTGCCCCATGGATGCTGCCATGGTGCTGTCACGGTCGGCAGCGCGGGCCTGATCGCGGGCTTGCTCGTCAGTGCTGGCGGGATAGAGGGCCAGAAACCTGGGCGCGTGATCACCGTAACGGGCCGAGGCCTTGGCTTGATAATCGGCAAGCCCTTTGACAGCGCCAAGGCCACCAAAGGATTCGTCATGCGTGAAACCCAGCAGAGTGGGCACATCTCGATGAGCGCCGCGCGCGAAACGCTGCTCGACACTTTCGTTCAGCACATAGCCATCGGTAATCGGACCAATCTTGGGCGCATCGGCTGTGCGTTGAACAACAATGCGGTCGGCAGGCATGGCGCGCAGATCCGCCAGACTTTTTGCGCGCAGCACAGTTTGAAGTTTCAGCCCTTCCTGTTCGGCATCTGCCAACGGCAACGAGGCACTGGGGCCACCGGCGGCGGCTCCGCTCATTCCGACAACGCGATGGAAAAGGCCCTGCGCCAGCGGACTGGCCTGCAGCGTCTGTACCGACATGGATCCGGCCGACTGGCCCGCGATCGTTACATTGTCCGGGTCGCCACCAAAGCGGGCGATGTTGCGCTTTACCCATTTGAGCGCCGCGATCTGGTCCAGAAATGCATAATTGCCAGAGGTCTTGTGCGGCGATTCAGCCGACAGTTCGGGCAAGGCCATGAAACCCAACGCGCCGAGGCGATAGTTGAAGTTCACAAACACTGCGCCTTCGCGAGCGACCGCTTCACCGCCATAAAGCGGCATGCCGGCGGTACCGATATAGAAGGCCCCGCCGTGGATATAGACAATCACCGGGGCCTTCTTCAGGCCCGGGCGCGCCCATACATTAAGGTAAAGGCAGTCCTCGCTGGTGATTTCGGCCCCCGAATATTGGTTGACCATCACGTTGCGCTGGGGCTGTGTGCATTGTGGACCAAAACGATCAGCGTGATATGTGCCCCGCCATGGCGCGACAGGCTGGGGATCTTTCCAGCGCAGATCACGCACCGGCGGAGCCGCATAGGGGATGCCAAGCCAAGCCTGAGAACCCGAGGCCAGGATAACCCCTTCCACGCGGCCACTGTCAAGCGTGACGACTGGCGCCACGGATGTTGCGCCATGGGTGGATGCGTGGACCGGCAATGACGATGCCAGCAAGGACAATGCAGCAGCAGACTTGAACTTCATGATACCGACACCCAAAGGTTGATACTTGCGCGGGAAAAGTGTCGGCCCACCCTGCGAGCGGGCCGACAGAAACCGGGCGATGAGGCTCGCCCGGCGCCATGGGCAGATCAGAACCTGAAGCGCGCGCCTCCCTTGAACGTGCGGCCCATCAGGTCGTAATAGGCGCTGCCATTGGCGGGCAGCGGCGGATCGCGATCAAACAGGTTATTGATATTGAAGAAGATCGTGTACTGTTTATCCGCGCCAAAACTGTAACGCATGCCAATGTCGACATAGGTCACGGCCGGAATATTGTTATTCGATATACTCGTTGTAAGGGTGGGGTCGTATCCTGCCTGATCCGGGCCAAAGAGCCCGTTATTCTGGCGCGAGGGAGATACGTAGCGAATATTGGCATTCGCCCCAAAACGCCCGACTTCATAATCCAATGAAGTGTTGATCAGCCATTTGGGCAAACCGGCCGGGCCGCCAAAAGCCGCGCCAGTTTGACCGGCGCGATCAATGCCGTTTGGAAACAGCGTCGAAATATCCGTCGACGACCAGAACGACATGACATGCGTGGCCATCATGTTCGCCGTCAGTTTACCATGCAGGCCGATCTCCTCCAGCGACTGGCGATAGGTGGCCTGAATATCCAGACCCCGCGTTTTGAACGAGGCCACGTTGGCGGTGACACCGCGTACGCCGGTCATCTGTCCGGCAACGGGATCGTTGTTGGCAAAGCTGATCAGCGAGCACCACGAATTGCCGGTGTAAGCCCCGCCGATGAAGCAGTTGTTGACCACGCCCTGCGTGCTGGTCGAGGTGATCGCGCCCTCAATGCGGATGTCATAATAGTCGACCGAGAGCCGCAGATTGCGCAGGAACGAAGGCTGCCAGGAGACGCCTGCGGTCTGCGTGATCGAGATTTCCGGTTTCAGGCCGGGATTGCCGCCGACAATGAACCCGGCCGTGTTGGTCGGAGCGGCCACGCCTCTGCGCGGATCGGTGGGCAACGGAAGCGACTGGGTCTGGGGGGTGTAAAGCTCGATCAGATTGGGCGCACGAATATCGCGTGAACGGGTGGTGCGGAACAGCAATCCGTCCACAGGCTCCCAGGTCAGACCTGCTTTCCAGGTCGTGACGCGCCCGGAGGTGCTGTAATCGGTGACGCGTGCCGCGCCGTTGAAATCAAGCTTTTTGGTAAAGGGGGCATCGCGCAGCAGCGGCACGATGGTTTCGATATAGGCTTCCTTCACCGTCTGGCTGACCGTGGGCAGGGCAGCGCCCGTGCCGGTAAGCCAGCCGGAGCTTTGTGAAAGGGCGTCCGTATTCAGGCGCACCGATTCCCTGCGGTATTCCGCGCCCACGCCAATGGAAACCGGCCCGGCCCATGTCGAGAAAGGCTCGCCCTGAATGTTGGCCGAGAGATCATGCAGGCCGGTTTTGCCCGACCCGGTTGCCGTGCCCAGAATATAGCTGGCGGCCGCTGCTGAAACATTGGCCTTGCCCAGAATGTTGATCGGAACGCAGCCTGCCGCCACCGCGGCGGCGCTGCGGCAGACAATCTGGCCGCCTACCGAAACGGCATCCAGCGCATTGCGGAAATTCGCGGTTTTAAAGGTGTTGCTGATCGCGACATGGGATGTGTTCTGACCAAAGAGATAGGAAGCGTCCCATTTCCATTTGTCGCCGAATTGCCCCTTCAGACCCGTATGAACCCGTATCAGTTCATTTTGAATGCTGCGGACACTGGGGCCAAAATCCTGCCCCGAATAACCGATGCTCAGCCCGCCCGCCGGGACAAGCGCCAGTTGGGCAGGCGTGAGCGCCTGCGCCAGATAGGCATTGTCCTTGGCAATGGTCAAAGCCGGACCAGCGCCGGCGCCATCGCGACGGATGATAATGATGCCGGTTGTTTTCACATTGGAATAGAGTGGCTCAACATAGGCGGTGATATTGTCATTGATGTCGAATGTCACCTTGCCCATGACATTGTAGCGGATCTGGGCCGGTCGCAATTGCTGCGTGTTGAGATTGTTGATCCCGGCCGCTGCGTTCGCGGCCAGCGCCGAGGGTGTGAAAAAGTCCAGCGATGATGACATGTTGCTCAGGCCGGGGCTGAAGGCCGTCGTGGTGACGCCGCCGCTGGCCGTGGGCACGAACGCCAGACCCTTGAGCGCGCCATTAGTAAGGATCAGGCCACCGCTCGTCGCCGTACCGAAATAGCCGCCATTAGGCCCGACGATCGTGTTGGCCGTGCCTGCCGGACGATTGGTGATGGTTTGGCTGCCCCATGCCTCGCGGCCCCATGCTCGCGCAGTGTTGTAATAAGCGGTTCCACCATCGTCATTATATTCACCACCAATGACAAAATGGCCACGGCCTCCGGCAAATTTCGTGCCAAAGGCCAGAGTTGCAAACTTGTCTTTGGCATCATTATAGCGGGTCTGGCTGTATTGGGCGGAACCCTTGACGCCAACAAAGCGGTCATCGATCTGGAAATTGATAACGCCCGCGACCGCGTCCGAGCCATAGGCCGCCGAAGCGCCGCCGGTCACCACGTCCGAAGTCTTGATCAGCACGGTCGGGATCACGTTGAGGTCGGTCGTGCCGGCCGAAGACGTCACGCCGGGGATGATGGTCTGCGGCATGCGCGCCCGGTCAAGCAGCACCAGCGTGCGGACCGAGCCCAGCCCCCTCAAGTCGGCGAGGAAAGCGCCGGTATTGCCAATGCCGCCCGCATTAGGCGAGACGGCCGCGCGAAACGCGGGAACAGCATTCAGAGCGTCGCCGATGTTGACCATCGCACGCTGCTGTACAAACTCCTGCCCGACCACCGTGGTCGGCGTGGGCGCGGTATAGCCGTCACGCGCGATGCGTGTTGCGGTCACCACAATATCGGCGGCTTCAGTCTTGGCCGCCGAGGTCGATGCGGGCGAAGTTGTTTGTGCCTGAACATGCATGGGCAGCAGCATTGCTGCACCAATCAGAAAGGAGGCGCGGCGTTTGAATGATCCGGTCCGATTGGAAATGTAGGCCGCGCCATAAGGCGCGTTCATTGTATGCATTATCATGTCCTCCCACCAACAATTTTCGGGGCTTGATTCCACCCATTGGTTAGGCCGATTGATGTATTCTATTTGACCTATGCATGATAATGATTATTGAAAATGGTAATCCATCGCTTTTAACGATGGTTTGGTGTGGGCCGAATGCCCGATCTGCTCCATCAAGAATTTTCAGTCATCTATATGTTTAAAAAAGATTTTTGTCTCAGCGAAATTCTGACTTCCTGTACTGATGCTGAGTTGTCAGTCGATGTCTTAAAATCTGTCAGTCCAATTTCATCGTGATATCAAATGATGCCAAGCCGATTTGGGGGCCAATGTCGCGCCATTTGGCCTCTTGACCAGATTGCGTGAATTTTGATGGTGACCAAGCCGGGCTGGCAGATTGAACCAGGAAAGAACGACAATGCGGCTTGACCAGTTTGACCTCAACCTTCTTATCGCCTTTGACGTTTTGCTAAGGGAGCGCAACGTAACCCAGGCGGCGGCGCACCTGCACATTACACAGTCGTCGATGAGCGCAGCTCTCAAGCGCCTTCGAGTCTCGTTGAATGACGAGATTTTGGTGCAGCATGGTAAGAAAATGATTCCCACGCCCCGCGCCTTGGCATTGGCGCCCGAGATTGCCGCCACCATCCAAAACCTGCGTAATCTTATCGCATCGGCCACCATTTTTGACCCGGCGCATTCGACACGTCGCTTTCGTATCGCGGCCTCGGACTACATTACCACCGTGCTCATCACGCCATTGCTCGCGACGCTGCAAAAAGTGGCCCCACGGATCGAGCTTGAAGTGCTGCTTCCGGACAACAGTTCGCGAAAGGCGATGGACGATGGAGAACTCGATCTTCTCCTTACGCCACAGCAGTTTTTAAGCCCGGATCACCCAAGCGACTTCCTTTTCAGCGAGCGTCACGTCATTATCGGCTGTGCCAGCAATCCGGTGTTTCGAGGTGAGCTGACGATTGAATCCTTTGAAAAATGCGGCCACGTGGGCGTGCATATTCAAGGCAGTCCGATCTTTATCGATGAGGCACTCCACGCGGTGGGCGATCACCGGCGCATCGAAGTCATCGCCCCTTCCTTCCTTCAGGTTCCCTGGCTGTTGCGCAACACAACCCGATTGGCGCTCATTCATGAAAGGCTGGCGAATTTATTGGCCGAACCTTTCTCGCTTGCCGTTGCGAATTGCCCAATCAACCTTCCCGCCATGAATGAAATGATGCAATATCATTGCGCAAGAGCAAATGACCAAGGTCTGCTTTGGCTAAGAGAATGTTTGAAGGATATTGCGGTGCGAAGTGAGCCATCGGTGATGGAATGGATCGGAAAAGGCGCATAATCATCCGTGATAATTATACGCCATCTCGTTTGCTTTGGGCCTATATGTTCAGAAAGGGAAGGCGCCGGCCATCAGTACGCAGAACTCAGCGTAACTTCATGGTCAATGGCTCCGGCTTCATTCCAGAACTGAACGGTCAATTCGGCTGATTTTCCGCTGCGGGGCGGAACAACATTCATCTTCAGAAAGCCGCCATCAGGACCAGCCTGCAGATAGGGCTGCTTGATAAGCGCATTGGGGGCGGTGCCTCTGGGGTTTCCGGGGGCGACGCCGGGACGGGAATTTTGCCGGTGGATCGTCCCACAGGAGAATTCCTGTGCGCCGGTCGGATGGATGGAATGATATTTCCAGTGGCGATCGCCATTCACGATATAGGTGTTGGCCAGTCTGGCGTTGGCCTTGAGAAATTCGAGGAAGTGCTCGCCTTCATTTTGGAAGCCACCCAATGATGCGTGGTTGTCGCGTTTGCGGGCGTCATCCGGGCCGATCACCGGGGTCGGGCTGATGATGATCCGGAAATCGGCATCGCTGGCCAACAGTGTCTTTTCCAGCCATGCCCTTTGCTCGGCGCCCCAAATCGTCTTGTCGGGTCCATCGGGCATGGCATTGGGCGAGCGATAGTCGCGTCCCTCAAGCATCCATATCTGAAGATGCCGGTTGACCCGCACGGTCCGATAGGTCGGCCCATGCGCGACCACGGGCACTTGTTCAAGGAATGCCCGCTTGCCATCGGAAACGGCCGGAAGCTCGGTCCCCGTGTTGTCGGCATCATCAAAGCGGAAATCGTGATCGTCCTTCATAAAGAAGGTGGCAATTTCGCCAAATGCGTCTTTGACCGAAGGCACGGCGAGTTGGCGATTCCACATCAACCGCATTTCGGGCAAGGTCTTGGCCCAAAACCGTTGGTCCCCCATCGGGTGATCGTAATAGACGGTATCGCCCGTGGCGATCATGAAATCGGGCCGCGCATGGCGAATATGGTCCATGGCGGGATAGCCTCTGCGCCGCACTTCTTCGCTCGCCAGCGGCCCGCCTTGCGCATAGGGATTGGCTGCCCGGTCGCCAAGGCCATAGAAATGCTGATAGCTCAGGCAACTGAACACCGCCACCGATACAGGCTCGGACGATGCTTCTTCGGGCAGGGTCCTGAATTGGCCCATGGTCTCGGGCTTGTGAATCTTGCCCATAGGGTCGCGGAATTCGACGCGGTAAAAATGGCTTTTGGCTGGTGCGAGACCTTTGACCTCGGCCTTCACAACAAAGTCATTTTCCGCAATGGCGGCATTCCATGGCGTTTTCATGGCGCGGGCAAACTGTGCATTGTCCGCGACCAGAAAGCGGATGCTGCCCTCGCGGCCGGGACTGCGGCTGGCAAAATCGCCGGGAGTGGCCAGAGCGCTGGATACTCTGGCCTGGAGGAGGGCGTAATCAGAAGGATTTTGCCCTGTTTCGCGATTCTTAGGTTCATAATAAATCAATATGTTAGGAAATTTGTCCGTCTGTGTTCACCCCCGTTCAGCACCGCTTATTTGACGCTTATTTGACAAGTTTGTATAGTCGAGGGATGTCAAAAACCCTTGTAGATGCTCCCCTTACCTCTCGTAGTTCGCGCAAGCGTTTGGAGCCAGGTGTGTACTGGCGCGTCGTGGATGCGGATATCCACCTCGGCTATCGGCGGGGTAAAAGAGTTGGTGCCTGGTTGGTCCGCTGGCGGAACGACAAAGGTTACAAACAAGCGGCGCTTGGAACGCCTGATGACGAAGTCAGTGTCGGGACGCTTGATTATCATGCAGCGATCAGAGCCGCCCGGCTTCATGTCGAGGCAGTCCGGACGGAGACCAAGGCTTTCGCCGAAGGTCCTATCCAAACGGTAGCATCGGCGGTGGCGGACTATATTGCAGAGCGGGATGCTCGAGATAGCCGCCGGGTCGGCCGTGCTACGCGCTCAGATGCTGCACGTCGGCTTGAAAAATATGTCATCGGTCGACCCTGCGTTGGAAATCGCGCCGCCGTACAGGCCGCTCCACTGGCAGCGATTCCACTCCACAAACTTAAAGATTCTGATTTAATTTTGTGGCGTGATAATCTGAATTCAAGTCTGAAAGAAACTGCTGTCCAACGCCTTCTGAATGATCTTAAGGCAGCTCTCAATAGGGCGGCCCAGAGGCATAAGGCAAAATTGCCGTTGGCATTTTCTGGTATTGTAAAATCGGCGCTGAAGGCGCGTGTGAGCGATGAAGATGAGGATGTTCCTCTCGCTCGAGAAAGTCAGATACTGAGAGATGATCAGATTCGGGAAATTTTGACGGCATGCAGTAAAGTAGATTCTGAAAATAATTGGGATGGTGATTTGTTTCGACTCATCTTGGTGATGGCAGCGACAGGAGCCCGCTTCTCACAGGTTGCGCGATTGCGGGTTGGCCATGTGCAGTATGAAATGGGCCGTGTCATGATGCCCAAGAGCAGGAAGGGAAGAGGTGGGAAGGGTGGTGAAATCCCTGTTCCAGCGGGCGAAGATGTGCTGGCTACCTTAAGGATTGTGACTACAGGGCGGGATAAAAATGATTGGTTGCTAGAGCGCTGGCGTCACGAGCAGCAGTCGGGAGAGATTAGATGGCGTCGTGTGAGTCGTGGCCCTTGGCAATTACCTGGAGAGATCGTGCGCCCCTGGTCGCTCATTCGACAGCAGGTCAATATTCCCGAGGCAATCCCCTATGCCTTGCGTCATTCCTCGATTGTTCGAGGCATACGCGCCAATTTGCCTCTTCGCTTGGTAGCGGCAATACATGATACAAGTGTTGTTATGATAGAGCGGCACTATGCACGTTACATTGCTGACGGTCTGGATGAAATGGCTATGCGTGCAGTCGTGCCACTGGTCTCATAAGATGCTCTATGGCGACCAAGATTTAGTATAGAAGATGCTTGTATAAGCCAATTTTGCAGGCATATTCAATTTTATTTGAAAAAATTGAGGTCGTCGTCAATGATTTTTATGAGGTCGCTGTTGCTTGTTATTGCTCAGCAATGCCTCAAGGCTTGCCACAGGAATCAATGTTGATCGGCCAATCTTGACGGTGGTTACGTCACCGGATGCCATCAGTGCATATAATTTTGTCCGGCCAATTCCGGTCATGCGAACGGCTTCAGGAATGCGGACGGCAAGCGGCTTGAATTGGGTGAAATTGCCATCGGGTTGCGACGCCGAGTTGATAGCATTAAACTTTTTCATTTGGAAACCATCCTTGGATGGTCTACCCGCCACGTCGAAGATATAACATTGAAAATGTTACCGCGTAACACTTTTTTTGCCCATTTTGGGGGGCGTTAATTCGCCTCCTGCCAAACCACTTGGTTGATGTATTGCCTGCGCGAGGATTTTTTCGTGGAAATCATCGAACCTGAAAACCCGTCAATAGGCAATCCTGCTTCGAAGACGAGTCCGCGTCTGCGCGATTACATCTGGCGCCCACATCTCGCCAAAGTCTGGTGGAGCGCATCCTTGCTCTGGTGGGATGGTTTTGTGCAGGCGCAGGAGACCGGCTGGCTGCTTGATTATTTCCAGACCGCTGTGGCGGGTTATCTCAACGTGCTGTTTTTCCCGGTGACCATCATCTTGGCGCTGGGCGTTCCCTTCGCCTGGGCAAAGCTTGATTGCGGCGATTGGGTGATCTCGCCAGAGCCATTACCGCAAGATCAGTCTTTTATGTCTCGCTCGGTCGGTGGCATGCGCGATCCCGCGTCCGACCCGCTGGATCCGAGGTCGGGCATTTTGCATTGGCGAAAATTCCACCCCGATGAATGAGATCAATCATCATGACGATCTTTGGAATCATTGTCACCATCCCCTGATCCATGGCCTGTATCAGTTGAGAAGCGGCCAGCCTTCAATACCGATGATTGCTCCATTGAGGTCAATGGGGCGGTGATGTCGAACGTTCCTCGACCTGCATCCGCGTGATTGAGGTAGCGGCTCCGCAGACCATCCTTGCCTAGAATCTGATTGCGCAATTCACTTGTGAAGGTTTCGGTCGGTGTTTGGGATTGGGCGGCCTTGCGTTCGGCAGCGGCAATTGCATGGCGAACATCGTAATTGACGATATCGATTTTGGCATCTGCGCTTTCTGAGGTCATCCCACGATCCGAACTTTGGAAGCCGACACTCCCGCTGACATTTGCCCCAATCGAACCGCCTGCTGCCCGACCACCCGCCTTGCCAGTCCCGCCAGCAAGCTGCCGCCCCGCCGACCCGGAAATCCCGGCATTGATGTCGGTCCCTGTCGAAGTCTGATCCTGCGCCGAGCGCGAGAGTGAGCGGGTCCATCCGGTCTGCGCGATGATCGCCTGAACATCGCGCTGGAGCGTGTCGGCGACCTGAGGCTTCAAACGCCATTGCCCCTTGCGGTCCATCTCGAACCCGCCTCTGAGCCAGCCTTCCATCATCGCCTGACCCTGCTGGCCGCCACTGAGGAAATGCTCTATCGTATCGGGCCCGGCCTGCTTGCCCGCCTCAAAACGGGTGCTGGTGTCCGAGCGGGCCGACTGGCTGAACCCGGCGCTGCTCGAGACAAGCAGATCGTTATGGGCAAAGCTGAACCGCGCCCGCCCGCCATTGGCAAGGGCGCCGAGCTGGTTTTCGTTGATCAGCCCTCCCTTCCACATCGCTGCTGCGCCTTCGGGCGAGAGATTGAGGTTGAGATCGCCATTCTGATCCATCGCGATCTGGCGCCGCGACAGATTAACGCCGTGTTCGCCCAGCAGCTTCTGCATGCGGGTGAGGCGTTCCTGCTCGATAATCCGGCCGAGCCTTTCGTTGCGTGCGCGATCGGCAATGCCAGTGGCACCGCCTTCCGCCATGTCGGTCTGATTGCCCGATGTGCGCCCCAGCGCCTGAATGAAACCGTCGAGCCGGGCCGCTTCGCGCACCGATGCGCCGGCAACTGCGGCTCCTTGGGCAAAACCGGTATTGTCGGCCTGCCGCCTTGCTTCGCCGATGTGCGCCGCCGAGCGGGTGCCTGCAGGCCCCACCTCACGCTGAGCATCGAGCTTACCCGCCCTTTCGGCAAAATCGTAGCGAGAGGCCTCATGGCTACGTCCATAGATGCTGGTATGTTCGCGCGCCGCCTCGGCATTGGCGCCATCGGCGGTGCCAAGCTGGCTGGCAGCATGATAGGTCGCCAAAGCGCGTTCGACCTGCGCCTCGTTGCGTCCGGTGCTTCGCGCCAACTGGGTAACCGCCGAAGAACGGGCTTCTCCTGCCAGCGTGTTGATGAAGCTGATCTTGCGGCTGGCCTCGTCGAGCGGCAATCCAAGCATGGATGCGGCCTGCCGCTGGCCCGCATTTGAGCCGCTGCGCCAGGCCTGTTCGGTTGCGACATTGCTGCGTTCGCTGGCCGCAACCCGGTTTCCGGCAAAATCCCGGCGTCCTTCCATCGCGCCAGCATTCACCTGCGCGCCTGTGAGATCGTTGCGCAGCATCTGCTCCTGATCGAAAGCATTGGCCGAGAGCTTGGCCAAGGTCGGGTCTGCTGAGGCCTGAGCGATCACGGTAGAGGCCTTGAGTGCGGCGTCCTTGGCTTCATAACCGCCGCGCTCAAAATGCCGCTGCGCACCGGACATCATCATGTCATAGGCATTGGTGTCGCCAAAGGCCTTCCACTGCACCATATTCTGGGTGAAAGCGGCAAAGGCGCGTTCGCCTGCCTGCCCATTTCCGAAATATCCCGTCCCAAGACGCCGCAGCGCATCCTTCTCGGCAAAATTATGGATGGCCCCGGTGGCGGCATTGGCGCGCACCGCCTGCGCGCTGGCCGGATCGGCCAGATCGCGCCCGGCCAGCGCGGGGGCGAGACCGCCCAATTCACGCGAAGCATCGAT
The DNA here is from genome assembly GCF_056279125.1 of Novosphingobium sp. Sphag1I. Taxonomy (NCBI): domain Bacteria; kingdom Pseudomonadati; phylum Pseudomonadota; class Alphaproteobacteria; order Sphingomonadales; family Sphingomonadaceae; genus Novosphingobium; species Novosphingobium sp. Sphag1I. The sequence goes on along the minus strand of NZ_JBWBQS010000017.1, from coordinate 80,945 downwards.
CCCGCCAAGCGCAAAAGCGGCACCACCTGCCAGAGCGCCACCATGTTCGCCGATCACGGTTCCGGCCATGCCAAAACTTCGATTGGCGCCAAAATTGCTGCGCTCGCCAAAGTCCCCGAAGGTGGATGACGCGGCGCTCCTGGCCATGGTTCCGCCTGCCGAAGCCTGAGCCTCAAGCGCGGAAGCATAGCCTTCCTTCGTCATCAGCGGGGCTGCGGCAGCGCTGGCCATGCCTTGCGCCTGCAGCGCCTCGCCGGTGAAAGAGGAGAACACATTGCCCGAGAAGCGGAAGACGGTGAAGGTAAAGGCGCCCGCCACGCCGGCCGCCGCCATGCGGAAGGAGCCGAAGATCGCCAGCGCCTTCATCGCCGAAGAGGGAGCCAGCAGCCAGGCATTGGCACCCAGATGGTTCGAGCGCATCTCGGCCAATACGGCCATCGCCCGTCCGAGGGTCAGCTGATAGATGCCTGCATCAATGACGCCCCAGAGCGCGACAAAAACGAAAAGCCCCAAGGCAAAGCTGGCCACCCGCAGATTGATCGGGGTGAGGATGAACATCAACGCGATCGGCGTCATAAACAGCATGATGCCAAACACCGTTGCGCGGATAGTGGGCATCCATTCATTGGCGACCGACATCAAGGCCAGCCCACCCGAGATCACCGCGCGATTGGCCATGACGCGCGAAGCGGTTGCCGGACTATCCTCGAAGAGGACATCGCCAACGGCATTGCCCAGCATGATATCGCTCATCAGCGCCTGCATGGTGAGCGAGGTGCCCATCATCATGTCACCCATCTGGCCCAGATTGCTGCGGCAGCGCGAAAGCTGCCCTACATCGCCCACATCATAGCCGGTGCGGGCGCAGACCTGCTTGGCATAATTGTCGAAAAGCGTTGGGTCGGACAGGCGCGTCTGGATCGCATCCCAGGCCTCGGCGCAGGTGACCGTGGTGCCGCCCTTATCGGTCGCGGAATAGACGGTGCTGTAGGTGGCGGGACCAGCCATCGCGGCAAAACTGGCGGGCAGGTTGGTTGTGCTGCGAAAAAGCTGGTCATCATCGACAGGGTAGGAACCTGAGGTTCGGGCGACCGGGTAGCACTGGCGGACATAATCCCTGATCGTCGCTTCAAGAAAGGTGTCAGCCATCGGCCCGCGCGGTGAGACGGCATTGAGGAACAGGTCGAAGGCATGGCCGCCCGCACCGAATTCGAGCTTGGCATTGGGATCGGTGGTGTTGTCATCGATCACCTCGGACAGTGCACGCTCCATCAGATTGGTGGTGCCCGCGACCATCACGATGAGATTGGGAACACCGTCGACACTCTGATAGGCATTGCGCACCTTGTCATAGACGTGGACGGTACCGGTCGTCGAGACGAGGCCGACGAAGAGACCGATGCCGAACAGCATCTGAAAGCCGAAGGCGACGATGCCCATGCCCTGTCCGCGAATGCCGGCGAGCAGCGCGCCCAGCGCGATCCCGGCCACCGCGCAGATCACCACCAGCGTCTCGTAGCGCGCGTCGGCGAAGATCAGCGAGACGAGATGGAAGGCATCGACCGTTTCAGCAAAGCCATCGTAACTGTAGAAACTCGCGTCCAGCGCGTGGGCCGGGCTGCCGAGCAGAGCCAGATGCGCGGTCAGCAGTCCGGCGGCGATCCGGTAGCAGGCGTTACGACGGCGACGGCGCGAAAGGATCTGGCGCATAGGCAGGGGCCTTCCCATCAGCGGTTGCGATAGGCGGCGGTGCCTGCGGCTTCGCGGGCATCGCGGTCGCGCTGGCGCAGAAGCCCGGCGTAGCTGGCCGAAAGATTGGCCTGACTGAGGGCGGCAAGATAGGACTGGCGCATCTGCGCGCGCTGGCGCAGCACGTCCTCGCGCAGATCACGCAATTGTTCGATCCCCTTCGAGAGAATCTTTGTCTGGCAGATCTTGCTGCTCTCGGAACTGGCAGCTCCGGCCACCGTGGCTCCGCGTTCTGCATTGGTCAGCGTAAAGTCGATCGAACGGGTCAGGTCGTTGAGCATCTGATAGGCTAGGCTCAGGGCCACCAGTTGATCGGTGTCGGAGATCACGGAATCAGGTACGCCCTGCCGCACGCCCCATTCGAGCAGGCGATAGACCGGCATGGTCTTCACATTGGCGACGAACTGCTTTTCCTCCGATGTCAGCCCGGCGCGGGTGCGGATCTTTGCGCTGATCGAGGCCATGCGCTCGCGGGCCAGTTCGAGGGCGCCCTTGCCGCCCTGCGCCGAACAGTCCGAGGCGGTTGCAGGCACATTAATGCTGCGCGTCTGCACCTTGCCGGTCAGGAAATCCTCGGGCGTGTCACTGTCCTGATGCGGGCAGGCCGGGATTGCCGAGAAGACCGGTACTTTGTCATTTGCGTCCCAGCGCATATAGACATCGCCCACGCGGGCGCGCATCACGCCTGCCCAGTCGCCCGCGCCCACGCGCTGGGCGGCATGGGCGAGCAGTGAGCCGGTCCGAAAAATGTCAGTGACTTCGGTCGGGCAGTTTTCCAGAGCCTCCTTCAGGTCCTCGGTCGGATTGCCATTGTTGGCTTTGAGCTTCTCCCGGCTCTGCTGATAGCTTTTGGCAAAACCAGCCGAGACCGATTTGGAGCCGGTCATCTCCTCGATGATCCCGCTCATATTATCATCGCCCCGCGCCATCTGGACCATGCGGTTGGCAAGGCGGCAATCATTGACCTGGATCGAGTTGAGGTAATTGGTTGCCGCCTCCATCTTTGAGATGATGTTGCCCATCTTCTCGTCGAGCGTTTCGAGCAGGTATTGGAAGGCAACGGCAGGAGCTGCCTGCAGGATGCTCTCGAGCTTTTGCACAAGGTAATCGGGATCGAGGAAGGACATGCCGCCCAGAAACATGTCGATGCCGCCGCAGCCCGCTTTGACCTTGGGCAGCGAGAGCGACATCAGATAATCGTCATGGACATCGAAGCGCCCTGACATGCCCCCTGCGGTAACATAGCCGCGCGTCTGATCGCTGAAGCTGCCGGGGGAACTGTAGGTCGCATTGTCGAACCAGCTTTCGGTCCAACTTTGCGCGAAGGCCGGTTCGCTGGCGGCGCAGCTTGTCAGCAGGGCAGCAAGGGGAAGGTTCAGGATCGGGCGGGTTTTGGGCATGGCGGGCCTCTTCGACTGGGGAAGGGATGAGGATGCACGCCCGCCCTGCGCGGCATCGTCGATTGCGAGGGGAAAGTTTTTTGCATCATTGGCCGCGCCTTTGCGGCTGGCTGTCGGTACCCACGATGCCGGTATATTTGGCCATGGCGCGAAGACCGACATCGGGCCTGACACCTGCGAGCATCTTGGTTGCCAGATAGGCATTGCGCGCCAGATTGGCGAGGTGATCGGCGCCGATGGCAATAGGGATGGCTCGTCGCTCGTCATTGGCGGGCCTGACCCAGGCGACCGGATGTCCCACCCATGGCAGGCCGAGCCTACCCGAGCGCAGCATGGCTTCATCGCGGCTTATGATCCGCACCTGCCAGTGATAGCGGGCGCGAAACTCGCCCAGCCTTGCCCAGAGGTCGGCGCAGGGGAAGCAGCCTGACGCGGTGGTCATTTCGATCACGTTGAGCGAGGCTGTGCTGAAAAGGGTTTCGGCAAAGTCGGGCGGGAAGTCGCGGGTTACAGGCACACGAGCGAGCCATGCCTGCATCTGGGCTGCATCATGGACGGGATGGATTGCTGCGCGGGCAGCATCGGCGCGGGTGATGGGGCGGGCCGACAAGGGGGCTATCCATGGAACCGCAAGAAGCAGGACAAGAATCTTGATGGTAAGGCGTTTTTGCATTACCTTGGCAAGGCTGCTAAGGAAATAAGCCATGACCACTCTGACCGTCACGACCAAGGGCCAGATCACTCTCAGGAGGGATCTGCTCCAGCACCTGGGAATCCATCCCGGATCGAAGATTACTGTGCAGAAGCTGCCCAATGGCCGGATTGAGGTTGCGGCCGAGCGGCCCAAGGGCAAGATTTCCGATGCCTTCGGCTTGCTGAAAAGAGAAGGCCAGCGGGTCATCTCGATTGAGGAAATGAATGAAGTGATCGCCAAGGGTTGGGCGGGTGAGCCGTGAAGATTACCGCCGATACCAATGTCCTGGTGCGTGCCGTCGCCGCAGATGATCCTGAACAGACCCGAATTGCCCAAAACTTGCTCGAACGTGCTGAACTGGTAGCGATGCCGGTTATGGCCCTGTGCGAGTTTTGCTGGGTCATGGGGCGGGCCTACGGATTTGCATCCGTAGAGATTGCTCACGCTCTTCGATTGCTGACCGGCGGTGACAATGTCTCCGTCGATGGGCCTGCTGTTGAAGCGGGGCTTGCCATGCTGGATGCAGGAGGTGATTTTGCAGATGGCGTGATCGCGCAAGGCGGACAATGGCTCGATGGCGAGACATTTGCCTCCTTCGACCGCAAAGCCGTTTCCCTGCTGCGGGCGCAGGGCGTGAAGGTCTTGCTGCCTCAGTGAAGCCAACTGCCTGATGGTCGCTTCTGTCACGGCCTCTTCCCGCTCACCATATCGCCGCCGATCACTCGCGGATCGCTGGCCGATACCGGCCCGTTGGCGAGTGCATCGAAGAACCCGTCCTCTTCGCCGGCCCCGGTCAGGAATTGCTCGGGCCTGATATCCCCTGTGAGCAGGCGCACGGCATTATAGGCGGTCTGGATGAGATTGGGATAGGCCTCGACGCCATTGGCGATCACCATGCGCTGGGACGAATTGCGGCGAATGACCATGGTGGTGGGCGTGACTTCGACCCCGAAACGGGCGGCAAGGTCAGTGCGCTGGTCGAGATCCATCCGCGAGACCTGCCAGCCCGTCTCCTCCTGAAACCGCTGGAGGATTGGCCATTGTACGCGGCAATAGGCGCAGGATGCGCGCGAGAACATGACCAGCGCGAATTCGCTGCCATGGGCGCGCAGATACTGGCGGCGCAAAGCGTCCTTTTGCGCGGTCATCCGGTCGCGCGCATCGCCCACCATCGGATTGGCCGATTTCGAATTGAGTTCGGGATGCGCGAGCATGGCGATCTGGGTGACCCCGGCAAAGGCGCGGGCCTTGCGGCGGGCAAAATCCTCCAGCTTCCAGAAATCGGCGACCGCCTCGACACTCAGGACCGTGGCGGCATAATCGCGCTGCGCCTCGATCAGCTTGCGGATTTTTGCCGGGGACAGGCGCGCAAGTTCGGCCATCGGCGGGATGGCGGGCTTTGCCAGTTCATCCGGCTCACTTGCAGGTTCATCTGCTGCGGGCCTGGGCCGCGGCTGATACCACCAATAGCCCTGCGCGCCGGGCCGGCTGGACGGTGCACTTTGCGCGAGTGCCATTGGAGCATGGACAAGAGTTACTGCGAGCAGCCCGGCGCGAATAAGCGGGTTCACAGCACTTTCTCCATGCGGTGCAGGCCGGAGATGGCGATGGGCCCGTAATAGCGGCTGTCGAAACCACGGGGATGGCCCGAGCCCACATAGACATAGCCTGCCGGAATGACCGCGTAGGCCGGCTGCCAGTGCGCCAACTTTTGACCTTTGCTCCCGACAGGCCGGCTCGAGCCAAGCAGCCTGCCATTGCAATAATACCAGCCGTCTTGAAATCCGGGATGCATCGGGGAAGGCCGCTCGACCATCGCGATCCTGTCGGCGGGCAGGCACAGGACATATTTGGTGACATCGACGGGCGCGGGACCGGCGAGCGGATGGGAGAGCTTGAAAGACACCAGATCCCCGCGCCGGATCGGACCGGGCGCGGCATGGACCAGATAGGCATCGATCGAAGGGCTGGCGACCAGTGTTATGCCGGGAAGAGCATACCAGGTAAAAAGGCCGATCGGCAGGACGATGCCACAGGCTTTCCAGAGCTGCTGCGGGCGTGGTGGCTCGCCAAGCCCCGCGCTGCCCAGCGCGACAGAGGCGCGTAAGGGGAGCAGCCTGACCTCAGGCCAGAGGCGCTTACCGGCGTTCCAGACGCGTCGTAACATCGCGGACCTCCTCTTTGCCGCCGAGGCGGCCATATTCATCGAGCAGTGCGGAGAGGGAAGCGTCGCCATAGATGAGATGAGCGCCGCGCTCGCTGTCCTCCTCGCGCTCGCAATAGGGCAGGGTGGGATCGCCCGGGATCAGGGTGAGGGCCGGGACCTGGCGCACATCATGCTGACGGAAGATCAGCGGATCGACGATCACCTGCACTTTGCGCATCGCGCAGGCAGGCCCTTCGCAGCCGGGATCGAGGCGCGGGGCCTGAGCGACCAGTTTCGCCATCGGGCCGACGCGGCCCATGCCGCCCACCATCCCCCGAAAAGCGATCACCCCGCCGACAGGTTCAAGCTGCCCGGCATAGGCGCGAAGCTGGGAAAGCGGCATCGAGGAGGAGGCAAACAGCACAGGGACATAGGCCTTGGGGCCGGTGGGGGCGATGGCACCTTCAAGCGCCGCGCGATCGGGGGCCTCCAGGCCCAGCGCCTGGGCCACACGTTTCGCCATGGCTTCGCGGCTTGCGGCAAGCCCGGCGCGGCCAGCATTCAGTGCCGCGCGGGCGCGGGTTTCCATAGCGGGCGAGGGGGAGCGTTGACGAAATCCTTCAAAGGCTCGGCGGGCCTTGTTGTCGGGAGCCGAAGGCAAGGCGATGGCTGGCAGAACGGGCTGCGGTGTTCCGGTCCCAGGCCGGCGCTTTTGCTGCGCGGCGATGGCGGCCTTCAGGCGCTTCATCGCGGCATCGCCTTGCGCCTGCGTGTTCACTCGATAATTGCCGGGCGCGGCCGGGGCCTGTGCCAGTGTGGCGGTGGTCAGCATGGCCGGGCCAAGCGCGAGGCAAAACCTAGGGTATGACCGTCTGCATATAGGCATCGATCCGCTCCTTCATGTCGATCTGGATGTTGCTCTGGGTTTTGGCGGTCAGGTCCGAATAATATTCGGAGAGATCCATCCTGCTGAAGTCGAGCGCCTGAAACTCTTCCGCCGTAAAGCCCCGGCAATAAGGGTCCTTGGGGCTGCCCCAGCCGATGCGGTTAAAGGACTTCAATTGTGGGCGGCCCTGTTCCTGAATGATCCGGCCAAGCTTGGTGTTGAAGCAGCAATTGCCGACCGACTTCTGGATGCAGATGCCAAGGATGTTCGAAGAACACCAGGCGCCGACCTCGTGGCACATGCCCGAGCCGCGCAGGATGCCCGCTTCCATGTCCTGCTGATCGCAGCCCGAGAGCAGGAATTCGAGGACGAGATTGATCGCCAGACTGATCGCGAGCGAGGTGGGATCGATGCCGATAATGGCGCCGGCCCCTGCGCTTGCCGCCTGACTGGCCGAAGCCCCCGCCTGGAAGGCGGCATAGGCTGCCCGCATCCCGGAAAACACGCCCTTGGCCACAGCGATCTTGGTCGAGAGCGAGGTGAGAGCCGAGCCGGTCCCGTCCTTGATGATTGATCCGCGATTACGGCAGCAATTGGAAAATGTCGTGAGCAGGCCCGCCGGTCGGCAGCGCAAAGCCCGCCCGGAAAAGATCTCGATCGCGCCGGTGCAATTGCCTGCATCATCGAGTGTCCCGTCATTGGCGACGCCCGGATCGTCGATCACCGGGCTGGTGGTGATCGCGCCGGCGCTGGGGGTGCAGGCATTGGGTGAGCAGGCGGGCGTCCCGCCGCTTTCGGGCGTCAGGCATTGATACTGGCTGCCGAGCGGACAGCTATAGGCGCCCTGCGCATCGGTGGTGCAATCCGTCCGTCCGAGTGGGCAGAGATAGGCATAGCCCGCCATGGCTGTGCAGTTGGCGATCTCGCCGGGATCCGCAGCATCGCCATTGCCGTTGAGATCGGCGGCGCAAAGTTGCGAGGTCTGCGCCCGGGCAGGCATGACGAGGACCAGACAGCTTGCCCCGAGCAGCGCGGGCAGGACCATGCGCCGGATGAGCGGTCGGGGCAGGGAAGGCGCGCGGTTCATCGCCGGCTCGCCGTGCAGACAAGATCGGCCCCGCCGAGACGCAGGCTCTGCATCATGACCGCTGCTTCGGGAAAATCATCGAGGCAGCCGCAGGCACTGACGAGTTCCTCGCCCGCGCCGAGCGGACAGACATTGTCGCTGCCGCAGCTATGGTAGAATATGTCATAGCCGGTCGGCGCATTCTGTTTTGTACCCACGACCCCATCGACCGCAGTGTCATTGTTGGCTTTGGGCGTGCGGGTCTTGCAGATGGCCTCGCAACTCGCCACCGAAGCCTGGCCCGGCAGGGCAAAGGCGCGGGTAGTCGTCGAAATTGTACCATCGGCAGCGGTGATGCGGTCGGCGAGCAGGCTTGGGCTCGAATGGTCGATAATATAGGTCGCGCGCGAAAGATCGGGTGTGGCGGTAGAGGCTACGCATTGATAGCGCCGCTCCTTCTCGAAAAAGCTGCGCGTCACGCTTTGTGAGCAAGCAACGGAACTCACAATCCTGGTCTGGGCCAGAGGTCGCAGGCCGGTGGCGACGCCATTGCGGAAGGTCTCGACCCCATCGACACTCTCGCTCTTGAGCGTGCAGGACGTATCGGCGGCATTGCCCATGCAGGCATCTGTAAGCGTTTCGCCAAGCTCGCAGGACGTATCGACTTCGGCATGGACCTGAAGGTTACCCTCGCCGCGGTCGCCCACCGCGACGCGCAGGACAATGGTATGATCGCCTTTGGTCATCCAGGGCATCAGGTCGATGTTCGGGTAGAAATAGCTGGTGCGCCCGCGATCGCAGGATCCGGGCGGATTGCCGGAACCGGTCCATGCGCCGGGCCCATAGGAAATCAGCTCGCCATCGATGCGAACCTGCCCCCAGTCATCGGCGAACCACGCGGGGATGGTGACGGATTTAAGTCGCTCGGGTTTCTCGACATGAAGCGTTATAGGATAATCGAAGAGGGCGCAGGAGCCGCCATAGAGTGTGTTGTCGCCGGGCGAACCTGTCAGGAAATCGGCGCTGCCGGGCGTTGGGCTCGAAGTTGCATAGCCGCCCGAGCTGCGCTGGATGACATCCTCGAGTGAGATGGCCGTCAGCGTCAGATCGCGGGTGATCGCGCAATCGCGTGTGCTTGAGGTTCTGCCGGTCCCGACGGGCGATCCGGCGAGCGTCTGGAAGACACCGCTGCTCTGCGCGGCGCTATAGGCGTCGCCCGAGAGCGCCGATGGATTGGCCGCATAGCTGCTGGCGGTGAGCGAAGGGCTTGATGTGCAGGCGGTGGTCTGCGCGCCGCTGTAGCGGATGAGCGGGCCATCGACGCTGGCTTCGAGCACCCCGATGCGCGGGTCTGCCGAGGTGAGCGCGCCCACCACGCCGCCGCCCAGATCCTTCAGGATCGAGGCAATATTGCCCCAGGCCAGATTGGCGCCGCAGGCATTATTGATGCAATAGCAGCCCGCCAGCTGGGTGAGATCGACTTCGGCCAGCTTGAGGTTGCCGGTTGTTCCGGTCGCCCATTGGAAATTCCGGCAATTGTTCCAGCTTCCAGGATCGCAGGCGATGATGCCATTGGCGCAGATGCCTGAGACCGGCCGGGGCACACTCAGCACCTCATCGAAGGAACCGTCGAGATTGCTGTCGCGCGAGATGGTAAGCGTAGCGATATCGCCGCTGGCCGCGGGCTGGGCGAGCAGTTCGAGCATGGTCGCGCTTTTCTGGCAGGCGATGGTGGGGGTGAAACTCTGACTGCCATCGATAGTGCTGACGGCATTGCCCGCCAGAGCAGGGGTAAGGTAATTCTGGCGCAGTGTGTCGCTGGTGCTGCTTTTGCCCTGCGCGGCGGAAGCGGCGGCGCGGGCGCGATCTTCCATGGTTTGGGCATTGGCGACATCGGCGATCATGAGGCTGATGGCACTCAGGAGAAGGGCGAGCGACAGGCGAAAAGTACTGGTCATCGCGTACCTCCTGTTACCAGGCGCTGTCCCTTGCGCAGGCGAAACAGCATGTCGTGCGGGAGTGCGGGTTCTTCGCTCGCCACGATCCGGAAGACGGCCTGCCCTTCAAAACAGGTCAGAACCGCGACCGGAACCACTTGCTGTATTCGGGTTGCAGATGGCTCGGTCTCGATGCTAAGAAAAAGGGGTGGAGCGACGCCGCTGAGAGGCGGCGGCGTCGCTCCTTCTGCGCAGTAAGCCGGACTGCCAGGGGGGCTGTGGCGGGCAGACCGATCCAGGCCCGGCTCGGCTTCGCAGAATGGGGGAAGAGGGGTGCTCATGGCGTGGCAATCCCTGCGCAGCAGATCGTCTTCTCAAAGACCATGAACTGGGCATTGTCCTTGCCCGGTGCGTGTTTGGCCGAGGTCCAGAGCGAACCGGGGCGGCCGATATTGACGCATTTGCCGCCTTTGACCGGCTCCATGATCTGGAGCTTGTAGCGGCTCTTGGTCCAGATCGGCTGGGCCTTGAACGAACAGCCATCCGATGAGGAAATGGTCGAAAGACCCAGCCGCCCCATCATGAAAATGCCGCGTGCGGCAAGGCCGGCCCAGGCCTCGACACTGTCGCTGAAATGGATGTCGCCCGCGATGGGATAAGTGTTGCCCCAACTGCCCATGCACCAGAACAAGGGATCGAGCGTGGTGCCCGCGGCCGCCGCTGCGCTGTCGGCCATGCAGGCAAGGCCGGCGGCGGGATTGCCGAACAGGATGCTCTCGGGCTGGATGATCGCGCCCAGTGTCCCTGATTGCCAGGTCGGCATGACCTCGGTGATGAGTGCGACATCGAAACCCTCGTCGGTAAAACAGGGCAGGTCGGTGAACATGTCGAGCATCTTCCAGACCGGAGCGATGTAATAGTGCATCTGAGCAAAGAGCTTTTGGGTGTTGGTGCCATCGGCCATCGAGGACTGGCTGCCCTGAAGTCTGCCGCCCGTTGCCATCAGGTCGGCGCCGAGACCCATCATGCAGCCCGGCTCGGTCACGACATCGACCATGCGGCTCGGCGACCAGAAACTGACCTTGAGCCCGAACCAGAAGCCGGCGCCCTTGCGGCAGGCGCAGAGCGGTTTGGAGGCGCTTTGCGCATCGAGCGATTTGTCGAGTCTGTCGCCGCCGATGCGCACGCCGCCGATGGTGATCGGGAAGATGCAGGACCAGCGGACCTTGGTCATCGGGTTGAAGACGGTGCCGGCCTCGCATTGCGAAGCATGGGCAGGGCTGGAGATAGCGGCGAGCGAGGCAAGGAGCGCGGCGCCGATGGCGAGTGCAAGGTGGGGTCGCCTCATGTGCCTGCCCTCCGGGGCGGCAGACGATATTCGTCGAGTTGGAGGCGCTGGCCGACCTGATGGACGATGACCGGGGCGACAGTCAGGCCGAGGCGTTCCTTCACCCGCGGTTCGAGGATGAAGAGCGCGCGCGCCTTCTTCCTGCCCAGAGTGATCGCATCGCTGTCCTTAGGACCGCCTGCCGCCAGCAGGATGAAATCGCTCTCCTTCGCGCGGGTAAGCGCCCAGTCGAGATCGCGCGGCGCCACGATGATGAGGTGCTGGGCCAATATCACATAGGAGAGCGGGTTAAACGTGTAGCCCTTGGCGTAGAGCAGGCGCCCGTCGGGCAGGCGGATGTCCTCCTCGAGCGTGTGGAAGGGCACGGAAAACCGGGTCCGGTTTACGGGCGCGGGAGCCAGCGCAGCGGCGCGAAGGGCCTGCCACCGGTTCATCGGCCCGAAACGGCCGGCCATTGTCGCGGGCTGGGCAGCGACCTTGCTCTCGATCTCGCTCAACGGGTCGGCCTCGGCGATCGGGAAGGTCCGCCCGATTTTGGAAACCTCGGCATGGGCGAAGCCGGGCAGGGCAAGCGCCAGCAAGCAGAGCTGCCAGACTGCGCAGGGCCTGACGGCGGCCCGGATGCCGCCAGGGAGTATGGTGGCCAGCGAGGTCATGGCCGCCACGCAGGCTTGGCTGCAAAGCCGGTGGCACAGGTGGCGAGAAGGCCCGCTATGCCCGATGCGAGGGGCGGCAGGCCGGAGGCCAGGGCGAGGCAGGCGATGGCAAGCCCTGCGGTCAGCGCCAGGGCTTCGTCGGCCATATCCATCCGGTCCTGGCCATCTGCCCCGACCTCGCCCGAGGGGCCGAGCAGATCCTCGATCAGATGGTCGTCAGCATCGTCTGGGACCGGCGCCAGACTGGCAAGGCTGCGGGGCAGCGTGGTCTTGCCGCCGCTCACCGCTTGTCGCTCCGCGCCTTGCGGAGCGTCTGCCGCCAGAGCGACATGCGCGTGAGCAACCGGCTCGTCAGCGCCGACAGGCCGATCAGCAGCATGCCGGTCAGCAGGCAGGCGATCCCGACCAGCACCGCGTTCTGCAGCGCGGTGCGGAAACCATGGTTCATGGCGAGACCTGCGCCCAACAGCAGGGCGGCCATCATCACGCTCTCGATGAAGACGAGACGCAGCCGCCAGCGGATCGCCTCGCGTTCGGCTTCGATCGCGGCCAGCTGCGAGGGCAAGGGTTGGGGGGACTCGCTTTGACCATAGTGGATCGGCAGCTGGTCGGGATGAGGCTTGCGTCCGTTCATGGTTGCATATCCTTCTCTTTGGGGAGGATCTCGGCCGGATCGACACCGGCCAGATGGCAGATCGCTTCGAGCGGGCTGGCGCCCTGCCGGATCAGGCTCTCGAAAGCGGCGACCTCGCGCGGGGCTGAGGTGTTGATCCAGTAGGAGAAAGGATCGACGACAAGCCGCGCGATGCCGACGCCCAGCGGGCTGTCGATGAAGATCTCGCTGTAATGGGGCTTGGCGTTGCGCACCGATTTGAGGAGGTCGAGCAGGAAGGGCGAATAGTCGATGATCCTGTTCTCGGCTGCCTGCGCATAGGTCGAGCCTTGCAGCAGGAAGCGCGTTGCGGCGTTCTCGAGGATCACCTGTCCGGTGCCGCCAAACAGCAGCAGGTCGTTGAGGCTTTGCAGCACCACGCCGAAGCTGCCCTGATATTTGCGGGCGCGGCGATAGCCCTGACCGAAGGCCTCGGCGAGACGCGAGAGATCCTGGCCTTCCGAGCGGGTGAGGAATTGCGCGGCCTCGTCACACAGCACGAAGCGGGGCCGGTCGCGGGCCGAGAGATAGAGCTCCTGCGTCACCGCATTGACCACGACCATGACGATTACATTGAAGAGATCGGGCATGGCCTTGAGGCGTTCGAGTTCGAGTACCACGAATTCGTCGCGGGAAATGTCGAAGCTCGAGGGACCGTTGAAGAAATGGCCGTAAGCACCGTCGGAGGCAAAATCGCGCAGGTTGAAGGCCAGTTCGCGCGCGGTGGGCACCAGATGCTCGACCCGGTCGAGGTCGCTGGTTGCTTCAGCGGGGTAGGCGCCGAGCCAGTGGCGCACCGCATCGATACCGTCCTGCGCTCGCCCGCTCTCGATCGTCCATTGCACGGCGGATTTGAGCAGATTCCACTGCGAGGTCGATACGCCTTTGCGGGTGGCGGCATTGGCCATCTCGGCAACGATGGCAACCGCCATCGAGATGGCCGACTGCTTGTCCTCGCCATCGAGGGCAAAGCCCATGTCGAAGGGGTTGAGCACGAGGCGTTCCTCGCCAATGTCGATGTAGCGGCCCGAGCAGAGCGTGCAGAGCTTGCGATAGGACCCGCCGATATCGATGATGCGGATGAGTGCGCCTTGCGCAAAATATTGCTGACACAGATTGTTGAGCAGGAAGCTTTTGCCGGCTCCGCTTTCGGCTGAGACGATGAAATTGTAATTGTTGATGCGCGGATCGAAGAGGTCGAGTGTGACGAGCTGGCCCTTCCGTCCGGCATAGAGCAGGGCCGGACGCCCGCCGCCGCGAAAATCGCTCTGGACCGGGCTGAGCAGGACGGCGGCTTTCACCGGCATTTTAAAATCGCGTTCGAGCAGGCGCATCGTGCGCTTTTCCGGATAGAGCCCGAAAGGCAGGCTCATCGGCAGCAGCACCGGATTGAGGTAGCTTTCCTCCTGTATCATCCAGGGCAGAGGTTCTGCTTCCCACAGCCGTTTGGCGCGCGCGGCCATCTCGCGGGCCTCGGCGCGGGTTTTGCCAAAGACCCAGACGATGGGAATGATGGTGAGGAACCGGCTGCTTCCGGCCTCGTCGAGCACCCAGCTGATCTCCTCGATCTGCTTGCCGACCTCGACGGCAAAGGAGCCGGCGGCCTTTTGGGCGGAAAGGATCTGGGCGCGCTTGTGGATCTCGAATTGCGAATGGTCGAAAAGCACGTTGAGGGTGAAGAGGAACGGTCCCCCGATCTGGTCGCTGTCTTCAGCCGCGCCGCGCATGCCGCCCAGCAGCCGGTTGGCGCGTTCGGCGGTGATGCGGCGCGCCGGGCTGCGCGGGGTCAGGCAGCGGGCGACCTGGTTGCCGAGAAAGACTTCGGGCCCATCAAAGACAAGGTCGGGTCCGGCATCGATGATCTGCTTGCGGATTGGGCGGTACAACGCTCCATCCTCGCCATCATCAAAATGGCCCGGAGCATGGGCAGTGAGGCCATTGAAGATGCGGCGATAGAGGCTGACCGTTTCCTGCGGCTCCATCGCACGGATGGAGAGTTTGGCGAGTTGTTCCTCGACCTGTCTCCGCAGATCCTGACCCAGCTTCTGCCTTGTCTTGACCGAGAGGAAGAGGCGGAAGTCGCGCAGGGGTATACCGCGGAGCGCATCCAGCCCGTCGGTGCCTGCGCGCAGATAGTCGGCCATCCGCCGCGCCGAGGCCTGGATCAGCGGGTCGGGCCTGGTCTTGAGATCGAGGAAAGCGTCGAGTGCGTCATCGATCACCGGATCGGCGAGGCTATGGAGCTGCAGCACCGTGCCTTCGGGGAAATGGATATTGAGGAGGCCTGTCAGCGCCTGCTGGACATGGGAAAACATATAGGCAGAGGGGGTCAGTTCCCAGCCATAGGCCCAGCCATCGTCGATGCAGATGAACGCCTGTTCCTCACCGTCCCAGGCGACGAGCGGCAGGAAGTCGCTATAGGCCTCGCGCGCGACCGCGCGCCGGAGCCGGGCGAAGGTGAGGCCGCCCGCGCCTTCATGAGCAGGCGCGTTCATTGGCCCTGTCCTTCGGGCGGCGCGGGAACGGGGGCGGGATCGCCCTGCGCCGCAGGATTGCCCGCAGACTTTTCCTTCACCTGTCCCAGCACCGGCAGGCGCGCGGCGGGCGCGGCGGAGCCTGCCAGATAGTCGCCGACCACCCATTGCGGGCGCTCAAGGATCGAATAGACGTAGCGCGGCATATAGAGCCGGTCGGGCTTCTCGCGATCAGCGTAAGGCATGATGAGCGTGCGCACGGTGTGTCCAGCGCGCAGCATCGGGGTCTCCGGCGCCTCGATCAGGCCCTGCATTTCGCGGTAGAGACTGTCGCGATAGGACAGATAGGGCACGGTTTTTTTGCCCTGCGTCTTTGCCTGCGGCGCAGCGGGCGCGGTGGCATCGCCGGTGATGGCACGATCCTTAAGCATCGCCTTGTCATGGGTGACGGCGGGATCGGAATGCGAGGGAATGCCTGTGACCGCATCGGCATAGGCCCGGTCGGGATGGATGCACTGCCCATGGTCGCGGTTCCTGCAGGAGAACTTCTCGCTATAGGGCGACATCATCGAACCGATGGTTGTGCAGCCGTTCAGCAGGGACAGCGCGGCGATCGCCAGAGCCGGGCATGGAAAACGGCGGGCGGCGAACCGGGCGGCGGCACGGTTTCTGCGGCGCTGGCCTGCACGGGACATCGACGTGGGCATGGGCTGATCTCCTGAAAAGTTGCGGGGCATCAGAACCTCTCCCCGGCGGCAGGCTTGATCTCGAGGGTCACGCCCTCCTGGATCACAACCACGACGTCCTTGGCGGCGCCGACCTCGACGATGGGACCGGCCTGACGTGCGAGATCGAGGTAGAAATCGCTCAATTTGTCCGAGGATTTGGAAATGCCGCCCGCAAGGCTGCTCTTGGCGGCATCGCCTGCATTGAGCGTGCGGATCGAACCCAGCGCCGAGGTCGAGGTCGAGCCGAAACTGCCTTCGACGGCACTCGCAAAGCCCGAGGCGGCGCCGGCGAGGAAAGTGCGGGCGAGCGCCGCGCCCGCGCGGGTGACGACCTTGCCCGACAGGCCCTTCTTGCCGTCGGTATCGACGAAGAAGCCTTTGACCGGCTGGTCGACCACCGAATGCTCGTCAAAATCAACACAGGAAAGCGAGACGAGCTGGACCTCGACCCTCTCCTTGGCGAGGCTGCCGGTGGCATTGCCGATGACAAAGCAGCCCGAGAGGTTCGCCTTAACGTCATTGGGCAGCACGGCAGGGGCCTGAACCCTTGCAATCAACGGTTCGGGGTTTTGCGTCGCATCACGGCTCGCCATGGCGTCGATACCGGTGAGCAGCCGCGCCTTCATGAAACCAGGCGGTAAAAAGATCGTCCTGGTCTTTTTTTTAGCGCCATTCGGGGACCGATCCTTCGCGCTCGAACCATCGGCGGCGGCGGGCAGAAGGCTGCTGGTGGCAGAACCGATGGCACCGACGCTCTTTTCCTGCGGCGGGGCGGGGGGAGCGGGCGGTGTGCTCTGGACTGACATGTTCGCGGGCGGCGGAGGCAGGCTGTCGAGTTCGCTGCGCTCCCCTGGCCGGCTGCGCCCGGCGACAGGCGGGCTGGCGGGAATGTCGAGATCGGGAAGCGCGGGGGGCAATTCACCCGTATCATGGGCGCCGCTGACGGGTTTTGCGGCAGGACTGATCTTGCCTTCCTCGATGGCGGTGATGCGCTCGGCAAGCTGCTGCTGGCCTTCCCGGATCTGCTGAAAGTCCCCGTGCAGCTTGGTCTCGAGACTGTCGCCGCGCAGGCCTGTTCCCATTTCCAGCTTGGTTGCACTGACCTGGGTGGCTGCCTCGTTCTTTGAGGGTGAGGAGGCGGTGTAGAGACCGTAAGCCAGCATCAAGGTCGCAAGGCCGACAAGGCCCTGCTTGACGCGCAGCCGTCTCCGGGCCGACAGCGCCTGCCAGCGTGCTCTGAAATCGGGAAACGGATTTGGCGATGAAGCCCTGTCAGGTGACGTGCTTTGCCTGTCTTCCTGTGCGGCGCGATTGAGCTGGTCCTGATAGGAGCTCGCATCACGAGGCATTTGCTGCTCAGCCTGTCCGTTATCGCTCATCGGATCGGGCGGGGGAGGATTGCTCATTGGCCTGCCTCCCGGCGTACGACGATCACCCGGGCGGGTTCTCCGACTTTGAGCGCCAGATGGTCGGCGCTCACCGCGAAAATCCGCGTGCCGAAAATGCGGTTGAGGAAGGCGCGTTCATCGAGCGTGGTGTCTGCCGCAACCTCGATCCGGTATTCCGAAGCCGAAAGGCCTGCGCCCTCGATCTCGACCCGGCGGTTCTCGGTGATGCGCGCACCGGGCAGGGCGGCAAGGGCAAGCGCGCCTGCGCGCGGCGCCACGCTCGAAAAGCTGGCGGGGATGCGGTCCTGGAGCATGGCAAGCGTGATCGAGACCGCACGTTCTTCCTCGACCAGCGGGCCGAGCAGATCGTCATTGGCCCGCGCGCGCTGGGCCTTGCCCGGCGCGAGCGTCACGGTCTGGGCGGGGATCTGCGAAGGCTCGGCATAGAGAGCATAGATCGCCCCGTTGCATGAGACGAAGAATTCCGACGGCTGGGTGACATAGCTGCGGGTAACCTGGCCTGCATCGTCGATTTCCTTGACCAGAAACTTGATCCAGGCATCCGACCCGGCCTTTTCGACGGCGATCGCTTTCTCGGCTGAGAATTTGACGTCCTCGATCTCGCCGCCAAGACACACGACATGGTTCACGTCGCGGTTGGACAGGCGGATCGTGCTGGTCTGATCGGGAAGGGCGGACATGGTACGGCCTGAGGCGGCAGATTCTGCTGCATGCTGGGGCTCGAGCTTTTGCGGTCCGACACTGCCTTTCTCAACATTGTGCTGAGCGAAATGCTGGATCACGGCCTTCTGGGCGCGAAGCGTTCCGGTTGCAGTCATGGCCAAAGCAGGGAGGAGCGAGATGGTAAGGGCGCGCGGCAGTGTGCGCACCGACCATGCGGGATCAGCGTGTTTGGGCATCGAACTTGTCCTCGATGAGATGGGTGAGCCAGAAGCGACCGTTCTCGATGGCGTAGCCAATGCGCAGGTTGCCCCGGAATTTGCGGATCGTGCCGCCGATGACCCGCACCTTCTCGACCGGCACGGTGATCTCGCTGGCGCTCCAGGTGACGGGCTGATCGGCGCGGATATAGGTGGCGATCGAGAGTGTCGGATTGTCCGAAAGATCATCAAGAATGGCGTTGAGACTGTCGCGCATCGCATTGTAGGCCGATGGATGGGCGATGCCGAGCAGCGCCTGAAACTGCTGGCTGGCAGAGTAGGCCGAATAGGTTCCGGCCAGCGCCACTACATTGCGGGTTATCGCGCGCAGATAGTCGCTCGAAGGCACACTGCCGGTGACATAGAGATCGCCGCCCGCGCCGAAGGGCACGATCACCGTGCGCCGGTTCTGGTCGGAGGAATAGATCTCGGCGCCCAGCACCGCCGTGATGGCAAAGAGGCCGACAATCGCGAATTTGAGCAGGCGGTTCTCTTCAAAGAGATTGGCCGAGCCCTGCAGGTAGCGATGGATGCCAAAGCTGGCAGGCTTGCCGAGCAGGGGATCAACCTCGTTCTGCCGATGGCGTTTTGGGAACAGCATCGCGCACCTCATTCGAAGAAGCGGGTCTGGGTCGGACCCGGATAGTGGGGGAAGGAGACGAGGCCCCAGCGCCAGGCCAGATGCGGCAGGAAACCGCGCGGCTTGGAGCGCTTCCATGGGATGAAAAGGAGAAGAGCCGCGACAAGACCCCAACCGGGCAGGCCGCCGACAATCGTGGCGACAAAGATGCCCGAGAGCGCCAGCACGAACTCGTCCGCGGCAAACCACAGGATCTGCACCGGGCGATGGAGGTATTGGGGCAGGCGTTCGTCCACGTCTCTTCTCCTTCCCGCTTACGAACCCGGACAGAAGCCCGAGTTGGGCCGGACCCGTTTGTTCGGGGCCGGTTGAGGTTCGCGCGCGGCAGGCGTATCGGCGCCCGCCGGGCCGATGGCGTCAGATCAGCATGCCGAAGGTCTGGAGGATCGAGTCCGACTTGATCAGACAGACCGCCGCCACGATCGTGGGGATACCGATCATGATATTGGAAAACAGGCGCGAGACGCCGAACAGGAAGGCGGCGACCCCGCCGACGAAGCCCAGCGGTCCCTTGACGCCCTTGTTCACGACGATGTCGTAAATGTCGTAACCCAGATCGCCCTGTGCCGGCGCTGCAAAGGCATGGGCAACGCCGGTCGTGGCGACCAGAGCGAGAAGGCCGATAAGCGCGACATCGGAGCGTGAAACGGTTCGGGCCAGCAACTGTGCCATCGTCCGGCCGCCGATAGGGTTCTTGTGAAAAAGTCTGATCATGGTGGTATTCCCTCTGCAAGAAAGCCGTCCGTGAGCCTGTGCCGCGGGGAAATTCCGTTGGCTGCCGGCGCGCGTGTCGGACGGCTTCATGGAGCCGCGTGCGTCGGCATTTCGATCCGCCGGGCTTGCGGGCGATCCCGCAGGCGCCGGAGCGGCCGCCAGAAAATGGGAAGCTGGATCAGCGTGTATCCGGTTTTGCCGGGAGGGCCGGGGAAGCAGCCGGAGGTTTGGCCGCCTCCGTCTTGGGTCCGGGTTTGGCATGGCTGGCCAGAAAGGCTTCGAGTTCGCCTTGCTGGAATCCGGAGACGAGCTTGCCGTCGAGGATCAGGGTTGGTGTGCCGGTGATGCCCACTTTGGCGACCAGCGCGGCATCATCGGCAACCTTGGCATGGCCTTTGGCGCATGTGGCAAGCGGGGCGGGCGCCGCGCCGCTGTAGAGCGCCTTGAAGCTGGCCGCAGGGTCAGGAGAACACAGGATATGCTCGGCCTTGGCGGCGGCTTCGGGATGGATCCCCGATACGAAATAGATGAGGCGTCGAACCCGCTTGCCTTCAGCCTGTTTGCTCGCCCAGAAGCGGTCGAGCGCTCGGCAATAGGGGCAGTCGGGATCGGTGAACTCGATGACGGTCGGGGCGTCTTGCGGGCCAAGGATGAGCGCTTTGGCCGGGTCGATGGCGGAGATGCGCTTTTGTACGCGGGCGCCTTCGGCCAGTGCCGTCACGTTGACGCCATTGGTGTCATAGACTGTGGCAAAGAGGATATGCCCGCTTTGCGGGGCGTAATAGAGGATGCGGTTGCCCGCGCTGGCTTGATAGATCGGGCCTTTGACAGGCGCCGGGCCGAAGTCCTCGAAGGCGAGATTGGCGAAGCTCTGATGGAGTTGGCGTTCGGCCTCGGCAGCGGCGCTGGCGATTATGGCGGACGGTTCGGACGTTTGGGCCATCGCGCTGCCCATGGCCAGCATGGCGGGGAGGGCGTGCAGCGTTGCCGTCAGCGTGCTGGCGCGGCTCACTTGCTTTGCTCCCGAACCTCAACGGGGGGCGCTGGCGAGGGATTGTTTCCCTGCAGCATCTCGCTGTCGAGCCAGATGTTGCTGCCGAGCCGTTGCGGGGGCAGGCGCAGGAATGAGGCTGTGCGGGGGGAGGGTTCTGCCACCGGGACGGAGCGCCGGGTGATGATGAAGCTGTCGGCCCGGTTGATGATAGCGAGCGGCTCTGTGCAGCTCGTCCCGTGCGCGTCGGCTTGCTGCGGGGGCTGACAGGCCTGTGCGAAGGAGGCTGGCAGCGCGAGTGCCAGCATGGCCGTCATCATCTTGCAGGGCGTAAGCATCATTCGCCTCCTCATGCCGCGCCGCCTTGGGCGGAGCGTGTTGGGGACGGAAGGGCGTATTTTGCCGAAATGGTCGGTACACCCCTCGTCGGGATGGATCAGGGGATGCGCTCTGATCGGCCGACCGGGCAACGGAGGAGGAAATGTGTTGCCGGTTTGGGGAAGTGAGGTGCCGATAATCGGAAGTTCATTGCCTCAAACCGGAAGTGAAGTTCCGGTTTCCTGGTTTGTTCTTGGGTCGCGGTGAGTCGGGATCTCGCGGCGGAATGGGTCTTTGGGCAGGGTAGATTCGCGGTCACGCTTCGGTGTGAGAGGCGGAAGGGGGGCGCCATGCAGACAACGAAATCGCGGGCCTACAAGCTTCAACTGTCGCCGGAAGGCATTCAGCTCTTTTTGCGCTGTCATTATCGGCTGTGCCGCTTGGCGGGTGATCTGTTGCCTTACGGCACGACCCTGCTGGTTGCGGTCACCCTGCTGGACGAATGTGATGGTGATGCGCAGGCGGGCGAGGTGCTCGATCCCGATCTTGCGCGTTATGGGGGCAGGATTTATCGCTATGTGGGGACTTCGTCAGCGCTCTCAGCGGCGATCAGCAGGATTGGGGAGAGCATCGGGCGGACCGGCCTGGTTCATCCGACGCCGCCGGTGTGGAGGCTGTTTCTGGCTGCGTTGGCGCATATGGAAGGGGTGGCGGTTGACAAGCTGTTACGAGGCTTGGGCATTGAGATTTATGATGCGATGGGAACACCTTCAAACTCATGACATTTTGTATATTTGTTCCTGGGTAGGATGACCGAGGCTGAAACTGTCCGGAAGGGCCGCTCTGGTTTTGGAAGCGCTCCGAATTGCCTTTATGGAATGGCCCGCCCCTTATCCTTCGGTATCATCTATGATGCCGGTGTCTGAAAAGGGAAAGGAACGGACCGGTGTCTATTGTGATCCTTGGTGTTGATCTGGGCAAGAACTCTTGCAGCATAGTGGGCGTTGATGGCGCTGGCGCAGTGATCGTGCGGCGCTCGATGCGCCAGCAGACGCTGATTGACTATGTACTGAAACTTTCACCATGCGTGGTGGCGATGGAAGCCTGCTGTGGCGCTCATCACATGGGTCGCCTGTTCAGGGCGCAAGGCCACGAGGTTCGGCTCATGCCACCGGAATATGTCCGCCCCTATGTCAAGGCGCAGAAGAATGATGACCGCGATGCCGAGGGGATCGCTGAGGCCGCATCGCGGCCAACGATGCGCTTCATCGAACTCAAAACCCAAGCGCAGCTGGATATCCAGACTCTCCATCGGGTACGTTCGCGTCTCGTGGCGGAGCGTACGAACCTCATCAACCAGGCGCGGGCAATCCTGCTGGAACGTGGCGTGATCTTCCCGGCAGGACGCCGCAAGTTTGAGCTGGGTCTCGATAGCATGCTTGCCCACAATGATGATGGGGCGTTATCGCCTCGCCTGCGCAAATTGATGCGCGACTTGCGCGCCGAATGGCAGGCACTCGACAAGAAGATCGAGACCCTCAACGGCGAGTTCATTGAAATGGCGCGGCACGATCCTGACGCGCGGCGGCTCACTTCAATTCCTGGTGTCGGGGTCTTGAACGCTACCGCTCTGGTGGCAGCTGTCGGCAACGCCAGCGGTTTTGCCAAGGCACGCGATCTGGGCGCCTGGCTCGGACTTGTTCCTCGTCAACACACGACGGGCGGCAAGCCACGGCTGCTCGGCATATCCAAGCGCGGTAACACCTATTTGCGTACACTGTTGATCCACGGTGCCCGAGCCGCGCTGCCGTCGCTCTCCAAGAGCGATACACCGTTGGGGCGTTGGTTGGGCGCAATGATCGAGCGAGGCGTTCACCGCAACGCGGTGGTCGTAGCGCTGGCCAACAAATTGGCGCGGATAGCTTGGGTGGTGTTGCGCAAGGAAACCAATTTCGAACGCGCCTATGCCGCTGGTGTATAATTAAGATCGCCGCGCGCCCTTACACGCGTAGCCCACGAGGTTTGCAGGAAGGATCGTAAAGATGGCCTGACAGTCAATCGGCGTTTGGAAAGCCCGGTGAACGAAGTGGCACTTGATGCCGTTGCCTTTTGGGGGCTCCAGACGTGCGGATGTCCATCTTGGCCATGGGATATCCCATGAGACCGTATACGTTGACGCAGACTGATCAGAACACCGAAAAATTCTGCTTGCAAACGGGGCGGGCCATACGTTCGTTCATGCAGATAGATTGCACCATCAACGTCCAGCATGCTGTGGTCTCTGTAAGGTCAGTCTCAAAAGCCATGGAAGGGCAATCCCCTTGCCATACTGCGAGCCTACCACCATCTTGCGTATCCATACGGGGGGCGTGGCCATGGAAGTTAATCTGCGGGAATTGCACGGCAATTGGGACAAAGGCTTCGCCCTTCATAAGCAAGTTTTGAAAAGCGTTTGCATTGGCCATTACGATAATGGGCGTCCAAAGTTCGATACCGAGCGTTCGGAGCCGGGAGAGGCGCTGTTTCGTCTCAAATATCGTGGTGATTACAACCAGGCCGAGCCGTTGGCACAAGCGATGCGCGATCATATCGTGCCTGCTCTGAGTGATTTCGCGATAGTCATACCGATGCCAGCGTCAACGCCACGCCCGCGTCAGCCGGTCCACGAAATCGCCAAAAAGCTGGCCGTGAAACTCGGTTTGTTTTACGCGAATGGGTTGCTGACCAAAATGCCACCGCCCCCCGGCACGCCAGCGATCAAGGATCTGGCGACCAAGACGGAAAAGGCCGCCGCCCTGGCCCACAGCTTCGTGCTGAATCCCGCGATCATTACGAACGACGGGAAATGGGGCGCTTTGCTGGTCGATGATCTATATGATTCCGGCGCAACGCTAGAAGCGGCTTGCGCGATTCTGCGCGGATATGCGAAGATCAGCCAAATTTTTGTAGCAACTTGCTCATGGTGACAGAGATGGAAACGGTCTTCATTGCAGGTTCGATCGCGATCAGCCGGCTCGATCAGCGGGTTAAGGATCGGATCTCGAAAGCGGTGAGTTCGGGGCTGTCCGTGGCGGTCGGCGATGCCGACGGCGCGGACACCTCGATTCAACAGCACTTGGCTAGCATCAACGCTGAGCATGTAACGGTCTATTGCAGCGGCGATCGGCCGCGCAACAATGTCGGCGACTGGGCAGTCGAACATGTCTATCCAGATGCTGAGCCGGGTACGCGCGCCTATTTCACAGCAAAGGACGTGAAGATGGCAGAGGCGGCCCATTACGGCCTGATGATCTGGGACGCGAAAAGCACCGGCACCTTGAGCAACGTGATTGAGCTGCTGAAGGCCAAGAAAGCGTCGGTGGTGTTCGTCAACAAGGCCAAAACGTTCGTGAACGTCAAGGATGGCCGCGCCCTCGAAACGCTGCTGGCCAATATGTCAGACGTGGCGAAGGCGAAGGCCGAAAAGAAGATGGGGCTGTCGTCAAAGGTCGCCGCGCTCAATCAGCCGCAATTCGCGCTGTAAGCGATGCGGTAAGGAAAGAATTGTGGGCATTTTGAAACGCGCACGCCGCATCGCGGTCGGCCTGATCGCCGGAGCCAGTCTGGCCACGTCAGTCCGTGCAGGCGAGCTGGTGCAATGCTCTCACGCCGGCGTGGCGGACATCTCAATATCGCTGGGAATCCGAACGCGGTTTGGTGAAGCCCTGGGCTGCATCAAGGCCCCGTTTGCGGTTGATATGACGCCCTGCGCGCCCGCGAACGGCTTTGGCATGTCGGCAGGCACGGGCACAGCGCCATTGGTGGGTATCACGCACCAATGGCAGGGCTATATGAACCATATGGGTCCGGTCATGGGCTTTCGGATGGACGAAAGCAGCTATGACTTTTCCGGCATGTTCGTTGGGTTCGGGAAGATGACGCGGCAGTGGGATTTCCACTTGTCGCGGATCACCGGTAAGGGGTTGGCCAAGGTGCCGGGAAAAGCCTCCGTCACCTATGATTGCACCTCGGTTCGACAAAAGCTCTGATCAGAGCCTTGACCGCGCGGAAGGGTTGTCGAGCCCACTTCGGCTGCGCCGCAAAGCGGCTCCGCTTCCCCGGCGAAATTTATTTTCGCCTAGGGGCAAAAACCGCCCGTTTTGGGCAGCGTTGAGCGTGGCAACGAATCTTCCTGTAACGGGTCCGCTAAACACATCTAGCTTGAAGGCCAGGGTCGGCGTGATCGGGAGAATGGGTTGATGCGGCGCGTCGGGCACGCAGAACTCACCCTCGCGGGCTGTCAGAAGGCCCCAGGAGTGTCCCGCCATATCAGTCACTACTCGGTCGATGTTGAGCCTGATGACGGGAGCGGCAATGTCGCGCGCAGCGATGCTTCCGTCCGCTCTGAAACCGATTATGCTATTCTTTTCGAGGTTTTCGAGTTCGTCCCGCGTATAAGCAACACGAGGCGTTCCTGACGTCTTTAGCGTCTGACTGACAAGCTGACGGTGGTAGGCACGCGTACCCCACAGAGCAAAAAATTCGGTGATGGTATGCTGCCGCGCAGGACTGGTGCGGAATTGACCTTCGGCCAGCACATCATCCGTGAGCTGCTGGAAACAGTCCTCGATCTGCTTCATGAAACCCTGCTCAGCCCCATGGCTCCACGCGCGATCGGCGCAGAACATAGAATCGTTAGGCCGTGCCTTTCGACGTTTACCATTTTTTCAATCGAGCAGATCGACGCCGCCGGCTTCGACGAACCGTTCGATGCTCTTAGCCGGGTAGACATGCTGCCTGATCGTCAATTCGTGCGGGTTACCCGGTTGGGTTTTCTCGGATCGGCTTGGCTTGTCCATGATACGTATCCCGAGCGCATTGAAATGGTCGTTTCGATGATTAGCAAGCCGATATTATCGCTTCTTTCGATATATGTCCGCTGGCTCTACGGTCGGTTGATCGACAGCGAAAGCACCGTTTAGTGTTCAGCTTGGCGGTTGCTGTATGAACGACCGGCTGCTGTCTGAGAGCTAATCCGAGGTGCTCAACAGCAACTCTGTCGGCGCGGTTCCGACAACACTCCGTGGACGATGGAGCAGGAAGCTTGGCGAACGTTTATGCATGCTGTTTTTCGATGAGGTGAACCTCGACCGTGAACCCCATGAGTTCAAGCCTTTGCGCGGCCGATCTCAGGCTGACCTTGCTGAAGAAGGGCAGGCCGAGCTTCTTCGAGCACTTGTAGGCATGGCGCATGATGCCATACACGATACGGTACTCTGACGTGGTTGGTTTCTTCTGCCGACCGTCAGGCAGGACGCTCTCAAAACCCTTCTTTTTAGTTTCCTTCTGCCGCTTTAGCGCTTTGGTGCGCATCTCATTGCGGAAGGTAGCATCGCGCACGAACGATTCCGCCGAGACTACGCCTTGATTCCATAAGTGGCTGATCGGGTCCGATCCATGCCCGTCCTTCAGATGAATAAAGGCCTTGTCCCGCGACAAGAAATCGCAAGGCTCGATATTGGCACCAGTGGCGCTTGCTGGCGAAACCTTGACTTGGTCTAGCATCAGCAAGTCAGGATCGGCATCGAGCTCTTTTATCAGCTCTCGTTCGTTGAGTGCCTTGGTCTTTGCAATCAAGGGCTTGTTGCTGAGAATCTTCTGGAAATCGGCTTCGACACTTCGGTAGAAATCGTTATCGACACAGTACCAATCTCCCGCAAACAAGACATAGGTGCTGCCCTTGTGTATGGTCTCGAACACCATGCAGTCGTAGACCTTGCGCCTGTTTGGTCGCTGACCTTGGCCGTCGATGACGACCCGGATCTCGTGGCTAGCCTTGATATCCTGTATGCCGGTGAGCTCGGCTGGCCTGCCGTTCTTCAATTCGTGGATGTAATCCTCGATGGTCAGCTCGCCGTAGGCCCTTTTGCTACCGCTACGGAAGCCGACGCCGAAAAAACCGATCTCGTGGGACTGTTCCGGATCGATAATCTCAGGGATCGTGAGGTGGAGGTCGGAGGGCTTGTCGGCCAGCAAAAGCTGAATCTCGTCGTAGACGAGATCGTCGAGGGCTTCGGCAATATCGGCCTCCCGCACAGGCGTAACCTGGTCGATGAAGGCATAGTCCTTCTTATAGTCCTGTGCCTCGAACAGCTTGAGCGCCGTCCGACACTTGTCTGCAATGGTGGTCGGAATTATACGGGTGTTTAGAGTCAGAGCGTCGCGACCAGCGAGAGAATTGGCGAAATCGGTATCGGTTGGCACTCCGCCTGCTAGACGGAAAAGGTCTCGTTCGACATCGATCCCGAAGCCGCCCAGGTCGGACTTGCGACTCGCCTGCACGCGCTTCTGGAACGATGTTGCATCGAGTGTTGCAACATCAACGTTTTTAAGGTTGGCCCTTGCCACCGAATTGAGCGCGACCTTAAGGCCGAAGTTGCGTTCGAAGGCATTCGCTTGGAGCGAGAGATGCGCCGCGCCAAAGGCGAAGGCGAAAGTCCGCTTACTTTTCTTCCCCGTGGTGACGTCGAGAAACAGTACCGCCGAACAACTTTGGTTCTGGAGTTTGAGTGGGTCGCCTGCAACGAAGGCGTTGACGAAGCCTAGCCAGCCGGGGGGAGACCCACCCGTCTGTTCGTGAAACAGTCTGCCGGTCGTAGTCGCCTGTTCCGTTAGCTTCTTGTTGTCGCGGACGGACTCATCGACTGTATAATTCTTGCGCAGCAGGCGAATTGAAATTGTGGATGTAGAATCAGCTGGCGCTTTGGTTCGTTTCGCAATCATCAACATTGACCTCACCAATTCCATATTTAGGGAGGATATAGAACGTTCTGTTGGATTTTGAGGAGTTTTTTCGTCTGAAATTGCCTCTGTTCAATTTGGGGGCGCTGGTCCGAAAGAATGTGTACATCCTCTCTCACCCAAGTCACGCATCAGATAATTTGTCTTCCTACCAACGTGACAGTGCGAGGCCATAAAACTTCGCGTTCGGTGCCCATGCTGACCGGCTTGACCTATGACTCCCACGATCAGATCAGGGGTAGGAAATGTCGGGCGTGTCGGCGGATAAGTTTATACCTAGGATGAAATGTGTGCGTCCAGAAAGCGCAGCTGGTTAATGCGATGCTCGGGTCAATCCACAATTTAAGCGTAATGTTGTGAGCTTGCTCAAGAGCGATCTGCGGTGTCATGTCAGGTATTGCCCATAGGAATGTTGACATTGTCAGGTTCTTATGTCACTCAAGCTGACAGGAGGGCTTCGTATGAGTGATGGTCCGTACCGTTCGTTGCCGATGTCGCCGAAGTGGAAGCAGGCCGCTAAGCGGGCCTATCTGTCATCGTTCTCGCCTTCTGAAGTCTCTGAAGCCCTTCAGCAGGCAGCGGAGCGTGACTGTCGTGCGGAGCTGTCGACCGGCCTCTTGCGCAAGGTGACAGCGTTGCTTATCGGGCCGGCCGAGCCGGGGCTCTTCTTCGATCTACCGATCACCGATCTAAATGCGCTGCACCGAGAATGCGCTTCGACCATGGAGCATGGGTTCGTGAACAACGCGATCGAAGCACTGCAGGGCGGCGAACGCGGCCAAGCAGCGCTCCACTGGGCGGCGGAGGCCAGCGTGTCGGATCGCATGCTCGCTGGCTGCCGTCAAATTGAGGAGCATATGCACCGTGAAGCCAACGATTACCGTGCTCGATCGACTCGCGCGCGGCTCGAAGAGGCGCATGGAGGTGTTGATGTGGCCGGCGTCGCGCGGATGATGTTGGGTACTCCTGACGCGCCAGCGCGAACCCGTACCACTGTCTATTCCGGCCTCGACGATGGACCTGCTTTGTGACTGCTAAGGCATATCATGTCGCAGACGCGGTGCCCTACCGCGTTGATGCCATCGAGCCTGGAGAGCCACCGCGCGATGGCGCGCGCGTGGCGACGCTTGGCGAAATCATAACTTTGTCGATTGAAGGGCTGAAGGACTTCTTCTTTGCCAGTTGGCGGCCTGATCTGATTGACCTGCTCGTGATCGCAGCCGCCGTCGAATATTGCGATCTTAGCGTTCGGCGGCCTGCATGGGGCTGGGCACGGTCGTTTGACCTGTTAGTCGCGGTGGATGAAGATGAGAAATGGAGCTCGCCGCCCGTGCGTGACGCACTCGAGGAAGCTCTCGCCTTTCTTACCGGAGATCGGTGGAGCCTGAGCTTTACCAAGCGCCGCAATCCCGTCGAGGAGACCAAATCTCGTCGCCTCGATCTCGACACCCCCGACAAGGTGATCATGCCTTATAGCGACGGACTCGATTCCCGGGCAGTCGCCGCGATCGTCGAGGAACAAGAGAAAGGCGGCCTCGTCCGTGTTCGCCTCGGCTCTAAGGGCGTCGATAGTGCGAAGGTTCCGCGCAAAAAGCGTCGTTTCGCAATTGTCCCATTCGACGTGAAGCTGGGCAAGCGCCAGCGCGTCGAATCGTCTGCTCGCTCACGCGGCTTCAAGTTCGCGGTCATTACAGGGATCGCAGCGCAACTGGCGCCCGTCACTCGTATCGTGGTTACAGAAAGCGGGCAGGGCGCGCTTGGGCCCATCCTCACTTCGTCCGGACAGAGCTATCCTGACTATCGCGTCCATCCCGCATTTACTCGACGCATCGAGAGGCTGCTCTTAGCCCTCACCGACAAGGCCCCAACCTATGAATATCCTCGTATCTGGAACACCAAAGGCGAAACTCTCGCTGCGGCGAGCGCGCTTGCCAACCCACCAACCTGGCACGATACGCGTTCGTGCTGGCAGGATTCTCGTCGCGTTAGCTTTGAAGGTGAGCGTCGCCAGTGCGGTATCTGTGCAGCTTGCATGTTGCGACGCATGAGCGTCCACAGCGCTGGGATTGACGAGCCAAACTCGCAGTATATTTGGGAAAACCTCGGCGCGGCCGAGATGGAAGACGGCGTCGTGGCGGGTTTCTCCGGCATGTCACCCGCTTTTCGCGAATATGGGCTCGCCGGTATCCTGCATCTCGATCATCTCGCGGCGCTCAGCGGTTCTGCTCTGCATGAGCGGGTCGTCCGCCGCGTAGCGCGTGAAACCGCCGATGCGCTTGGGATCGAGATGGCCGAAGGCGAACGGGCTCTGAAGAGTTTGCTGGAACGACATCGATTGGAGTGGCTTGGTTTCCTAGCCAGCCTAGGCAGTCGTTCGTTTGTCGCGCGGGTGGCCATGGTGTCGCCATGGCACTGATTCCGGGCAGCCTATCGCCGAAGGATTTGGGAGATTTACTCCGTCAGGCTCGGGAGAACGCGAAGATCACTCAGGCTGCTGCGGCAGCCGTGCTTGATGTCGCGCGCACCACTTTGGTCGCGATGGAACAGGGGCAGCGTCGGCCGCGGGTCGACGAGCTGCAAAAACTCGCGGTGTTCTATGGCCTGTCGCTCAATGAGTTGCTCCGCCAGGACAGCGTCCGCGTCGATTTGCGGCCGCGCTTCCGTCAATCCGGCGAGCAGAACGAGAGGCTGCAAGCCGCAGTTGATCTGCTCAACCATCTCGTTCAGGCCGAGGTCGAGTTAGAGGATTTATTGGGCATCCAGCGCGCGCGGCTCGATCCGCCCGAGCGTCCGCTGCTGCCGGGCAATGTTGGATCTCAGGCTGAGCAGGATGCAGCTGAACTGCGGCTATGGTTGGGCCTCGGACTGGCGCCGGTCCATGATATAGTGAGCCTGCTTGAACTGCAGCTCGGCGCGCGTGTCTATATTCGCAAGCTCGATCCTAAGATTTCCGGCCTTTACGCCTTCGACGAGCGTGCAGGTGCCTGCATCCTACTCAATGCCGACCATCCGCGTGAGCGCCGCACTCAATCCGGCGCGCACGAACTGGGGCATTTCATCTCGACTCGTCACGCGCCGGATACGCTGCATGACGGCACGCTCGAATCGACCCGAGAGGAGCGCTACGCGAACACCTTCGCGCGCTGTTTCCTCACTCCAGCTCGGGCCGTGCATGTCAAATTTCAGGAGCTGACTGCCGGTGCTTCCAAGCTAACCCGTCGGCACATCATCCTGCTGGCCCATATCTTCGGGGTGTCACGTGAGGCGATGGTGCGTCGCCTTGAAGAGCTGGGGCTCGCGAAGCCCGGCACCTGGGACTGGTTTATCCATCAGGGTGGGATCACCGATGCGCAGGCACGAGAGGTGCTCGGTGACCTGATCCTGCCGGACGATGCAAAAATAGACGCGCGGCGTCAGATTTCGATGCGCATGGGTGTAATGGCCAGCGAAAGCTGGCGCCAGGCTCTGCTCAGCGAGGGGCAGATCGCTAGGCTCCTTCACATTGACCGTGTCGACGCTCGAGCCCTGATTGACGAGTTTGAAGCGGAAGGAGCTGAGACGGATGGATCCCGTTCGTTTTCGGCCTGAACCGCCGCTTGTCGCCGACGCAAGCGTCTGGATAAATCTTGTCGCCGGAGGGCGTGCAGCCGACGTGCTGCGGCCTTTGGCGAAGCCCACGATCATTCCGAGCATCGTGCTAGGCGAACTTGAACGCGGTCGCGATACTGGGCGTAGCGCTTATGCTGCCATCACGCCTCTGATCGCGGCCGGTCACGTCACCGTCATGGATTTGCCGGAGGCAGCGGAGGACATATACCTGAGCTTGGTCGCGGGACGAGCCAGTCAGACGTTGGACGACGGAGAGGCGGCTACACTTGCACTCGCTCTTCACCTCGGTACAACTGCTTTGATCGACGAGCGCAAGGCGATTGGCATCGCTAGAGCGCGCTTTCCTGACTTGATCGTCGCGACTACCACCGACCTTCTGTTAAGCGCATGTGTCCGCTTGGTGCTGGACGCTGACACGCTCGCTGTAGCGCTGTTCGCTTCGCTTACGCAAGCGCGCATGCGGGTTCCCGATCATCTTCTCGATGAGGTCTGTGACTGCCTCGGACCCGAAAGAGTGCGGCTGTGCTTGAGCCTTCCCGCGCGTGTCCGTGCCGGCCTGGCCGAGGCAGCCGAAGCTTCGGAAATTCGCGACTCCGATTGAAAGAAATCGACGCACTCTTGGTCAGTCACTGCCGCCCCAGCTTATTCATGCTTATGGACCTACGGCAGCTATTGACGGGCGATTTGGGGCCCGCGAATGCCGCTTAGTCAGCGGCTGGGAGCCTTATAGTGCGATATTCCAATATAGGAGCGCGTCACGCACTTTCTCTCGAGGGTAGAATTCGCCAGCGTTTTCGAGATCGCGTTTAATGGCTACCTTGCGGTTTCGCGCTTTGCCGCGAATCTTGTCATTGATCGGGACGATCCCTAGCACGAAACCCGACGATGCGTGCTTCCAGCTTTCAGGATAATCGGCAGGATCGAAGGCATCGTCTGCTTGTGGCAGCAGGTCGGGATGATCGCAGGACCAGCCGAAGAGGTCACCGGAGCACCGACGCAGCATTGCCTTCACCTCGGGCATGACATCCGTGAACGCTTTGAGGGGTGTCGGCAAAAGAACCATGTTAGCGATGCAGGAGAAGAAGCGATGGTCCTGCACGACCGAATTTGTTTTTACGAAGGTCGGATCATCGACCCCCCAAATATGGCAGCAGGTCCAATGCGGCCTTTCTTTGAGGGTGATGCTCATGGCCTCGCATAGCGCCTTGTTTGCCTGGGTATTCCCCTCGATCTTATCATTGGTGTCACCTGACAGGCGGTTAGTGTTCTGGCGGCGGACTGACCAGTTCGCATTGTAAAGTGCGCTACGCCGCGCAAATTCGGGATACCATACGGGCAGGAGTTTGAAGGTTTCGGGATCAACCCAACGTGCAGTCCGCTCGATGAGCGCCGCGACACTGCGGGTATCTATATGGCGTTTGAGAACCTGCAAGCCATCTTCCACTTTGTTACTCCCGCTTGTGGCCGAACTTTAGAGGACCCGCCAGCCTTTAGCTTCCTGCCTTCGCATCCAGGTGCCGGCACCTCTATATGATGAATCAACAGCCGGTTCGACAACCGTGCAAAGAGCCCTTGAACGTCGACTTTGCGGGCGGTAATTTCCATCACGCCGCGCCGACGGTAGTCGACCAACTTAAGACATTGGCGCGGTTGCCTTTAGCGTCAGCTTTTATCGTAAGCTGGCCATTCATGGGCGTCCAGACAAAGCCTCTCGCGCCCGGACGACACATTATTTAATGCTGGACGTAACAGGAATTTCACAGGACGCGCGTTGCGCCTTTCTCGCCTTGCTTCCATCGTCTGCGCTTGGGGAACCCTTATGACGCCGATCGAGCTGAAAACGATCAGGGAAGCACTAGCGGATGGGCGTGCCGTTAACCCTGTGACTGGGGGTGCTACGCCCCATGGTCTTGGCGCTGTTACATAAAAGGCTTAGCCTTGCAGATTAGAGGGCTTTGTGGACACTGACGGCAGCGTACTCGATAGCACGGAAAAGCTGGTATGCAGTTCCTGCATTGGCGACAAAATCTTGAGTGCCGAAATCCATGCCAACGGGAGCGTAGGCAAATGCGCTTTCTGCGGACAGATGGGTCCAACAGTCTGGATCTCTGGCATCGCATGTGAAGTCATGAACCTCTACATACGCTACGTAGATGCGTGGGAACCAAATCAAAACGGCAATATCAATCAACATGGACTGACTGCAGCTTCTGTTGTCGGCAAAATGCTGAAATGCAACATTGAGATCGGCATGGCGATTTTCGATCAATTGCGGATAATCGATGCTGGTGAATATGAACAATTTTCTCAAGGAATTCGGCTCTTCGACCCGAATGGACTTTATCGCTTACACATCACCTTTTGCGATATCGAGGACTTGCATTGGAGGTGGTTTTGCGAATATCTCGAAACCGGTAGCGAATTCCTCAGAGATTTTGTGAGCGACAGGCTCGAGAGAATTTTCTCCGATCTTCCCGTTTCAAGCGTCGTCGACATTGACCCGAAAAGGGATGGAATCGTTCTCTATCGGGGGCGTCCTGCGCCTAACCGTTCAAGCCTCGCTACAATACTGGCTAATCCGGCTGGAGAGTTCGGCCCCCCCCCTCCCGACAGGTGCCAACCGGGCAGGATGAACACGCCAGAAATGGTGGTTCTCTACACAGCGTTGTGCCCGGAGACGGTCAAGGCAGAGGTTCGTTCTGAGGTCGGAGGCTTCATTGCCGTGGCTGAACTCATTCCTAATCATTGCTTCAAGGTGCTCGATCTCACCCGTCTCGGCGATTACGATCTGGATGTTCATTATTGCGATCCCGGCGTTGATGAGAAATTGAACAGGCAGGATTTTTTGCAGGGCTTTGCAGATCGATTGGCGCGACCGGTTGATCTCGAGACAGATAAAAATGGATATTTGGCAACCCAGGCCATATCGAAATATCTCCAGTCAAAAGTCCAATCTGCATTGGACGGTATCAAGTATAAGTCTGCGGTTCATAACGGTGGAATGAACATATTACTCTTTCAGCACATGACCTCATTAACACCCGACCACCCCGAATTTCCTATCTCCAAAGAGAATGTGATCGTCGATACGGACGACG
The DNA here is from genome assembly GCF_056279125.1 of Novosphingobium sp. Sphag1I. NCBI lineage: Bacteria > Pseudomonadati > Pseudomonadota > Alphaproteobacteria > Sphingomonadales > Sphingomonadaceae > Novosphingobium > Novosphingobium sp. Sphag1I. The sequence continues at coordinate 46,730 of NZ_JBWBQS010000017.1, read as the reverse complement.
CAAGCATTGACATCTCATACAAAATGAACCCAATTTCCACACCCTGCGCCGATTCCAACTCTGCTCTCACAATTTTGACAGGAAAAACAAAAGTCTCAAGGATTTGCGGTTGAGTTAGTGGAGCAAGCCTGCCTGTTCGGTCCGAGCTACCATATCGAAGGCCCGCGCAACGCCCCCTGTAGGGCCTGGGGGCCATTTGCCGCCACGCCAAACGGTTCCGCAAGAGTGCCACGCAGGTAAACAGGTGAGCGCCTGTCGACTGCGTAGCAGCGCCAGTGTGCGCTCATCATCGCCCGCGTTCCTCTTGTATCGCGTTCTGCAAGATGCATTGCATTCCACGCTTATATAAATATATTCAGCATCAACGTGAATGCGAAAGGCGATTCGATGAATATGGAAACCGGGTCAATCTTGGCGGAGGTGCGGGCATCGTCGGGACTGACGCAGCGGCAAGTCGCTGAACGGATGAGTGCCAATCAGACCCGGGTCTCGCGGATCGAAACGGGCCACGGTGACGAAACTGACGTCTCCGCCTATCTGTCGGCGGTGGGCACGCCCGAGGCCGCCGAACTTGCGGAGCTTCTGGCGCTTGAATGGGTGCATTTGCCGCGGCCTTCGCTGCGCCATCCTGATCTCCCCACCTTGGTGGCGGTCGAACGGGGTCTCCGTACGGTGCGAGAATTCCTAGGCGACGGCCACGTGCCGACCGTGCTCGCCGGGCAGGCGCAGCTGCTCGATCGGCGGCTCGAGGACGCCGGACGCTATCTCCTCTCGCTGGATCACGAACTGGTCTATGTCGGCGAGATCGGCGTCGGCAAGACGACCGCGGCGTGTCGGCAGGCCGGGCTGGTGATCGACGAGGCGACAGCCGCCGACCTCAAGGGCATGCTGCTGGATACCGGCGGAGGCCGCACCACCTTGTGCGACGTGCGCGTGGAGACAGGTGAGCGGTTCGCGCTCACCGTCGAGCCGGTGAGCGACGAGGAAATCTACAAGCTCGTCGGCGAGGTCTGCAAAGGCATATTCGAGAAGCTCTCCGGCGAGCCTTCCTCCAACAGCGTGGAATTCAGGCCGGCCGAGGAAGTCGAACGTGCGCTGCGCAACATGGCCGGACTACCGCGACCGGCACGGGCGCGAAAGGGCGCCGCAACCGCGCCCGATCCTGCCGCCGAACTGGCGAAGGGTTGCGATACGCTGGAGGCGTTTACGGCCGAATTCGCCGCGCGGCTCAGCCTCTGGCGCCGCAACCGGCGCACGGTCGAGTTCGAAGGAATCGATGCCAAAGCGGGGCGCCAGTGGCTACGCACGACCTTCACGGCGATCAACAATGGCCGGCACGAGGATTTCTCCTTGCCCGACCGCATCACCGTCACCGTCCCTTTCGCGCTGATTTCCGACGCGCGATTGTCGATCACGGTCATCGACACCCGCGGAGTCGACGGAAGCGCGGTGCGCCCTGACATCCTCCTGCATCTGAAGGATCCGCGCGCAGTCACCTTGCTCTGCTCGAAATGGGGCAGCGCGCCTGATCCGAGCGCGCAAGCGCTGCTCACCCATATCAATGAAACCGATGCTGATCCGACCCTGCTCGACCGCGTCGCGATCGTGGCGCTGGCCCGCTCGGGGGACGCCTTGTCAATGCGGCACGATTCCGGCGAGGCGGCAGGGGACGTCGCCGAAGGCTATGAGATCAAGCTCGGCCAGGTCGAGGACGCCTTGCAGAAGATTGGCCTCGCCGGAATCGAGAGCTATGCCTTCGACGCGAGCGGGGACGATCCCCGCGAGCTGACGGCCTTTGTCCTCGACCGCATCCTCGCGGTCCGGAACGCCCAAGCGCAAGCGGCGACGGCGACGGTCGAAGCGATCAACCAGATGATCGAGAACCGTGCCGAAGCCGAGGCGATAGCGGCATTGGCCACGGTCAGCGGCAATCTCACCCGGTTTGCCGATCGCAAGGCTGGGCTACGCGGGGCTAGGCGTCATCCGTACGAACGGCTTCTCAGCGCCGTGACCAGCCTGCACGCGCGGACGGTGTGGGCCGCCACCCTGCGCAACGGCCGATTCTGGAACTTCGACGTCTTTCAGTATCTCGGCGATGGCGCTGCCGCCGAAGCCAAGATCCGATCATCCGAGGTGGTCGCGGGCCTGACCGCGATCATCGAGTCGGATCTGGACAATGGCGAGCTGGAGAGCGCGCGCGGCTTCCTGATGCAGGTTCTTGCCAATATCGCACAATGGGAAGCGGACTTCGTCAACGCCGCGCGGCATCACGGCAGCGCGGTCTACCTGCAGCCGCTCAGCCGCGCGCAAGAGCTGTGGGACGCCTGCGAGCACGACTACGGGCTGGGCATAGGTGGATATCGCGATGGCGTCGCCGAGCGGTTGCGGACCTGGTTCGAGGACAGTGTCGAGCTGCGAGAGGAACTCGAGCGGCGGGTCGCGCGGGCCTGGGAGACGAGCTTCATCGCGCCGCTCAAGCAGGCGGCCGGCATCAGCCCGGATCGCGCGCCGGAAGCAGCTTCGTCACAGGACTCGCAAGCGGAAGTGGAGGAATAAGAGATGGTCAGCTTCAGTAATTTCCACCGGCTCGATCCGGCGGCGCGCGATGTCGCCATCGAATTGCTCGCCAACGCGCAGGGGCAGCCGCCCTCGTTCATGGCGTTCATGTACCGGTGGATGGCCTTCAACGGGTGGATGTCTGCGGTCACCCTGAAGGACACTGACCGGGAGATGATCGATGCGTTCGTGGCTGCGCCGCGGCTGATCGACGCTTTCGATCAGCTGATGGCCGGCGATCCCGATTTCCGGCAGATGGTCACCGAGTTCACCGCCTTGTGGCCCGTGCTCAACGTGCGCAGCGTGCGGGCGAAGCTCGGCTATGACGCGTTTCGCCAGCACGACCGCGCCGCGCTGCTGGCGCTCTGCGCGGCGGAGCATGTCAAGCAACAGCCCCCCGGCTGGGTCGCCGGCGGCCAGCCAAGCTGGGAGCAGCTGCTGCGAACCATCTACCAGGTTCGATGCAATCTCTTCCACGGCGAGAAGTCGCCCCAGAGCTTCCGCGACCGTGATCTCGTGTTCGCCTCGGATCGTATCCTCGCGCGCTTCATCGCGGCAACGGACTGCTTCGACTGGTACGATCTTTGAGCACGCTCGCGCTCTGGGCAGCCGACAAGACGGTGGCGCTGACCGGCCAGCGCCGCCATCTCCACAAGGGCGCAATGGTGGCCCCGGCCTTCACCGCGCCGGTGCTGGCACCGCACATCCAGTTCGGACCAACCGCCCTGGCCGCAGCGATCGCGCGCACCGCTACTCTGCGCAACGCGCCACCGGCCTTGCTCGCGCACATGAAGGACAGCGCGCTGAGCGAGGCGCAGATTCTGCTCGCCGACGGACCTGGTTTCGAACTGTCGGACCTGCTGTCCCACCTGGCCGATAGCGAACGCACCCATTTCGCCTCGCGGGTGGGCGCAGGCATCACCGATCTCTACATGAATGCGCTGGGCTATGGCTGGCGCGACAATGCGGCCTGCCTGTCGTCATCGCTCGAGCCTCATGCCGATTTCCTCTATCATGGCGGCCCCGCGCTCGGTCATGGCGTCGTGCTCGCCGAGGCGCGCGGTTCGTTCGCCGCGAAGGCCAGCGACGCCAAGATGGCGGCGGAGGCGCAGCGTAAATATCTGCGTCAGGTCCGGCCCTATATTGGCGCGGCCTCACCCCACGGCCAGGTCATCCACGGCTACTCGATCGCGTTCGGCGCGCGTCCGGGGATACCCGGTGCCTTCCTGCGGCTGTCGCAAACGCTGCGATCCAAACCCAAGGCGGGGAAGCCGGCCGCACCGGTGCCGGCGGCGGGGCCATCGAACCCCGTGCCTGCGGCGATGGCGTTGGCGACGCACCGCTCGAACTTCATCCTTATGGACGCGCTGCCGGTGGCAGGCTGGATCGACTGGCTCAATGGCGCTCGCGATTTCCCGGAAGATGCCGAGCCAGTGACCTTTCTCAGGTTTGATTATGCGGGCCGGTCGTTCCTTGCCTCGACCGACGCGCTGGCGCCGTATCGATCCACCTATCTGTGGTTCGACCAGCTCCATGACCATCCGTTCTGGCGTCATCGCTGGGAGCGGCGCTGGGCGAGCGGCCTGCCGCCGCTCTATATGTTCGTCATCGAAGAGAAAGCCGGCACCGCGTTTCTCGACGCATTGACCGGCATGATCCGCTTCGGTCCGCGGGAACGACCCGAAACCCTGGAATTGCCGGTGAGCGACCTTGCGGGCTTCGCCACCGGCGACGCGGAACCGGTCGGCCGACGCACCCGCGAGGATTACGACTATGCGCTGTTCCGCGACGGCCTCGCCTTGCTGGCCGGGCCGCCGCCGCGGAAGCTGACGGGTATTCGGACCTGGCACCCGAAGGAAGGCTTGATGTGAGGACGGCGCACGCCTGCGAAGCTGTGCGGGCGTAGCCCCAGCCTTTCAGCGCGTGAAGTTGACCAGCAGGGGCTCGTCAACGAGCGAGAGCAGCTCTTCCCCCGCCAGCTCGGCGAGTGCCCGGGCTTCGGCGGTGACATGGGACAGTGGCACGCCGGCATTGTCGACCGCGAAACCCTTCTGAACGGCCATCATCACGCGGTCGCAGGGAACATGTACATCGCCGACCGCGTGCAGGCCGAGCAGGGCGAGAAGCTGGTCCGGTCCCCGCGCGCGGAGGAAGTGCTTGCGGCACAGGCTGACCGGATCGCGCGAGCTGCCGCGGTGCAGATCCTTCATGATGTCGCCCGCGAAGTCGGCCCGGTCCTTGGCGGGCTGGCCGAACGCCTTGTAGGCACGGCGCGAGGCCTTCTCCTTGACGATGAGATCGGCCAGCGCCTGGATCACGTAATAGTCGCTATAGAGATAGCTGACGTTTCCTTCGTCGTCGGTGTCGTCGATCTCGATGAGCACGAAGCCGCCGCCCACGCCGCAGTCGCCGGGCGCGAGACCAAGCTTGTCGCCATAAACTTCCTCGAGGCGCATGAACCGCTTGGTGCTGGCCCAGGATGCGGTCTTTGCCGTCTTCAGCACCGTTTTGAGCTGGACCCGCCGCTGGGCGTCGCCGTCGTCCAGCATGACATCATAGGAATCTCGATCCACCTCGGGCTCGAACAGGCTGAGCGCATAGCCGCGGCGCGCAGCGGCCAGCTTGAGATCGAAATAGAGCTTGTGGAAGAAGATGCGCTCGCGCGTAACGCTGTTCGAGGGTATGCGACAGAATTGGGCGATCGTCATTGTCATGGTGAGTCCAGCTCGGGCGGGGGTGGGTCCGTTGCGGCCACCTCATAGCCTGGCGACGGGCGGAAACCCAAGTCCGGCGATTACGGTGCCGGTCTATCGAGGCCCTATTAGGCGAGGGCGACGAACATTCGAATGGCCGTCCGGCGTGAGACCGCAGGGACATCCGGAGCTGTCTCCACTTGGCTTATGATTCGGCCGGCGTCGACCGCTTGGTCTGATCCTGCCATGCTAATCAGGCCACAGATGAGTGCCCGCTTTTGATCAGAGTTGCCCTTCGACCTATGGCTTTGGAACGTCAGAAATGTCCCACACCCCGGCATTCCTGCACCCCGTGATATGGTGTACCAACGACCGGTTCCGACGCCCCAGGCAATGGGCCTGAACGTCAGGAATGTCAGCGGAGGTGGCACCGATCACCTATTTGTTTTGATTCTCACGAATATTTGATACCCTTCATCATTGCCATGGCAAGGGCAGTGCAATCGGGAGAGTTGGTTTGCGCACTGTCTGCATGAAACAAGGCTTGGCGGTCTTGGCTCTCCTATGCGGCATGGCTTCTTCCGCTGAGGCGGACGTGACCGCAACCTTTGCTGACAAGGGCCGACTGCGCACCGTGATCGAAGCTGCCTCGGATGGTTCTGCGCGCATCAAGCTGGACAGTGGCGGCATGATCGATCAGGGCTACACGCTCATTCGTGATGGCAAGGTCTATCAGGTTTCTCCGGCCCCCGGTGGGCCCGTGGCGGTTTCGGCGGAGGCCGAGGCTTACAGCTATCGGCAAAGCGTGGCGCGCGGCGAGATCATTTTTACCGAGAGCCGCCATAAGCGAAGTAAGCAGCGCACATTGGTCGCCAAAGGGGCGGCTCATATCGCGGGCTATCACGGCACGCGGTATGAATTTGCCGATGGCAACGGGCCAAGTCTGGTGGTGACCGATGATCCTCGGTTCAAGCCGCTCGGCATGGCTCTGAATCGGTATCTCAGCCAAATTCTCACCGAAGGGCCGGAGTCCAACCTTGCCCAGTTTCGAGCTCTGGCCGCAACGCATGGCGTCCTTTCCCTTTTTGGGGAGCAGGATCTGACGCAGGTCACATTCACGCCTATCGACCCCAAACGCTTCGACCTTCCAGCCAAAGTGGTGGAACTGGCTGATGTGACATCACCGGATGCCGGGACGGCAGCCCCGAAGCGCAACGAACTCAAACCGGAGGTCGTCAAGGGGGCATACCACAATGGACTCCTCTACCTTCTTGACGACAGCGGTGCGGTTGAAATCTGGCCTGAAGGCAGTGATCGTGGCACGCCTTACAAGACGCCCGGCCCCGTCACCAGCTTTTGCTTTGCCGGTCAGCAAATGTGGGCCGCGACCGTGGATCGCAAGGCGAAACAAACCTTGTTGTGGTCGCGCCCAGTGTCAACCGAGCAAGAGGCCAATGCTGGCGTCTGGTCTAGGGCTGGCACCTTTCCTCAAAGTGATGAAAGCTCGGTCTTGGCGGTCGATTGCAGCGGGATCGAACCGATTGTGGTGTTCAGCGATCACTTGACGATGCCGCTTTCCGGAAGAAACGTCGCCCTGAAGGGGGGCAAGCCGATCGGCCCGGGCTATGTGGTGTCGCAAGTGCAGGGCGGTGTGCTCTGGCTCGGGCTCAATGCCGGCGAATGGGGTGGCGGGCTGCGGCGCATCACCCTGGCAGATGGTGTGATGGGCGCACCGTCAGACATTGATCCAAAGACCTTGTGCGGTGGAGCACTCAATCCTGGCTGTCATCCCGTCACAGGGCTGGCGCCTGACCCTTCGCATCCCGATTGCGTGTTGGCCGCGGTGGGGTTGGTCCACATGATGTCGCATGGTGGTGTGGTTCGCGTATGCGGCAAGGACGTGTCGCTTGCTTATGCCAAGCCCTATACGCTCAACCCGGACTGGCATTGGGATGGCAAGGTGAGTGACAAGGAATCCAGCGTGGCATTTCACTCGATGGCTGCGGGCACAAAGGATGATCAGGCATTCGCGGTCGGCGAGGATGGCGTCTATATTTTCACGCAGGCGCCGCTTCCCGAATTCAAGGCATTTTCAATGCAGCAAACCGGCGCCGTGGATTGGTCCCATCGATCTTACGTGCTCATCACAACCCACATGAACCAGCGCCATTCGTTGAGCGGAAGCAGCTTCATTCTTGTGCCCCGATAACAGTGGAATCGCCGTAAGAAGTGCGCAACAAACGCGTGTTGCGATTCCACGCTGTCTCAGCAAGGGCCGAACCTGTGAGCTTCGGTCGCTGAACCAAGGGCAGGTTCCAACGAGGCGAGATGGTGCTGGGAATGGCCGCTTTGCGGGCGACAATCGTCGGCCCGTGGAACCAGGGCGCCGACGGTGGCTATCGCCATCTCGCGCAAAGGCCGGGCTTGCCGGACACGACAGCATTGCGAACTTTGCCTCTTGATTGTCTGGCCTCTTGCGCTGGGTAGGGCCAACTGCGAAAATCCCACGATGATTGAGATCGCGACGATAGCGGACACTGTCCCTCTCCCGACTACGCCGGAGGGTTGGTTCGATTACGGCTACACTGCGCTGGCCGATGGACGATTGGCGCTCGTTCGCACACGCCAGGATGTTCATGCCGAACACATGCGTTGGAGGGAGGCCGTGAACGGCGGCGACCAGTCGCGGAAATATCCAAAGGTCTGGGATGCCAACATGCGGCTGTCGATATTTGACGGAGCAACCGAGACTGACGTGGCGGTCATGCAATCGCGCGCGCACCCTATCGTTGACAAGATGGCAGACGGCAGATGGCTCGTCGCCGGATCACGCGCGCAAGAGGGCGAGAAAAACGGGCGTATCCATGCCGTTGACGGACAGGTTGAGCATACGATGATCCTCGGGGATGGGATCGAAAACCTACTGTGCTCTGCGGACGGCACGGTATGGGTGGGCTACTTCGACGAGGGCGTTTTTGGAGGGCCGAACAAGGGCGGAAGCTGGCCGGTGTCGTCCGGAGGAATCGTCCAGTTCGACGCCGCTGGTACGCCGCTATGGTCGTTCAACGAGCAAGTTCGCGAGAACCACTCGATTGCTGACTCATATGCGATGACGCTCTCCGGCACCGATTTGTGGGCCTGCTTCTACACGGACTTTCCAATCACCCGAATCAGCGGCGGTAAGCCGGTGTTCTGGTCGAACAGCGTCGCCGGAGCGAAGGCCATCGCCGTAAAGGATGACATTGTGATGCTGGGCGGCGGCTACAGCGAGGACGCCAACCGCATCACGCTCGTGAAGCTCGACGGCGAGTCCAGTCGTGAGCTTGGTAGCTTCAGCTATGGCAAAGGGAAGCCCGGCGCAGCAGGCCTGCTTCAGGGGCGGGGAAGCGTCATCCACATCGTCAGCGATGGCGTTTGGTCCAAGGTGCCAGTCTTCAAGGCGGCGGAGGCCATCAGCCGAAAGCGCGACCAATAATGCTTCCTGATGCATCTGTGTGCGAAGGGGGTAATGTCAATCGACAGCTCTCCCCGCCATTGCCGCCGATCGGCGATGCATACGGCCGCACTGTCAGCCGCCGTTCGCCGCCTCTCCCCAGAAGATGAACGAAGGAGCGGTTTCGTGGTCGGCCTCCAGTCCCTGCAACGTCGCCTATGGCGGCCGGAATCGCATCGTAGACGTCAGCCAGGTTGTCCTTAGACCAGATCCTTCCTTGCCGACCTTTCGATGCGGAAACTAGCCCGCCCCTGTCTATCAGGCGATCGCGCTGCGCATAACAGAGATGAATGCGTTAGCAGCTCCTGATAAATTCATCGGCGCCGTTCGCGGCAATGGCGGCCATGCCAGAGCGATGGCTCAAGCCACCGGACAGGACGCCGATGTTGCGGTATGGGAGTGTCATGACGACCGAACCCGATTCCACCTTCATTCCGCCCAAGTATGCCGATCGGCTCCATCAGCTATATGATCTTGCGACCGATGAGGTGATCGATGCCATTCGCGCGCAGCTCGGCGAGGGCAAGAAGCCCAAGCGCGTCGCGCGCCCGCAGGTCTCGGTTCGCGACAATGGTATGGCCACAATCTCTGACCCACCGTTCATGGGACACAACGGTCCAGTCGAATACAGCAGTGTCCTCGAGCCGCCTTGGGGCGACGACGCGGCGCGCGCCGAGGGCAAGTTCCCGCCCGCGCGCTTTCCCGCGCTGCGCGCCCTGCTCGATTTCATTCGTGCTGAGTCCGAGGTGTGGGTCAGCTACATGTCGGCGCCGCACGAGCGCATCTTCGAGATTCTTGTCGAAGGCGGCGTGGAGGGTGCAGCGAACAGCCATTTCCTGAGGTTCGGCGAAACTGCCTCGAGCCCCAGGACCCGCAAGAGCGTTCTGGCGCCCGTCCTCAAAGGCCTATTGGAGCCGAGGCTGCCGACACCCGTGGTCATCCCAATTGCACTGACGCGCTTCGCATGCGACCGCGCCCGACTCGCCGAGGACGCGCTGCTCATTAGGATGTCAGAGGGGCTTCAGAGGGCGCGATGGGATAACAAGGCGCACGCGGCCAACGGCCATGATGTAGTGCTGGCCTCGGCGACGCATGCGCTGGTGCTCACCACTTGGTCAATCGCTAATCAGCCGAAATGGGACCTGGGGCAAGCGCTGTCGGCGCCCGAACCGGCAGTCACCCAAATGGTCGATTCCTTCTTCGCTGCGCTCAGGCTCGAACTCGGGATCGCGACCGGCTATGCGCAGGAGATCCGGCTGGCGAAGGGCTGGCGCTCCTACCGTCGCCTGGACGAGCCCGAGGTGTACGCTGTCGGTGCGCGCCGCTACCCCGCCTGGTTCGACGACTACGGCTGGAACGCCGATCCGCTGCCGCTGGTTGATAAGGACGGCGTCTATGCCGTCGCTCGCACCTGGCAAGCGCTACGGTCGATCGATGACAACCGGTTCGCGCTCGCGTTGCGCCGGCTGAACGCAGCGATGACGCGCGACGAGCCAGCCGATGCGATCCTCGACGCGACGATCGCACTTGAAGTCCTGCTCGGTGACGGCGACGGCCAGTCGATTTCATGGAAGCTGCGCATGCGCGCGGCGGCGCTCATCGGAATCGAGGCAGATCGCGAAGCAATGGAGGAGGTTAGAACCGCGATTCGCGACACCTACGAGGCGCGCTCGGCGATTGTTCATGGTGGCCGCAGAAAGAAGTCTACGTCCGACGATGGTGGCTACGCGGCGTCCCAAACGGCGATCGACGTGCTGCGCCAGGTGCTCAAGGCGCTGGTACGGCATCCCGCATATCTAGACCCGCTAAAGATCGACGCCGATCTCCTGCTGACCTCATGTCTGGTAATTTAGGTGCTCGGCAGCTGCTTTACAAAGCGCTGAACAAACGTCAGCTGTCAGGATGCCGGTTTGAACGGCTGAACGTCGGCTAAGGCGGCGATTCTGGTGGCCGGTCGGGTGGTGCTGGAACCGGCAGCACCCGACCACAATATGCCGTTCCGATGCGGTGTAGGGTATGTCGGCTCAGCTCGAAACATGCCATTCGCCTCTTCTCGAACTGTCATTTGACCGCCCACTCCGTCGCTCGGAACTAATCCCCGAGTGTCAGCCTTCCATCAAAATGATCAAGCATTGCTCCCCCCAAAGATTTTCGTCGAGAAAAAATAGGAAGCATGGTGCAACACTAGAGCATAATCCGATCACTCTGGCTCATATCCTGTTGCTGTGAAGAAGTTTGCGCATTCCTGGGGAGTGAAGCAGGTCAGCGCCACGCGGATTGCGTCCCACAACTCGGAGACAGTTCGAGCTGGAGCCTTTCGCAGGATAGGCTTGAGTTTCGAGAAGGCGTTCTCGATTGGGTTGAAGTCGGGACTGTAGGGCGGCAGGAACAGCATCCTTGCCCCTGCAGCTTCGATGGCTTTCCGGGCCGCCACCGTCTTGTGGGCCGGCAGATTGTCGAGGATGACGATGTCGCCTGGGGACAGTGTCGGGGCCAGAACCTGCTTGGCATAGGCTGCGAACCATTCGCCGGTCATGGGGCCGTCCAAAACCATCGGCGCGGTCATTCCAGTCAGGCGCAGCGCGCCTGTGAAGGTAGTCACTTTCCAGTGCCCATGTGGGATCGGCGATCGACATCGCGTGCCGCGCGGGGCCCTTCCTTGCAGGCGCGCCATTTTCGTCGATGCGCCGGTCTCATCGATAAAGACCAGCCGTTCAGGATCGAGATCAGGCTGGGCCTTGAACCAGGCGCGCCGCCGCGCGAGAACGTCGGGCCGCTCCTGCTCGCTGGCGTGCGCCGTTTTTTTTGACAGTCATCGAGTGGCGATCAAGAAAACGCCAGATCGTGCTCGGGGCGAAGACGGCCCCATGTTCGAAACGGAGCAGCTCGGCCAGCTCAACGAGCGTGATGTCCACCTGCGCTTCGATCGCGCCAAGTATGACGTCGTGATACGCTTCAATCCGCCGCGAACGCATATCGCCGCCTTGAGGCTTGGCCCGCGTCGATCCTGTCTCCTGCCATGCGCGAACCCAACGGACCGCGCTGGCGACAGCAACGCCAAATCGCTCGGCTGCCGCGCGTCGTGAGAGCCCCCCATCAACCGCTGCAATAACCCGAGAACGCAAATCCTCCGAGATGGACTTCGTCATGCCGCGCTGGCCTCCTTGTCCAGCAGACATGATGAATCACATTTGCATGGCCAAGGGAATCACCAGCGATTCCGTTAGGTCGGATTATGCTCTAGCGCGATGGACCAAGAGCCGGGCAAGGCCGCCAAGGATGAGGAAGAAGGCTCCAGCCCGATCGGGCGCGGGGGCGCTGAAACCTATATAGAGGGTGAACTGGGCGCTTTCTACCTTCTGCAGATGCTCGCGGGCAGTGAAGCGCGCGGTTTGCCGGACGCCCGAATTGATCGGGTTCAATTTCAGGGCGAGAGCGAGGGCTTTACGCTCGACGGCTCTACCCGGGGCAACTGTGAGTTCGACCATCATCCCGATCAAGGTATAGCCCCGCATCTATGGCCCGACGGAAACCCGGCCCCATGACGGAGCAGGGGCCAGCGGTGGATCATGCCTGCGTCACGAACTCCTGCGCGGTGATGGCGTTGGCCTAAAACGGCGCAATCTCTGACACGAAGTCGTCCTGCTGCTTGCGCGTATAGCCGGCCGACGCGTCGTAGATGACGTTGGTGTTGTAGCCAAGGTCATGGGCATTGCGCATCGATGATTCGACGCACTGACGCAGCGAGAAGCCGGCGAGGTAGATATCGAACACGCGGTTGTTGCTCAGGTAGCCGTCGAGCGTGGTTCCGACGAAGACGCTGCTACCGCCGGCGCGCTCACGCACGACATGCTCGCCCGCCGCCGGCTCGAAACCGGGGAAGAAATCGGCCTGCTCGCCCAGGAACGCGCCATGGTCGCGCACCATCTTGCGCAGGCCGTACTTGGCCTCGCCCAGCACCTTGAAGGTCGGCTCGAACTTCAGCGCTGCGTGGATCACGTGCATGCCGCGACGGCGGGCCTCTTCGAGGATGATCCTCGAAGAGGCGATGGCGGTGTCGACCTGCTCCCGGTCCTGAAACACCGGATAAATGCCGCCGGTCGGGGAGAGCCAGTCGTTGACATATTCGACCAGGATCAGCGCGCTATTGGATGGGTCGGTCATGGTATCACTCCTTGGAATTCTGGTTGTTAAGCTGCAATCATCGCGCCTTGCCGGCGCAGGTGGTCGCGAAACAGGTCGGGATAGGTGTCGATCACGGCGTTCCTGACGCTGGATCGCTCGGCAAGTGCTGCGCGCCACGCCGTCACACGGGGCAGGCCAGCAAAGATCGGGTCCGCCACGGCCGGATCAATGATCCCGAAATAGCGGAACAGCGGTGCGTAGACCGCATCGACCAGGCGAAACTCCGCCCCGGCGAAATACGGGCCGTCGCCCAGTTCCGCTTCGATCTTGCTCAGCTGATCGCGGAAGGCAGCCCGCCTGACGTCGGCGTTCGCCATGTCCTTGGCGTGAAGGAACTGCCATCCTTCCGTAAAGGTTTGGGTGGCAAAGTCGATCCAGGCGCGATGCCGGGCACGCAGCAATGCATCGTCGGGATACATCGCCGCGCCACCCTGCGTCTCGTTGAGATATTCGCAGATCACCACACTTTCGAAAAGGATCGCATCTTCACCGGTCGGCTGGCGCACCATCAGCACCGGCACCTTGCCGGTCGGCGACAGGGCCAGAAACCAGTCGGGCTTGGCCGACAGGTCGACGTTGACGCGCTCGAACGGAACGCCTTTTTCCAGAAGTACGATCGCGGCACGCTGGACGAATGGGCACAGCGGATGGCTGACAAGAGTGAGGTTTTGCTCGGTCATGACGGTGTCTCGATGTGCTGGAACAGAGATCAGAGCGACTGGCCGCCCGACACGTCGAAGGTCGTGCCGTTGGCCCAACCCATGTCGTCGGACAGGATCGCTGCGACCGCGCCGCCGATGTCGTCGGGCTGACCGACGCGGCCCAGCGCGATCTTGCTCGCGACGAAGGCATGAGCCTGTTCGTTATCGCGGACCCGCCCACCGCCGAAGTCAGTGGCGATGGCGCCGGGCGCGATGGCGTTGACGCGGATCTGCCGCGTGCCGAGTTCCAGCGCCATGAACCGGGTCAGCGTCTCGAGCCCCGCCTTGGCCGCCGCATAAAGGCCGAAGCTGGCCATCGACGTGCGCGTGAAGCCCGACGAGACGTTGAGGATGCGTCCGCCATCGGCGAGAACCGGTAGCAATGCCTGCGTCAGGAACACCGGCCCGCGCAGGTGCATGTCGATCATCGCATCGAACTGTTCCTCGCTCGCGTCGGCAACCTGCACGTTGACGACGGCACCGGCGTTGTTGACCAGATAGTCGAACCGGTCGCTGCCGAAGCGGCTCTGGAGCGTCTCGGCGAAGGACGCGGCGAAAGCCGGAAAGCTCGCCACCTCGGTGATGTCGAGCGCGAGCATCGCCGCCGTGCCGCCCAACGCCTGGATCTCGCTTACCAGCGCATCGGCTTCCGCCGTGCCCTGGCGATAGGTGCCGACGATGCCGACGCCGCGACGGGCGAGGTGCAGCGCCATGCTGCGACCGAGGCCGCGGCTGGCGCCGGTGATGAGTGCGATCTTCTGAGACATGGCTGCGTTCCTTGCGATTTGAATTTTCCGGACGGCGCGCTGCTTAGGCGTCGCGTTCGCTGCCAGTCGGATAGGGGATTGGCGTGTCCGACGCCTCGCCTGATGCTCTCAATTTCTTGCCTGATTGTCTCAGGCTCTTTGCGGACGTGAGGATTGATGTCATACGCCTTGGCATGACCGACAGCCTGAAGCCCCTTTGCGATCTCGCGCTCCGCCACGGGCGGACAGGAATGACCCTTACGCCCATCCCGCGCCTTGAAATCGGCGTAGGACAAACGACCTCGGGCACGTCACCGTGTCTCTATCGCTCGATGATCTGCTTCATCCTGCAGGGATCGAAAGAGGTAGCCATCCACGACGACCTGCTGCGATACGATGCGTCTCAATATCTGGTCAGCGCACTCGATCTGCCGTTGAGCGGCCAGATCCATGACGCTGACGACGGCAGTCCCTATGTGTCGGTTTCGTTGATCCTCGACCCGGCGCTTCTCGCCGAGGTCGCATCGACGATGCCGGCGGTGCGCGACGCGGACGCGCCAGGCAGCGGCATCGCGATCAATCTGATGACGCCCCCGCTGCGCGACACGCTGCTGCGACTGCTGGCGTTGCTCGACACGCTTGCGGACATCCCGGCGCTCGCGCCGATGGCCGAACGCGAATTGCTCTATCGTCTCCTGCAAGGCCCGCAGGGGCGACTGTTGCGTCACATCGCCCGCCCGGAAGGCGCAATTGGCCGTATCCGCCGCGCGGTCGAATGGATTCGCGACCATGGTAACACGCGGCTGCGGATCGACGCGCTGTGCGAAGCCGCTGGCATGAGCCGTGCGAGCCTGCATCGCCACTTCGTCGCACTAACTGGACTGAGCCCGATCCAGTATCAGAAGCAGCTACGCCTTCAGGAGGCGCGCCAATTGCTGCTCGCCGGCGACCGTAGTGCCTCCGACGTCGCCTATGCGGTCGGTTATGAAAGCGCCTCTCAGTTCAGCCGCGAATATCTGCGGCAGTTCGGGGCACCGCCCTCACGCGACCTGCGCAAGCTCAGGCAGTCGATCGACAATCAAATGATCAATTAGTCGACCGTCAACTTCGAAGCTGTTTGCTTCAAGGCTGTTCAAGGGAACCGGGGACACCGCGAAATGGTGAGCCTCGGCGTGGGACTTTCCCGTTCACCCTCTCTGGAAGCGCGAGGCGCAACGTCACTCATCATCCCCGGGAATTGTTTTTTCGCTGATCCATGCCCGGGTCTCGGACAGGAGTTCATCAGACAGCGCGGGGTTATCGATCGACCGGGCGAGGATGAGCGCGCCGACCATCGCCGACCAGCTGCCGATTGCCGCCCGGCGGCGCTTGGCGAGATCCTCACCCGGCATGACTTCGGCGAGAGTGGCGATCTGTGCGGCGAGAACCTGTGCCATGGACGCGCGGGCCTCGGGGGCCTGTTGCCGCATGAGCCCCGCCAGCGCGGCCATCGGGCAGCCCCGATCCGGATGATCACGATGGGGTACTGAAAGATAGGCGTCGATCGCGGCGCTGAGGTCGTCGATCACGGACTGGCTGCCGATGGCATGAGCGATGGTCTGGGCGACCAGATCGTCCTTTGACTGAAAATGTCCGTAGAAGCCGCCATGGGTCATCCCGGCGGCTTTCATCACTTCGGCGACGCTCACGGCATCAAAACCCTTCTCGCGAAACAGCCGTCCCGCCTCGGTCAGGATGCGGCTGCGATTCTGCGCCTTCTGCTCCTGGCTCACCTTCATTTCGCTTTGCCTCCGCTCGGTATTGACATTTTGATGATGGCCATCATATTTGCGATCAATGATGACAATCATCATGAATATAGTTTCGATCCCGCGAAAGGGCAATGCCATGACCGACAAGCCAACCGTCCTCGTTACCGGTGCCTCAACGGGCATCGGCGCAGCCTACGCCGAGCGCTTCGCGCGCCGGGGCCATGACCTGGTGCTGGTCGCCCGTAACGCGGCGCGGATGGAGGCGCTGGCCGATCGTCTGCGACGCGACACCGGCGTTACGATCGACATCGTGGCGGCGGACCTCGTCAATCCGGCGGAGCGCGCAGTGGTCGAGGCGCGGCTGCGCGATGACGCGCGGATCGGAATCCTCATCAACAACGCCGGGGCGAGCCTGGCGGGCACCTTCCTCGAACAAGCCGCTGACGATATCGACAGGCTGGTGGCGCTCAACACGACGGCGCTCGTGCGCCTTGCCCGCGCCATAGCCCCCCGCCTTGCGCAGGCGGGTGAAGGCGCGATCGTGAATATCGGCTCCGTGGTCGGCCTCGCGCCGGAATTCGGCATGCCAGTCTATGGCGCGACCAAAGCCTTCGTGCTGCATCTCTCCCAGGCGTTGAGCCTCCAGCTCGCGCCCCAGGGCGTCTATGTCCAGGCTGTGCTTCCGGCGGCGACCCGCACCGAGATCTGGGGCCATGCGGGCGTCGATGTCGACACCCTTTCAGGCGTGATGGAGGTGGACGATCTGGTGGACGCGGCGTTGGTCGGCTTCGACCGGCGCGAGCCCGTCACCATCCCGCCACTTCATGATGGGGAACAATGGACCGCTTTCGAGAGCGCGCGTCAGGCCATGATCCCCGGTTTCGCGCAGTCCCGGCCCGCCGATCGCTACCGGACGAGCGTGTGAGACGCCACGGAATTACGCAAACACTTTCAACGCATTCGAACGGAAACTGAGACAATGACCGATACCGATCTGTTTAACCCTTATGACCTCGGGGGGCTCGTGCTTGCGAACCGCATCGTCATGGCGCCCTTGACCCGCAACCGCGCGGGGGCGGGCCTCGTGCCCAGCCCGTTTGCGGCGGACTATTATGCGCAGCGCGTGAGCGCCGGGCTCATCATCACCGAGGCGACGCAGGTCTCGCGGCAGGCCCAGGGCTATCAGGACACGCCCGGCCTCTATACGCCCGAACAGATCGCAGCTTGGCGCAAGGTGACCGACGCGGTCCATGCCAAGGGCGGCCGCATCTTCGTGCAGCTCTGGCATGTCGGCCGTGTCAGCCATATCGATCTTCATGACGGAGAGGCGCCGGTCGCGCCATCGGCGATCCGTGCCGAGACCAAGACGTTCGTGAACAATGGTTTCGCCGATGTATCCGATCCGCGCGCCCTCGAAGCGGAAGAGATCCCCGGCATCGTCGAGGATTTCCGCAAGGCTGCGGCCAATGCGATCGCGGCCGGTTTCGACGGGGTCGAGGTCCATGGCGCGAATGGCTATCTGCTCGACCAGTTCCTGCGCGAAACCGCCAATGTCCGCACGGACGCTTATGGTGGTTCGATCGAGAACCGAGCCCGGCTGCTGATTGAGGTGACCGCCGCCGTGGCGAAGGAAATTGGTGCCGAGCGCACGGGCGTCCGCCTCTCGCCGGTCTCACCCGCAGGTGGCTCCGTGCTGTCGGGCAATGAGCAAGCGCAATACGGCTACGTCGTCGAAAAGCTCGATGGTCTCGGCATCGCCTATATCCACGTCGTCGAGGGTGCGACCGGCGGACTGCGCGATGCGGCACCTTTCGATTACGATGCACTGCGTCAGCTTTTCCGCAACACCTATATCGCCAACAACGGCTATGATCTTGATCTTGCCAAGTCGCGCCTCAGCGAAGGCAAGGCCGACCTGTTCGCCTTCGGCCATGACTACATCGCCAATCCCGATCTGGTCGAGCGGTTCAAAAACGGCGCACCGCTCGCCCAGATGAACCCGGCCACGCTCTACGGCGGCGACGCGCAGGGCTACACCGATTATCCCGCCGCGATCGTTTCAGCCGACGCCTGATCTAGGAGCAGCAGTAACATGAAAGCGTTTATTCTGGACCGCTATGGCAAGAAACAGCAGTTGCGACTGGGCGACATGCCCGAACCCGTGGCAGGTCCCGACGACGTGCTGGTCGAAATTGCCGCGGCAGGGCTCAACCCGATCGATTCCAAGATCCGGGACGGCGCATTCAAGCCGGTCCTGCCCTACAAGACGCCGCTCGTGCTTGGCCATGATCTGGCGGGCACCGTGATCAGCGTCGGCGCAAATGTGCGGCGCTTCAAAGTCGGCGATACCGTCTATGCCCGCCCCCGTGACGGACGGATCGGCGCCTTTGCCGAACGGATCGTCGTCAACGAGAGCGATCTGGCGCTCAAGCCGGGGAATATCTCGATGGCCGAGGCCGCATCGATCCCGCTGATCGGGCTGACTGTCTGGCAGGCGATGGTTGAGCGCGCGCCGATCAAGCCGGGACAGAAGGTGCTGATCCACGCCGGGTCGGGGGGTGTCGGCACCTTCGCCATCCAGATCGCCAAGCACCTCGGGGCCACCGTCGCTACGACGACGAGTGCCGCCAACATTCCGATGGTGAAGGCGCTCGGGGCAGATGTCGTCATCGACTATCGCAGCCGGAACTTCGAGGAAGAGCTGTCGGGCTACGACCTCGTCCTCCACACGCTCGATGCCGCGACGCTGGAACAATCGCTCAAGGTGCTGAAGCCCGGCGGCAAGCTCATCTCGATCTCCGGCGCTCCCGATCCCGCTTTCGCACGCAGCCAGGGCTTGAATGTGGTGCTTCGGCTCGTGCTGCGCCTGCTCAGCGCGGGCATCCGGCGCAAGGCGAAGCGCGCGGGCGTCGACTATTCCTTTCTCTTCATGCACGCCGATGGAGGGCAGCTTGAGCACATCGGCAGGCTGATCGAAGACGGCGTTATCCGTCCGGTGGTCGATCGCACATTCCCGTTCGAGAAGTTGAACGATGCGTTCGCCTATGTCGATACCGGTCGCGCCAAAGGGAAGGTCGTCGTCACGCTCAAGTGACGCGATCCCGACACAAGGATTACATGATGGTCACCCATATACGTAGCGCAGACTGGAAGACGACGCCCACCCACCATATCGAGGCTGCCGGTACGCGCTTCGCCTATCGCCGTCTCGGGCCTGATACCGGCGTGCCGGTGGTGCTTCTCAACCACTGGGGCGCGAACCTCGACAACTTCGATCCCTCCATCGTCGAGGGACTGGCCGCGGATCGGCCGGTCTATGCCCTCGACTATCGCGGCATCGGTGCGTCCGGCGGCGCAACACCTGTGAGCGTCGCCGAAATGGCAAGCGACACCATCGCCACGATCCGCGCGCTGGGACTGACGTCGGTCGATCTGATCGGCTTCTCGCTCGGTGGCTTCGTTGCCCAGCAGATCTTGTTCGACGCACCCGATGTTGTCCGCCGCATCATCCTCGCCGGCACGGGTCCGGCGGGCGGAACCGGAATCGAACGGGTCGGCCCGGTGTCGTGGCCGCTCATCATCAAAGGCCTGCTGACCTTCCGCGATCCCAAATTCTATCTCTTCTTCACGTCGAGCGCGGCAGGGAAGCGTGCGGCCAAGACGTTTCTCGCACGCTTGAAGGAGCGCAAGAGGGATCGCGACAAGGCTGTCTCGCTGAAAGTTTTTCTGCGCCAGTTGAAGGCCATCAAGGCTTGGGGCCAGCAGGCGCCGCAGCCGCTGGAGACCATCGCTAAGCCCGTCCTCGTGGCGAACGGCGATCATGACATCATGGTGCCGAGCGAGAACTCGTCCGACCTGGCACACCGCATCCCCGGCGCGGAGCTCGTCCTGTTCCCCGACGCCGGCCATGGCGGCATCTTCCAGTATCACGACTCCTTCCTGACGAAGGCAAAGACGTTTTTCGGCGTCTGACCGCCAGTGCCGCACCGACGAGGAAATTTGCGATAGACTATGTGGCATTCGGCCGTACGGACACCGCTCTATGCGCTGTTCGAATTCTTCGACCTGCCGACGGCATTGGTGAATGAGGAACTGGCGCGGATGCGCCGAGGCAACTTATAGATAGAGGCGCTGGCGGGTCTGGTTAACCGTCGGCTTTGTCGGCTGGGCGAGGTGCCGGACGCGGAGGAGCTTGGCGCTTACCTGAAGCAAAGGATCGCCCTGTTTCCGCAAGGGCGCGCTTGCTAGGTCCGGTCCATGCCAGAGGCTCGCCGTTTGCTGATTTGAATTAACGGCAGGCCGCTTTCGATGCGCTCGATTTTTGCCTTGAATGACCGCTAAGAGGGCGGTTCTTGCCTCTGCGGGGAGGCTGTCCAACAGGACTATCGAAGGGCATATAAAGTGACCTTACCGTAGTTTACAAAAAACTGATAAACTGCCATAAGCTCACTATGGATCCACGTCGCAATCCGTTTGCCCCTGGGGCTGGAACACCGCCCCCCGAACTTGCCGGTCGTGAAGATCTGCTTGAACGCAACGCAATTGCCCTCGATCGTATCCGCGCGGGAAGAGCTGCCCGTCCCAGTATTCTTTATGGCCTGCGCGGCGTTGGTAAAACCGTTTTGCTTTCGCGGATGCGTGATGCCGCTGAGGCGGAGGGCTTCGCTATCGTTTCTCTGGAGGCACCAGAAAATCGCTCTCTTCCGGGAGTGTTGGTGCCATCGCTGCGCGCCTCCCTGCTGCGGCTTGACCGGATCAGCCGCGCGACGGCGGGCGTCACGCGGGCACTGCGGGCATTGGCTGGTTTTGCCAAGCTCAAGGTCAAATACGAGGACCTTGAGGTCGCTCTTGATTTCGAGCCGGAACCGGGCCTTGCCGACAGCGGCGACCTCGATGCCGATCTGGCGGATCTGATGATTGCCGCGGGCGAAGCCGCGCGCGAGCGCGGCAGCGCAATCGTGCTGGTGATCGACGAATTGCAATATGTGCCCGAGGAGCAGTTGGCGGCACTGATCAGCGCGTTGCACCGTGCAAACCAGCGTCAGGTGCCCGTAACGATGCTGGCCGCGGGCCTGCCGCAATTGCTCGGCCAGATGGGCCGCGCCAAGTCTTATGCCGAACGCCTCTTCGAGTTCATCGAAGTCGGCCCGCTCGACGCGCAAGCTGCCAAATATGCGATCCGCGTGCCGATCGAACGCGAGGATGAAGCGATCGAACCGATTGCGCTGGATGCGATCGTTGAGCAGACTCAAGGGTATCCCTATTTTCTGCAGGAATGGGGCAAACACTGTTGGGACGCAGCCGAAGCCTCGCCGATCACGGCGGAACACGTTGCCGCCGCAACCATCACAGCGCTGGCCGACCTCGATGCCAGCTTTTTCCGCGTGCGGTTTGACCGGTTGACCCCGGCAGAGAAACGCTATCTGCGCTCGATGGCCACGCTGGGGCCGGGACCGCATCGCTCAGGCGATATTGCCGAGGCGCTCGGCGTGAAGGTATCGAGCGTGGCTCCGACCCGCAATAGCCTGATCACCAAAGGCATGCTCTACAGTCCGGCTCATGGCGACACGGCTTTTACGGTTCCCCTGTTCGACG
Source organism: Novosphingobium sp. Sphag1I (assembly GCF_056279125.1). Classification (NCBI taxonomy): domain Bacteria; kingdom Pseudomonadati; phylum Pseudomonadota; class Alphaproteobacteria; order Sphingomonadales; family Sphingomonadaceae; genus Novosphingobium; species Novosphingobium sp. Sphag1I. Next base: position 25,010 of record NZ_JBWBQS010000017.1, on the reverse strand, counting down.
CCTTCATGCGGCGGGTTATGCCGGCGGCATGATCAGTATTGCCCTCGACGAGTTTCGGCGGGTAGAAGCCAAGATCGTCCTGATCTGGGCCAACATGGCCAGGGTGGCTTCAAATTGAGGCGGTATGGCGTCATGTCTGCAGGATTTGATGATCTGAACTGCCATGTCGATGGCAAAGTTACGCTTATCTCCAAAGGCCAGAGTAAAGAGGAAATCATTCGCAGACCTTGGTGTCTGGCGAGCAGGTAGATCGGTATCCGAGTTGCACGGTCTCATGTCCATGCGTCCATGGACGGCATCGCAATGCCCCGCGCTAAAACAACAAAATTACCCTCGCGCCCGCGATAAGTGGCTGGTTGACCCATGGATTTTTATACACCAGTTTTGGGGTGGGCGATGCGCTTTGGACTTCGGGCCGCTGACAGGGAGACCTGCAGATGGTGCTTCAGAATCCATACGGAAGCGATGATGATATTTTCTCGGTAATCAAGGATCTGTCCGGCCGGCTGATCGAGCGCCGCCGCCGCCGGGACAGTGTTTCGCAGCGTCATCTCGCGCAGGCGGTGGGCCGCAGTGAGCGCTGGCTCCGAGAAATCGAGGGCGGTTCGCCTCATTCGATGATCGAGGATCATGTGCGCTGCGCTCATAGCCTGCGCATGACAACGCCTCACCTGTTCATTCCGATCCTGGCGATGGAGCACAAGATGACGATACCGCGGGAATTGCTGATGCAGGACGATCTGTGGGATCTGGAGCATGACATGCTCGAGGTCGTGGCCCGGTATAATGCTGTGGTGCTGGCACGGCAGGTCAGCCGATCCGGTCGCCCGGACAGCCTGCGATAGGTTCGCCCTGATGATGGCTCCTGAACCCGTTGCCGCAGAAAGAGCTTATCAGCTGCTCAGAAAAGACATCATGCGCGGCCGCTTTGCACCGGGCAGCACGGTGATCGAACGGGTGATGGCCAGCGAATATGGTGTGTCAGTCTCTCCCCTGCGCGATGGCGCGCAACGACTGGTGGGCGAGGGCATGCTCGAGATTGCCGGGGGCGGGGGCTATTGCGTGCCGCCGATGCCGGGAGAGGCACTGCATGACCTCTACGCATGGCATAGCCATCTCATCCGTCTTGTCGTTAAATCTGAACCGCAACGGCGCGATAGTGCGAATGAACGGGCGCCATTGGCTCGAGACGCGTCCGACGTCGACATTGCCGAAGCGGCGACCGCCCTGTTTCATTCCTTGGCGCAGGGCGCCAGCAATCAGGAATTCGCCCGCGCGCTCCATGCGGTCAATGACCGGCTTCATCCGGTTCGACTCCAGGAAGGGCGGGTGCTCACCAATCTTGCCCATGAACTGGAAGCGGTGATGTTGGCGACCGTCCATGGTTCAGGTCCGGACCGTTTCGAGGCTCTGTGGGCCTATCACCGGCGCCGTCTGCGCCGGGTGGAAAGGATCGCGGCGGCTCTCTTGATGTCGTGATTGCTCAGCAATCCCATGTGTTTGGGTTCTGTCCGGACCGGTCGGGTGGGAATTTGCTGCTCAAATGGTACCGACCACGAGATCTTATGAGATCGTCGATTTTCGCGTCCCGCTCCTATCCTGACGCCGGCTGCAATCAGGCAGTCAATCTCGATGGAGGTAATGATGGAACGGATGAACGAACAGCAGGGCGACCTGATCGATCTGGGCGAAGCGACCAGCGAAACCCGGGGCGCGCAGGGCAACGGCCTGGACCAGGTCGGCGAGCAGATTGCCGGCGGCGGTCTGAGCGACTGAACATGAAGGGCAATCCGGCGGGGTCGATCCTGCCGGATTGTTTTTATGCGGGAGATCCCATGGCCTTCGCTCTGAAACCCGGCATCCATTGCTGCCTGCGTGATAACACTCCCATCTTGCTGGACCTTACCGCCAATCGCTATTTCCAGCTGGGCGACGAGGCGAGCCAGGCCTTTCTCGCTCTTGTCCAGGGCGCGGTGCTTGCCGAGGATCAGGCTGCCTGTTTGCGGCGGCTGGAGGCGGGCGGGCTGCTGGAAGAGGTTCCGGGGGACGCAGAGGATGCCGCAGCTATCGTGACATGTCACGCCCTCCCCACCCGTCAAATCGCGGGGAAGCCTGGTATGGCCGCGTTGGCGCTGCTCTTTCTTGTTCTGCCGATGTTGCTGGTGACGCGCCTTCGGCTGCATCTGTTTCCGAAGTCTGTGCTGCAACAGGCCGGGAAGCGTCGGTTTCACCGCGCTGCACTGCGCCCTTTGGTCAGCAATGCTTCGCTTATTGCGGCCTTCGATCTTGCCGGTCTGATCCTGTCCCGTGCAGATCGCTGTCTGGAACGTTCGCTGGTCATGCGCGACCTGCTTCTACTGTCCGGACACAGTGTGGATCTGGTGCTGGGCGTGGCCACGCGCCCGTTCGGCGCCCATTGCTGGGTCCAGCAGGGCGACCGGCTGATCGGCGACAGCATCGAGCGCGTGTCCTTCTTTCAGCCGATTGCCGTGCTGTGAGACAGGAGGACTATCTTCTGCTCGTCCCTTCACAGGGTGACGGCGCCGGTCTGGCAGAAAGCCGATTGCAGCATATCGAGCGGCAAACCGGCCTGTCGCTGGTGCAGCGCTGGCCGGGGGCGGCGCTGTTTTGCCGCAGCCGGGACACCATCCTGCTGAGCGATCCGAGCGGCGCCTTTCTCGGCCGGGCATGGCAAGGGGGAGAACCGCCCTACCGCGCAGTCACCGCTGATGAAGTCGCCGGCGTTCTGCAGAGGTGCGACGGGGCCGAACTCTCCCAAAAGCTCTGGGGCGATTTTATCGCCATCCGCATCGATCACGGGCAAGCAGGCGGCCTCAGCCTGCTGCGATCCGCGATGGGGCTGCTGCCCTGCTATTATCGCCGGTCGCCATCACGCGAACTCGTGGTATGTTCTCTGGTCCGTGATGGGTTGGCGGTCACCGGTGAGCGACCGTCCATCGTCTGGGGGCAACTGGCGCATCATCTCGCCCGGCGGCAATTGCGGCTTGATGCCACCTGCATCGAGGGTTTCCAGGAACTGGCCGGTGGCTGTGAGCTGGTGCTTGAGCAGGGCAGGGCGCCAGCGGTCAGACGCCACTGGAACCCTTTGGGCTTGGCTCATCCGAAGATCTCGATCACCAGCGAGGATGAGGCGGCGTCACGCCTGCGCGATGGGATCGAGGGTGTCATAGCCGCGCAGGCTTCTCGGCACAGTCATCTGCTGCTGGGCCTTTCGGGTGGACTTGATTCCTCGATTGTGGCAGCGGGGCTGAAGGCCTGCGGGGCGCAATTTTCGGCGATCAACCTTGTTACCTCCGATCCCACTGGTGACGAGCGTGATTATGCCGCAATCGCCGCGCAGGCCACCGGCGCTGATCTCCACCTTGCTCCCGAAAGCGAGGCGCTGATCGACTGGCGGCATAGTGACGCCGCGCATCTGCCACGACCCGTTGCCGCATCCTTCACCCAGGCAGGAGATCGTCAGCACCAGCATCTCGCCCGCCGCCTTGGCGCCAGTGGTTATGTGACCGGCGGGGGCGGCGATCATATCTTCTGCTACACCCAGTCCTCTACACCGCTGCTCGATTGTCTCAGGTATCACGGTCCGGGACGGATGGCGCTGCGCACCTCTATCGATATTGCCAGAAGCGCCGACGTATCGCTGGGCAGCGTGTGGCAGGCCGCTTTGCGGCGAAGTCTGCGCTTTTCCAATAGCTATCGCTGGAAGGCTGACCTTTCCTACCTTGCCGGCGATGTCGCTCGCACCGTAACGCAGGCCCCCCGGCACGGCTGGGGCGATCCGCCGCCTGCCATTCTTCCGGGCAAGGCCATGCATGTCGCATGGCTCCAGCATGCCCAGAACCATATGGAGGGCTATGGGCGCGAGCGGGATCTGCCGATGGAATGGCCCTTGCTGGCCCAGCCGGTGGTCGAATTGTGTCTGCGCATTCCAAGCTGGATGTGGGTTTCAGGCGGGTACAATCGGGCGGTCGCGCGCCGGGCCTTTCGGGGCGCTCTGCCCGATATCCTGCTCGACCGGCGCTCCAAAGGGTCGCCGGAATCGGTGCTGATCCGAACCTATCAGGCAAGCCGGGACAATATACTCGGGACACTACGCGACGGGCATCTTGTGGGGCAAGGGCTGCTTGACGTCGCTTCTTTGCGCGCGATCCCCGAGCGGGAGGCCGGCTTTCGCTCGGTCGATTACCGGCGCATCATGGTGCTGCTCGATACTGAGATCTGGCTGCAAAGCTGGCTGGGCGGCTGAGGCAGTCTGGCTTCGCGCTTCACGTGCCATCTTGTCCCAGCGCTCAAACACGGCCGGTGTCATATCAGGCGCGCGAATACCCCTCAGCCAATAATCGAACCATGCCAGATTACGCTGGTAGATCGCGGCGCGATGGGCGGCTTGCGTCTTGAGGTGATATTCGTCGGGGAAACTGTAGAGCTCGAGCGGCCAGTGATGGTTGCGCAGGACCGTGTAGGTTTCCAGACCCAGCATATATTCGTGATCGGCCAACTGCATGAGCAGGGGGACTTTGGGCAGATCGGGATTGAAGGCGAGCGAAGTTGCTTTCCAATAGGCCTTCCCCTCATCGTCAAACGGCGGGTCATAGAGCGGAAAACCCATCTTCGCCCGTTCCTCGATCAGCGCGGGCCCGCCATAGACCATCATCTGGCTGTCGCTGCCCATCGAACTCAAGGCCGCAACAGAAAACAGGCGCGAATGCACGAGCGCGAATTGCACCGTGGCGGCCCCGTCGCTCAGGCCCGTGATGCCGATGCGGGTCGGGTCTACAATCCCGCGATCAATCACCATCTGCACGCCGGTCGTGAGCGACGAGAGAACATTTTGCCGCTCATGGGCATCGCGGACATTTTCCCGCTCGGCCTCCTTCCATGTTGCCCAGCCCCAGTCCCCGAGACGCATGTAATAGGGCGGGGGATTTTCGACGCTGAGGACCGCATAGCCGCGCGCGGCAAAGAGCTGGATCGGATATTCGTCACCCACACCGCCGCGCAGGAAACCCCGCGTGCGATATTGCACGACAATCAGCGGCAGACGCTGTCCTTGTTCGTAGGAGGGCGGCAAAACCAGATCGCCGAAACTCTCGACCCCATCGGCATTGCGCCAGTGCAGTCTCTCGACCTTCCCAAGACGGATTGCGGCAAATTCCGGATTAGGATCGAAAATCACCCTTTCCTTGCCCGTCTCCGTATCGAAAGCGACGATCCGGCGCGGCTCATTCGAAGTCTCGCGGGCGCAGAAAAGGAACCTGCCTGACATCTGGCAGCCTGCAAGCAGGTCTTCTGTACTGAAAACGGTACGGGCGCGAGCGGTGCCGGGACGCCAGCGCATCAGGCTGGTCTGACTGTTGCCCTGACCTGTGCGGCGCAGGAACAAGACATCCTTGCCCGATGCCGACCACCACAGCCCGAACAGGCTGTTCATTTCATGGCCGGTGCAGTGAGGATCGGGGCAGCGGTAGGCCTTGCCGTTACGCTGCGCCCAGAGCGAGATCGGCGCCATCCAGCGCTTCATATCGTCCTTGATCGTCCATGCGCTGGCGCCGCTGCCGCTTTGAGCGCGCAGCAGACGAAAGGCCGTGGTGTCGGCGGCGGGCAGGGGGATCAGTCTTTCCTGCTCCTGCATGCTTGCCGGACGTAACTGGCGCGAAGACAGGGGCAGGGCAAAGGAGGCATAGGCAGGATCCTCAGCGAGCGCGGGAGTGTTGGCATGGAACGGGACCATGCGGCGATCATAAAGAAAACCCGACTTCCCTTCCTCCTCCGTGGCCCGTCTCGCCGCATTGAGCGACGGGCGCGTCGCGAAGAGGACGGATGCACCATCATCTGACCATGCGACCAATTCGACATCGTCGGGCATATGCGTCACCTGCTCGGCGCCGCCGCCATCGCTGTGTGCGATCCAGAGCTGGGTGGAAGCCTTTTCCCGCCGCAGATAGGCGATCCACCTGCCATCCGGCGAATATTGCGGGCGATTGACCGAAGGGTAGCCGTAATCGCTGGCAATACCCCTGATGTTGACGAGATCAAAGATCGGTTCGCCGCCGGAATCGAGGATCAGTGGCTTGCCCTTGCCATCAAGGGCTATGCTGATCAGCGCCCGGCATTCCGAATTGTTCTGCGGATCGCCGCGCGTGAGGAAGAAGGCCATTCTGTTGCCATCGGGCGAGATCGCGCTGAAGACTTCCTGTGAGGGCCGCCAGCGCGGGCCGATGTCGCGCAGGCCTAAAAGGTCGTCAGGACGAATGTCCCGACTTCCTGCCGCTGCCGGTTGGGGCGCAGGAAGCATGTCCGTGCAGACTGGGCTGGCGAGCCCATCCGGCATGACTGCCCCATGCGCGCTGCTGATCGCCATGGCGTAGCCCAGACCGGCACAAAGGGCTCGACGGCGCGGCCTTACCATTGCCGCGACACCGTGAGCCCGACTACGCGTCCAAAGGGCGTGTAATTGGTCGAGTCATAAGGCGTTTCATAAGTGAGGCCGCTTATCGGGGTCGGCTGGGCGTTGAGCGCATTGGTGACCGACAGGGCCAGGGACAGGCCGTGCAGCAGGCCATGGCCTACCTGCGGCGTATAGGTCGCCGCCAGATCCCAGGTCATCATCGCCCCGATCCGGGCATTTCTGGCCGAGCGGATGTCATTGAGCCCGCCGGTGTAATTGAGCGAGGTCGAAAGCGTCAGATCGGGCTGGGCCCAGATCAGCCCGCCATTGGCGCGGACATGGGGCGGGTTGAACAAGGTTCCCGCCAGCGAGGTGGTCGGCTGCAGATCGCTCAGCTTCTGCGTGCTTTGGAGATAGCTGCCGCGCAGATTGAAAGTCAGCGAACGATGACGATCGAGGCCCAATTTGTAACGCGCCGAGACATCCACGCCGTAGATCTTCTGGCTTGAGGCATTGGTGCTGTTGTCGTTGACGATGGCGACCACATCGGCCGGATTATAGGTCCGGCCCAGCGCATTGGAGAAAGCCCCGGCATTGGCCAGCACGGCAGCCTTGTTCGCATCGGACGGGTTGAGTTCAACCAGATCGGCATAGATCGGATTGCTCAGCGATTGGGCGAGATAGGTGATCGGGGCGACGATGCGGTCGCGGTAGAAGACCCGGAAGAAGCTGACCTCGAGTTGCGCCCCCTCGAGCGCGCGCGGGTGCAGCGCGGCTGTGGCGCTCCAGGTTTCCGCGCGTTCGGGCTTAAGATTGGGGTTGCCGCCGGTGAGCAGCAGGACGGCAGCCGTGGCGGGATAGCCGGTGCCCCCGGCATTGGCGGCAGGCCATGCGGTGACGCCCAGACTGTTATATTGCTGGAACAGCGTCGGCGCCTTGAAGGAACGGCCCCAACTGCCCTTGATGTCGATATCGGGCGTGGGGGCATAGATCAGCCCCAGCTTGGGCGTGACCACTTTGCCCACGCCGGGGTAATTGTCATAACGCAGCGCGGCGGAAAGGTTGAGACGGTCAATACCCGTTACGCCCATCTCCGGTGAGACCAGCGGCAGGCTCAACTCACCATAGGCATAGTAATCCTTCTGCGAGACGGCGATATTCTGCGCGGTGCCGAGCGTGCGATAGGCATGAAAGAAATTGGTGCGCAGGCCCCCGCCCAGCGCAACCCGCGCCTCGCCGGCAGGCAGGCGCAGCAGCGCGCCATCGGCGGAAAGCTCGACCGAATTGGCTTCGTTGCAATAGCAGCCATAGTTCTGGGAGGTTTTGACGCCTCCTGAATAGCTGATCCCCCGGTAATGCGACTGATCGAGGCCATACGTGCCGCTCAGCGCGAATTTCCAAGCGCCAAGCCGGTATTTAAGCGAGGGCGCCACCGTGAAGCTGTCGCTGTCATTGGCAAAGTCGCCGCCGCTCGCCAGCACATTGCCCGCACTGGTCAGGGCATAGGCCATGTAACTCCAGCGCTTGCTGTAGAGCGCGTCAGCGGAAACTTCGAGATTGGGAGCCAGCGACGTATGCCCGCTTAGAACCACGCTGTGATGCTTGAGGCTGGGATAAAGTGTCAGGCCGGGCGAGCGGGTCGCGGCATAGGAGCGGTCCGAAGCCCTGATGGCTTCGCTCTCGCCATATTCATAACCCATGATGAAGCCGCCTGTGGACCACTTGCTGCCGGTGACCAGATTATATTGCTGCTGGACCCCGCCGCCATCGGTCGGAACGCCGACATGGGCCGAGGTGATCAGGCCCTTCATATCGCGCTTGAGGACGACATTGGCGACGCCTGCCACCGCATCGGAGCCATAAAGCGCCGAGGCGCCATCGGCGACGATCTCGATGCGCTCGATCATGCCGATGGGAAGCGAGGAAATGTCGATACTCTGGAGCGAGGCATTGTAGGACAGGCGCTGGCCGTTGAGTAAAGTCAGCGTAGCATCGCCTCCCAGCCCGCGCAGATTGAGGCCGGTGCTCGCCCCGATATAGGAGCCGCTGCCCTGCGGCACGTTGCGGCCGATGCCGGGGTTCTGGCCGCCGCTGAAATTCTGCGGAATGTCGCGGATCGCCTCGCCCATCGAGGTCTTGTTCTGGGCGAGGAGTTCGGTTTGCGAGAGCGTGATGACAGGCGAGGTAGGCGGGGCGCCGCGAATGCGCGAGCCGGTGACGACGATGCCGTCATCGCTGCGCGAGGTATCATCCTTGCGGCCCTTGCGGATGAAGATGCTGCCATTGCGGATGTCGGCTTCAAGCCCGCTATGAGCGAGGATAGCGCGCACGGCTTCTTCGGCCGAATAGCTGCCGTCCAGCGCCGGGGCGGTGAACTGGCGAACATCGCCCGGCTGGAACAGGATCTCGGTATCGGTGGCCTGACCGATGGCGAGCAGCGAGGTTGCCAGATCCTGCTTTGGCAGATGCAGCGGCCGTTTGCCGTCGTTGCCGCATTGCGCGGGTTGGCTGACAACAATCGCCAAAGCCGACGCCGCGATGAGAATGTGTGAACGCTTCAAATACCTCATGAAAGCCCCCTTCGCAGCGCGATAGACGCGGTGCTTGAAAGGCATGGATGCTCACGAGGTGCAGTTTATGAGAGGAGGCGCAAAAAAATGCGCCTATCAGTTTTTACTTCTGCTCCAACACAAAGGCATCGGGCCTCTCGCTTATCGAGAGATCAAGCAGGGAGGCGATTTTGCTCGCGATCAGCCTTGTGTCCTGAAGCCGGTATGTGCCAGAAACACGGCGCTTTCCTGTTGCGGGATCCCCCAGCATGATCGGTCGTTGCGCATAGCGATTGGTCTCGGTTATCAGATCGGCGAGCGCCACATCGTTGAAAGCCCGCACGCCCTCGATCCATCGCGCGTCACCAAAAGGAGCAGCTTGCCGTATCGGATGATGCGCCGGACTTGTTGAGACAAGCTGGCCTTTGGCAAGGGAGGTCACGGCAGGCGCCGAAGGGCCGGTCGGAGCGCCATCGGTTTGCGTTTGTACATCAAGGGTGCCTTGCAGCGAGAAGACCGTGACTTGCCGGTTTGCCGAAAGGGCAACGTCGAAGATCGTATCTTTGGCCCGGATCAGCGTCGTATCGGCGCGCACCACGAAGGGGCGGGTTTCGGTCGCCGCGCGAAAACGGGCGCGGCCCGCCATCAGGCGCAGACTGCGTTCGCCTTGCGTGTAGGACGCGAGCACGAGGCTGTTGGTATCGAGCGTGAGCTTCGAGCCATCCTTGAGGGTAAAACTGCGGATTTCTCCGATGCCGGTGGCATAACGCACCTCAAAGGTGAGGGCGCTGGCCTGCGTCTCGCCGGGAAAGGGCAAGCCCGGATATTGCCTGCTCAGCCCGTACCACCCGGCACTCAGGAGTGCGGTTCCTGCGGCGCAGGACAGCATGGTTTTGACAAGCCCTGCCCGGCGATGCTGAGTTGCAAGGCGGGCCTCGCTGATCGCCTCATCCTTAAGCGCTTTGCCCAGATTGAAGGTCTCGGTAACGCTGTTGTAGGCATGGCGATGCAGGGCGCCGCGCGCCAGCCAGCGATTGAAGGCCTCGCGGCGCGCCTCACCATCGGGTCCGCGCAAAATGGCGAACCACTGCGCCGCTTCCTCGCGGAGCTGATTGCGCGGCACCGGTGCCGGGTCGATGTTTTCGCTCATTCCTGCCCCAGAGCGGCGTCAATATGCGCCAGAGCGCGCGCCATGTGATATTGGACCGTCGGAATGCTGATCCCGAGCCGTTGCCCGATCTCTCTATAGGCAAGCTCATCGACCCGGTGAAGCAGAAAGACTTCCTTTGTCTTGGTGGGCAATTCGTTGAGCGCTTGCCGGTAGGCTCTGGCCATGTCGTCATATTCCAGCCTGTGACTTTGCTGCGGGGCGATAGCGGTTTCCGGCCCCTCCAGGACCTGCCCATCGAGAAAAGGCGGCCTGTGCCTCAGGCGCCTGCCACGCTCGAACAACAGATTGCGGGCGATGCGGCGAAGGTAGCGATGAGGTTGCAGGATCGGCTGGGCGGACATGATCCGCACCAGTCGGGCAAAGGCTTCGTGGACATAATCGGCAGCCTCGTCATGGCCGCGCAGTTTGCGCCCGAAATAGCGGGTGAGATTGCCCGCCTCGGCGCGGTACATCGTTTCGATCACCCCCGGCGCATCAGCCCCTGCAACCTGCTGGGCCGTGGTCAGAGTTTCCGAAGCGGCTTTGGTATCGCGCCTCGTTCCGCGCTCTGTTGGCGGCATCGCCATGAAAACACATCCTAGCCATGCGGCAGTAACCGCCCGCCGCCTGAGGCAGGGCAGTCAATCGCAGAGGTGTGCCTTCATTTTGGCCGCCCGACCCGTATGTCGAGCGTGGTAATACCTGACAAATCAATCCGCAGGTGGCTGCCAGCGGTCCAGCCTGCTGGGCTAGATTATGATACAGCGGGCAGGGCCGTGCAATGACCTATATTGCGTAGAGTTTTCGGGCGCATTGACAGGATCGCCATTTCCCAGAGCAGACCGCTACCGAACGGCGTCGCCATAAAGCTAGCTCAGCAAAAACGCGATGTCCTCATCGTCGAGCGCGCCTCCGCCGCCTGCACCGCCCTCGCTCCACAACAGATCGGCCAGTTCCTGCTTGCGTTCCTGAAGGGTGAGGATCTTTTCCTCGATCGTGCCCGAGGCGATCAGGCGATGGACGAAGACCGGCCTTGTCTGGCCGATCCGGTGGGCGCGGTCGATGGCCTGCGCTTCGACGGCCGGGTTCCACCATGGGTCATAAAGGATGACCGTATCGGCGGCGGTCAGATTGATGCCCGCGCCGCCTGCCTTCAGGCTGACAAGGATCAGCGCCACTTCGCCATTCTGGAAGCGTTTGACCGGGCGCGCGCGATCACGGGTGGTTCCGCGCAACTGCTCATGGTCGAAGCCTGCCGCCGTCAGGTCTGCGGAAATCCGGTCGAGCATGGCGGTGAACTGGCTGAAGATGATGACGCGCCGGCCTTCGCTGATCAGTTCGGGGACCATTTCGAGCAGGCGTGCGCGCTTGGCCGACACGATCCCGGCGCCCGCATCGCCGGGCAGAAGGCCGGGATCGCAACAGATCTGTCGCAGTTTGAGCATGGCATCGAGAACGATGATCTGCGCGCGCATCAGACCAACCCGCGCGATCTCGTCGCGCACGCGGGTGTGCATCAGCAGGCGCTGGCTTTCATAGAGCCGCATCTGGGCGTCCGTGAGTTCGATCCGTTCAGGGATCAGCGTTTTGGGAGGCAGTTCGGCGGTTACCTGATCCTTGGTCCGGCGCAGCATAAAGGGACGCAGGCGGCGTGCGAGGGCTTCCTTTGCCGCAACATCGCCATGCTTCTCGATGGGGGTGCGATAGCTCTTGCGGAAATGCTCAAAGCTGCCGAGCAGGCCGGGATTGGTTAGCGCGGCAAGCGCCCAAATATCGTTGAGGCGGTTTTCGATCGGTGTGCCGGTCAAGGCGATTGTCTGGCCTGCGCGCAGACAGGCGGCAGCCTTGAAACCGGCGGTCGCCGGGTTTTTAAGCACATGGGCCTCGTCCAATACCGCGATGGCCCATTCCCTCGCGCTCAGAATATCCTTGTCGCGGCTGAGCAACGGATAGCTGGTCAGGACTATGTTGGCCTCGGCCATGGCCGCTGCAGCGTCGCGCCGATTATGGCCATGCCAGAGATGGCAATGGAGGTCAGGCGCAAAGCGGGCCAGTTCGGCCTGCCAGTTGGGCAGCACCGATGTCGGCGCGACAATCAACGATTGTCCCTTGCTGTTCTGGAGCAGGTGACTGATGGCCTGCAGGGTTTTGCCCAGTCCCATGTCATCGGCAAGGATGCCGCCAAGGCCCGCACCGTGGAGTGCCTGAAGCCAGTTGGCCCCGGTTTGCTGATAGGCGCGCAAATGTGCCTGCAGGCCCGTAGGCGGGACATAGAAAGTACAGGTGGGATCGTTGAGGGTCGCGGCAAGGCGGCGCAGCGCATCGGCGCTGGCCCAGGGCATGCCGCTACCCGCCAGTTCATGAACCACGCCAAGATCATAGCGGTTGACGCGCAGGGTTCCTGCCTCCCTATCGACAAGGGCAAGGCGCAGCAGCGAGGTGAGGAGCGGGCGCAGCGGCCCCAGCGCAACCGTGGTAAAGCGCGTTTTGTCGATGGGAATGGCAATCTGGTGATCATCGGCCAGCGTGAGCAGGTCTTCGCCGGCATTGGCGAGCAATTGCCGCAAAGCGGGCAAGACATCGATCCGCGTGCCATCGACCAGAGCGGGCAGTTCCAGATCGAACCAGTCGATGGACGCCCCAGGTTCGGCGGGTCTGGGCTGCAGTTCGAGGCCGAGATCAGTCGACGCAAAGGGTGTGAGCCGATGCGGCCAGTCGGCAGAATATTCGATCAGCCAGCCTTCGCCCTCCAGCACGCGCACCGCATTGGCCAGGAAGTCAGGATAGTCGTGGCCATCTTTGGTCAAAGAATGATCCCAGCCCTGATGGGGCTTGAGGCGCACATCGCCGACCAGCGCTAGCGCCATCAAAGGCAGATCGGCGAGCCTGTCGGCAGCGGCCTGTTCGGCGGCAAGGTCACGGATCAGGCGAGCGGGGCCTTGCCCACCTTGCACGATGGCCTCGCTGGCCGTCGCAGGCGCCACCAGCCGGTGGCCAGCATAGTCGAAGGCAAGCCGCACGATTTTGCATGGACGGGCGCGCCAGCTATCGCGGCTCCAGTAGCGCTGATCCTCCTTCAGATCGAGCTTCTCGATCAGGAAACGCAGAACGGGGCGCGGTGTGACCTTGATGTCCTGACCGGTCTGGCTGGTTGGAGCCGGGATGGCATCGCCCGCCAGTTCCTCCCAGCGTCTGGCAAGGAGGGGAATGTCTGTTGGCGTGATCGGGGGCATGGCCAACAGGCGACCGGCGCGGGCAGGGGCGATCCCGGTATCGATCAGGCTTAAGGTGCCGGCGACCTCATCGATGGCCAGCGGCGGATCACCGGCGCCAATGAGCAGCCCCGATGGCAGGCCGGAAAGATCAAGGCAGCGGCTGCCATCGGCCAGCAGGCGCCAGATGAATTCGGCCCTCAGATTGTCCTCGGCAATGGTTAGGGCCTTTCCCTCGGGTGTCCGCCAGTGCAGCAGGCCAAGCTTGGCTGCTTCGCAAAGCCATTGCCAGCCATGGCGACCATGAGGCACCTTGTCGCTGTTAAAATCCCCGCCCAAGGCTTCAGGCGCCATGCGCGAGAGCAGGCGCAGGGCGGGCAAGGGGATCTGCAGGCGGTTCTGCTGGATTTCCCAGATCTGGATCGGCGTCCAGTCGCCCGCGCGGTTGCGCTGGCGATAGGCGCGAACACAGAGCAGGTAGCGTTCCGGCACATCGTCGGCGCGGCCCTTGGTGCGCGGCGGCTTTTTGAACGCGCGTGTGGGTTCGATAGTAAAGCGGACCGACTCAGTCAGCAGGCCCTGAACCATGGCATCTGTGTCGACCTGCGCCAGCCATTTGCCGACCGGGCCAGAAGCGATTGCGCTGGCCGCAGGGGTAGCCTCTATCCGCAGGCGCGGCTTTTGCGGCTGGGCCTCGCGCATCGCAAAGGCGACAGCGGCGGCATGTTTGCAGCCATAACCAACCGGGCAGGAGCACTCGCTGTCGATACCGATATCGTTGTCGATGAAGACAAGCGATGTGAAGTAATAATTCTGCCCGCTGCCCTTCACGATGGCGGTGATCAGGCTCATGTCCTCGTCAATATCGAGGGCGCTGACACGGCCCTTCCGGGCATAATCGAAACCTGCCCGCATCATCGCCGCCGTCTGGACCATATCGCTGATCAGCGCATCGGTGATGGCGGGGAAAGCACTGGGCATCGGGGAGGCTCCGCTGGATTGCGGGCCTTGCATAGGAGGTTAAGCCGGATCTGACTATCGGTCACGGCATGGTGAGTGCAGTTCGTCGCGGCGCACATGCGGCAACGAACAATTGGTTGCCTTAAATTTGCGCGGTCGCTTCGAGAGCCGCCAGACGTTCGGTGCAGATGGTATGGACGATGCGCCCCAGTTCCTCGACACGTTCGCCCAGCCATGCCAGTTCCTCGGCGGTGATCCGGTAATGTTTGGAATAGCGGGCCTTAACGTAAGCGTCCTTGAGCTTCTCGAACAAGGCGCGATCTTTGCGCGTTTCGCGGGGCCAGGCATCGACCAGCCGCAGGTCGATGCGTTCGGCCTGAGTACGCAGGAAGGCAATGTTGTGGTTATGTGGTGCATAGAAGGTACTGACCAGCAAGACGCAGTTGTAAAGTCGCTCGGTCGTCTGGTGCAGATCGAATGCAGCCTTCTTGAAATCGCCATCATTCACAGCATGGCGGAATCCGCGCATGAAGCTGTATGCGCTTGGAAACCACTCCTCAAAATATTCCCGCGCCATATCGAGATTGGCCTGCGGGGTCTTGGGCAGCGGTTCGCGCAGATCGCGGTCATCGCACTGATAGAGGGCAATCCCGTCCCGCGCGACATCCATGAAAAAGAACCGCCCATGGGCCAGTCCGTCATTCACTTCCTGAAGCGAATGGACAATGAAATTGACCGGTGTGCGCAGCCTACCGGCCAGCTTCTCCTCGATCAGCCTTTCATCGGCCCTGACCCAGTGCGCCGCGCGGTCGGCCAGTTCCTTGCCGCTGACGATCACCAGCAGGTCGAAATCGGACACATAGCCTTTGGCGGTATGGGGTTCATCAACCCAGCCGCCGCGCGCATGGCTGCCATAGAGGATCACCTTGACGATCTTGCCGCGCCGCTTGTTGCTCTCCGCCTCGTCATGCGCGGCGCCAAATTCTTCGAACAGCAGTTGCACCACGCGGTCGAGTTCGCGCTGCTTATGGGCCGGGAGGTGATCGAGATCGGTGCGCATCAGAAACCTTTGCGGGCCGGAGCGGCGGCGTCAAGCATCTCTAATTCACCACTTCGATGCGAATGCCAAGGTCGAGAGCGGCCCAGACCGGATCGGCGGTAAGCGCTATGGCCTTGTTTGTCCATGCAAGAGCAAGGCAGGAGCGGTCCCCCAACGACAGTCCGGCGCCGTGCGTCAGCGGGCGCAAGGCCGCGCCTATATGAGCCTGAGCGCGGTCAAAAGGCACGACTTCGATGTCGAGTTTTTCGAGCATGCACTGCGCTTCCTCTGTGGTGATGCCCCGGTCGATAAGGCTGGCCAGCACTTCGTGGTAATTGACCGCCGAGATCAAACCATGCGCAAGGCATGCTTCGACTTTGCTGGCTCCGGGCTCATTGAACAGGAGGCAAAGCAAAGCCGAGGCATCCAGAACATGGATCGAGGACGGGGCGCTAGCGGCCATGGGCCGCCTCAATCCTGCGCATGGCAATGAATTCTGCCGAGGCCAGTCCCATCGTCGGCGCGAACATGTGCAGACGCTCCTGCACCATGCCCAGCAGGTTGCGCGATGGCCGGATACGAAGTTGGTCATGATCCAGTTCAAATGTCACAGCGTCACCAGTTTGCAGCCCGAGCGAACGGCGGATATGGGCGGGTAGCGCGATGCGCCCACCTGCCATCACCCTGCCGTGCCGCAGCCGCCCATCGGTTTCGGTCAAGAACGCGGCGCTGTCGAATTTGCGTCGGAAATTTCCTCGCTCCATCGGCGTATCCGGTGATGCCGATGGACGGACAACCGTGGGCGCCATCAGCCCGTCCATTGCCTGATCGAGCGCCTCGCGGATTTTTGGTTTGAGCCTCAGATTGACGCGGCGATGGTCGGCTGGGTCTGCCTCGCGCTTTAGCGCTCCCAGTTTTGCGAGTTCAGCCGCGCGGCGATGGGCATTGGCCGGTGGCTCATCGGTGGCAATACAGGACTGGAAAGTGGGTTTTCCTTCCAACTCGGCCAGATAGAGTTCGAGTAGGAAGGTGAGATAAGGCGCCCCGGCGAGACGCCGCCCCAGCCTGTCTGTGAGCATAGTATCGAGACGCAGCAGCATTCGGCAATGGGCCGCCCGAATATGGGCGGACTGAAGTTGCCCTTCAGGAGCATCGCGAGGGCCAGGATGACGGCTCGTCATGGCCGGTCGCTCGCAGAGTGTGACGGACGACAGGGCAAGGCCATCAGATCGCCCGCGCTTTCCACGGTGCGTCGGCGCCGTGCTGGGCCAGTCGTATCTGATGACGCCATGTCGCAAGGATCAGCATGGCCTGCGCTGCCCAGCCCCACAGAGCGGTGGTGTCCATATAGGTCCGCCAGTTCACCTGCGGGGCGACGATCAGCCCCAGATGAACGAGGATCTCTGCATTGATCAGGGCGGCAAGCCAGATCGGCCAGAAACGGGTGCTTCGCAGCGACAGCCATAGGAATACTCCCAGAATCGTCAGGTCGATCAGCAGGATGCCGGTCTCGACATGGCGGAAGCGCAGGCCATGCGGGCGAACGGCCCATGCGCTGATCCATGCTCCGGCAAACAGGGTGACCGCGCCGATCTTCTCAGGGCGGCCACCCCTCAGGCAGGCGAACAAAGTGCTGAAGATCAGCAGCGCCAGAAAGGCCAGTTGTCGGGTCATGGCTGGCCAGAATGATGGCGCATGGTTTCGCCTATTGTGCAACGCGCAGGCAAGGCTTTGTCTCGTGCAACGCGCGAGCGGGCTTGATGAGATCGCCATAGCTCAGTTCGCCAAGGCCGATATCATCGCTGGCCTGTTTAAGACTGGCATGGGTGGCGACGATCTTGCCGCGGGTCTCGGCCAGCAGCACGAGGGCGGAGGCTGAATTGAGCAGTGCCTCCTGACCGATGACGGCGGCAAGGCGGGCATCAAGCCGGGCGAGCGGAAGGGCCGCATGAAGTTCGGCGATCCGCGCGACGGCAAGATCGACCGCTTCCTCGGCAGCGAAAAGCTGTCTGGCGACATTTTGGGCAATGGTCTGGCGTTGGGCACGCATAGTTTCCCTTTCCTGTTTCCGAAATGAAGCAGGCATGCAGGATGTGTGAACTCGCCGCTCTAATAATGGTGATACAGGCTATCGACGCCTGTGAGCAGCGATACGGCGGAACCGACGGCGACAAGGGCGCCGACGGCAAGGACCGCAATGGCGATCATCGTATGGGCGATAGTCAGGTCATTGGCTTGTCTCCCGCCTCTGCGGAGCGGCACCAGATCGAGCAGCGATGATCGAAGCCCGTGTCCTGCCTGAATTTGAGGTGGGATCACAAGAACATCGCCTGCCGGATCGGGCGCCGCTGCGCTGTCATCGACGGGATCAGAAAGCTCGAGAACCCCGGTTTCCTGAAGACCCAATGATGGGGAGGCCATAAATTGGGTGGGGCTTTGAGCGATGGTCTGAAAGCTTTCCCATTCGATGAACTGGCGTACCGCTTCCCCTCGGCTGACCCCGCCAAGCTTTTTCCGGGCGTTTTGAATGAGCTTATTCACCCGATCCTCAGAAATATCGAGGGACAGTGCGATCTCCTTGGTCTGATGATAGCCTTGCCCGGAAAGGCGCAAGCAATCGCGCTCGCGCGGGGACAGGCTGGCAATGGCGGCCCATTGTCGGTCGGTTATTCCGGAAGGTGGTTTCTCGTTCACAGCGACCATGTCCCCCTTATTGGAAATGCAGTGCATTTCTTTGGTGGTGCGCTCCGATCTGGTTAATGAGGAGCGTTGCGGGATGAGGTTAAGCTATAGATTGGACGTGGTTTTGTCGATTCGGCAAGGCTATGTATGACATTTTGATGACGTTCATAAATTTGTCTCGCCCGCTGATGGCCGTGTTGCAAAATGCAAAGGGCAATCGCTCGTTACTATGACGCTTTTGGCAATTTCTTGAGGTGATGAGAAACCACATAGGGAATTGCACTGGAATGTAAGGGCATCGCGCCGGTTGGGAGCGGAGCGGGGAGAGGGGCGTGACATGGTATGCACGCAAGGAGCAAGGTGATGCTTCTCTCCAGATTTTCGAACCGAATGGCCGGTTTACGGCCCGGAGCAATCCTCCCCTTCTTCAGATGGCTTATATCCCCGAAAGTTGAGGCCTGCGTGCCAGAGTCTGGCGCCGGGCAATGGCACGATTGCAGCGCACGCTTCTATGCCGCGCTGGCCGCTTTGCCCGACAGCGCCCGGCACATCTATCTCGCCCACAGCCGGGACAATCTGCCTTATTCAGCGATTGCCTTGCAGATGGGGATCGCCGTTGAAGAGGTCGAACAGGAACTGGCCTATGCGCTAAACCTGCTTGCTGCCGCGCTCTATGACACATGATGGGGGGATACGCCGGCCGCAGGCTGCGTGCGATCTTGCCACGCAGGGTGCAAACCTTGTCAAAACTCTGGGTGGAAGCTGGCAGGGCGATCATGGCATGTGTCTTTGCCCGGCCCATGATGACAGGGAGCCCAGCCTGTCGGTGCGTGTCGGGGATCATGCCTTGCTTTTTACCTGTTTTGCGGGCTGCGAACGGAGGGATGTAATCCGCGCTATCGGGCATCGGCAAAGCGATGCGTTGAAGCGCAGTGCTGGGCGATCCTCATTCCGGCATGGCGGAGCAGGAGGCAGCGCGTTACCACAATTGTCTTTGGTGCCGATCCGCCGACTTTGGGACCATGCCCAGCCTTTGGCGGGAACAGTAGCCGAGGCTTACCTGCGCCGACGCGCTCTGTTCCTGCGCCCGGGCGCTTTACGCTTTTTGCGGGCAACGCCGCTGGGCCGGGGGAAGGCGGTGGTCTTTCGCCCGGCGATGCTGGCCGCGGTCCATCAGGGCTGTGAACTGGTCGCGGTTCAGCGGACTTTCTTTGCGCCCGGTCGGCCCATTCGGGCCCGCGATCTGGGCAAGCCGCGCCGGATGCTGGGGCGACCGCTGGCGGGCGCGGTGCAGCTTGCACAGGCGGGCGACATGCTGGGCCTCGCCGAAGGAACTGAGACGGCCATGTCGGCCATGGTCATGCTCGGCATTCCGGTCTGGGCAACGCTGGGCGCCGAACGCCTCCATCGCATCGCCATTCCCGCCGGCGTCTCGCGCCTTATTCTGCTTCCCGATCATGACCATGCCGGGCGCATCGGGCTGGCAAAAGCGCTCAATGCTTATCAGGCGCCGGGACGAAGCATCGAGGTGATTTGGCCGCCAGCGGGCTGCAAAGACTGGAACGATGCCCTCCTGATGGGAGGAAAGGGGGGCGGGAAGGTTGGCGACGGGCAGCCCGAATGGACGGACTGCTCCGCCCGGAGACCATGACTTATGTCCCAGCTTCCTATTCTCGTTCCGGCGGCCAACCTTGAAAAGTCGCCTGCCAATGTCCGCAAGAGCAGCGATCCCGAAGCCGATGCGCGGCTTGCTGCCAATATTGCCGAGCGAGGCGTGCTTCAGAACCTTGTCGGGGTGCCGGTGGCGCGCAAGAAGGGGTACTATCGCATCACGGCTGGTGGGCGGCGGCTCGATGCGGTCCACCGCCTGATTTCCGACGGGAACCTTCCTGCCGATTATGCCCTGCCGCTGCTGGTGCTCAAGGACCCCAAGGATGCGGTCGAGG
Organism: Novosphingobium sp. Sphag1I; assembly: GCF_056279125.1. NCBI lineage: Bacteria > Pseudomonadati > Pseudomonadota > Alphaproteobacteria > Sphingomonadales > Sphingomonadaceae > Novosphingobium > Novosphingobium sp. Sphag1I. The sequence continues at coordinate 5,063 of NZ_JBWBQS010000017.1, read as the reverse complement.
TCAGTCTTTCGGAAAACTTCTTCCGTCTGGCGATGAACCCTGCCGAGGCCTGCCGCGCGTTTCGCGATGTCATCGAGGTCGAGGGCAAATCGCCTGCCGATATCGCGAGGCGTTTTGGCGTGACCGAGCGCTTTGTGCAGGGACGTTTACGCCTTGCCGGGCTTGCCGAACCGGTGTTTGACGCGCTTGAGGCCAATGAAATCACGCTCGATGTCGCCAAGGCCTATGCCTCGACAGCCGACACAGCGCGTCAGGCGGCGGTCTTTGAATTGCTGCGCCACAGCTATTCGCGCGACAATGCCGGGGAAATTCGGCGCCAGCTTGCCTCCTACAGCTACCGTGCCAGTGATCCCAAGGCGTTACTGGTCGGGCGCGATGCCTATGTCGCGGCGGGAGGCAGGATTGAGGAGGATCTCTTCTCGGATGCGAGCAGCGAGCGCTGGCTCGACACGCAGATCCTCGACGAACTGGCCGAGCAGAAGCTGGCCGAAGCCGCTGAGGCGATCCGCCAGCGTGAGGGGTTTGGCGAAATCCGCGCGGTGGCGGCAACCCATGTCCCCTATGGCCAGACCTGGGGATTGCGACAGTTGCACGGCGCGTTGCCCGATCTCAGCGAGGAGCAGCAGGCGCGCAAAGGAGACATCGAGATCGAACTGGCCGAATGGAGCGCGGCCATCGACACCGGTGATTTTGAGCCCGACGATGAGGATGAAGCCCATATCGGAGCGCTCGAAGCTGAACTGGCGGGCTTGACCGGGCCGGCCCCGGTGATCGAGGCGGGCGTGAAAGCTTCGGCGCTGGCCTATGTCATTCTCGATGAGGATGGCACGCCGCGTATCCACGAGCAGATTTATGCGATGCCAACCCCGGAACCTGAAATCGAGCCCGATGTCGCTGGGACGGCTGAGGGGCAAGAGGCCGACGAGGCAGCGTCTGGCGGCGGGGAGGAAGCAGGCGAGGATAAGCCTGTACTGAGCCAGCGGCTACTCGAACGCCTTGCCATGATGAAGGTTGAATTGCTGGCTCTGCATGTGGCGAGCGATCCGGCCTTCGCGCTCGATCTGGCGGGCTTTATCCTCGCTGATGCTTCGACCACGGCCTATGGCTATCGGACCCCAAGCGAATTGCGCGGGCCGGAACCGGCGCAACTGGCGGCGGATTTCTCCAGTGATATGCCTGCGGCGCGCGAATGGGCGAAACTTCAGGACGGGCTCGATCGCAGCTGGCAGGGGCATGGCTCGGTGATTGCCCGCTATGATGCCTTTTGCGCCCTTCCCGAGGAAGTGCGCGCGGCATGGCTGGGCTGGGCAGTGGCGCGCACGTTGCGGGCCGTGCCCCATGGCCACGGGGCGGCGGATTTCCTCGATCACCTCGGTGTCCGCCTCGATATCGATGTCGCCAACTGGTGGCGGCCAACGGCCGCGGCCTATTTCGACAAGATCAACAGGCCTGCGATCCTCGATCTGTTCGAGCAAATCGGCGGGGTGGATCTGCGCTCGCGCTATGCCGGGGCGAAGAAACATGATCTGGCGGCGGCGGCAGAGCGCCTGTTCTCCGGGGACATGCTGGTTGAGGCGGAGGTTAAGGACCGGGCGCTTGCCTGGTTGCCTGAGGCCATGCGCTTTGATCAACGGGACCAAGTCGCGGCGGGGCCGATCTTGGGCAACGACAAGGGCGATGGTTCTGACGCATTGGCGGAGATCGACGGCGACCTCGTGGGAGACGATGGGCCTCTGTCCGATGCGGCCTGAACGGTTGGCGGGATAGTCTGGGTTCCATGGTGTCGGTGATGGCGCATTGAGACTGGCTTCCGTCTTGCGATGCGCCATCATCAGGCAAGCTTAAGCCTTTGGTTTCGCGAAAGTCCGGGGTGGCACAATTTCGTGTGCAATGTGACGCAGCGGGGTGAGCCGCAAGCAAATGGGGGGAGAGGGGGAGGGCAGGGGGCCGGAAGCAAGGGGTGTCCCGGGCGACTGGCACGATCTATCCCTGCGAAAGGCTCTCCCATGGCGTTTGCTGTTCAACCTGAAATCCAGCCGCATCTGCTTTACAGCCAGACCCCCTATGACGAACGGAGCAATTTCGATTATCGGGGTGACCTTTATCGCCCCGGCGAGGATCTGTCGGTGCTGCGCCAGCGCATCGGGCAGCATCTGGGGGAGGAATTTCCCGATCTTGGCATCGCCTTGCGGTCGTCGCGCTTCTCGGGCGGGCGTAAAATCATGGTCGAAATTCTCGATGCGCCGGATGACCTGACGGGTCGCGATGCGCGCGAGGCGTTCATTGCCCGACTGCGCGATCAGATCGAACGTTTTGGTTACACACGCACCAATCCCTTGCAGGACTATTGGAACTGCTCGTTCTACGCCGAAGTCGTGGTTGCCCGGACCTATTGGGCAGCACTTGCCGCGCGTCGGGGACAGGCAAATCCGGTCGAGCAAGCTGTGTCGCTGGTCAGTTTTAAAAAGCGCCTGAAAGCAGGCGATAGTTTGACGTTGCTCCATGCCACTTATGGCCATCGCGCCATGGGGCAGTCGCGCAAAGTGGTTGAGGTTCGCTCAAAGGATTTTGTGTTTGAGGGGCGCAGTTTTTGCGATTTTCCGCGGGCGGCCAATTTCGCCTGCGATGGCAGGCTGGTGCGTATCGCGATGGGCGACGAGCACAATCCCGATGCCCATCTGCTCTATGAGTGGCTCCCACAGAAGGGCTGATGGCCGGTGCTTTGCCGAATGCCGCAGAGCGGGGCTTCCCCCCCCCCAACCACCAGCGGTGGCAGCTTTGGTAAGATCTACAGGAGATGCCTATGGGCAATTCTCATCTGGCGGCGATGCGCAAGCTCTTCGAGAACTGTCAGTATCGCTACGACACCTGGACTTTATTCGGCGATTGCATGGAGATGATGGCGATCACTTTGTCCAATGCCGTCGACTGGCGCCAGCGCGAGGGCCGTGAAAAGCGCTATCTTGAAATCGCGGGCCGCTATGACCGGTCAACTCTCGATATCTTTGCCCAGGTTCTGGGTGAACTCGTCGAGGCGTTGGAATACGAGCGCTGCGACATTCTGGGCGCCTTGTTCCATGATCTTGAACTGCACAACAAGGCACGCGGTCAGTATTTTACGCCCTATTCGATTTGCAAATTCATGGCCGGGACAACGCTGGGCGAGGAGGATGCGTTACGAAGTCATATCGAGGCCCGTGGTTTTCTGACTGCCTGCGAACCGGCTTGCGGATCAGGGGCTATGGTGATCGCGCTGGCCGACACGATGCTGGAGCGTAATATCAACTACCAGTCCCATCTTCATGCAACCGCGATCGATATCGATCCCCGCGCGATCCATATGGCCTATTGCCAGTTCACGCTGCTTCATATTCCGGCCCATCTGGTTGTCGGCAACTCGCTTTCCGGGGAAGTGCGAGAGAACTGGTTTACGCCGGTGCATATCATCGGGGGCTGGAATGCGCGTCTTGCGGCTGCGCGCGATGGTAGGGGAGGGGTAGGGGATGTCGATCCGGCTCCTCGTCTGGCGCTTCAGCAGCGCGCCGCAACCCGGACCACGAATGAGGAAAGTGGGTCATTGCCGATACGCGCTGGCCCACAGCAGCTCACCCTGTTTTGAACTGGCATCGGGTCACCTGAATGCGGGATATACATTGTGTATCTTAGAGCCGATCTGCAATAGAAGGTCAGGGTCATGCCGCGCACAACCGCCTCATCATCCACGCCGCTTCAGACGGTCAATCTGCGGGTCCGCACGGACACGCAGTCTCTGATTGATCGTGCGGCCAATATGCTTGGGCGCTCGCGGTCGGATTTTATGATCGAAGCCTCAAGGCAGGCTGCTGAAGATGCCATCCTCGACCAGCGTGTCATCGCGGTTTCGGGTGAGGCTTATAATGCGTTCGTGGCTATTCTTGATCGGCCAGCGCAAGCCAATGAACTGCTGCGCAAAACCATGCAGACGTCCGCTCCCTGGGACCCCGGTGAGCGTTACTGCGCCTGCTAAGCTGGATGATAGCGAACTGCTCGACGAATTTACCTGCGGAGCCTCATCACTTAATGACTGACTGCGGTGACGCGCGCTGGCCAATCAGAACAGCGGTGCCAGCAGGACCTTTGTCGTTTGCCCGGAGGGCAAAGTTGCTGCGTATTACGCGCTTGCCCCCAGTTCAATTGCCTGTGCAGAGCCGGCGGGGCGTTTTCGTCGGAATATGCCTGACCCTATTCCGGTCATTACGCTGGCTCGGCTTGCGATCGATCAGTCCTCGCAAGGTCAGGGTTTTGGGCGAGCGCGTGTTCGAGACGCAGCCAGCAGAGTCATAGCCGCAGCGGATCTCATTGGCGTACGCGGTATGATTGTTCATGCGATCAGCGATGACGCGAAGCAGTTCTACCTTCGCTGTGGTTTCCTCCCATCACCGACGAGCGACATGACGCTGATGATCCCGCTTTCCGACCTGAAGATGGCTGCCTGAGAGCGCAAAAATATTGCTTTGATAACTTAGGCCACCCCACGAGCAGGCGTTTGATCACCTGATTGATTTTTGTCAATAGAGGTCCTTGGTTCAGAAAAGTTGGGGCTAATTTCTGCCTGGGTGTAGACCCGCGAGCGACTATGACGGTAGCGGCGCAAACCATGGGTATCATAGCAACCATCATGAATTCGTCGACGGGCTTGGCCATTCAGAAAATGAAGTTTGAGCGCATGCCCAAGCCTTGGGTTACGCTCCATCTCGAAACGGGTGAACAGGTTACGGCTGACCGTGTCCATGTCGGTAAACCAGCACCGGGCAAGTTCATCACTCCGGTGGAAGTCTGGGTAACGCCCAAGGGATAACCATGAGTTGCCGTGCCGGGCAAGAGGCGCCCGGCACCAAAGCCGATGTTCAGCGGCCCGAACTGTGGCGTCGGAACCAGTCGTTCGGTCACCATTGCCCCGCGCCACGTGAATGACTTGGTCTGGGACAAGTACGAACCCGCTGGCGCGGGAGTGGCGCTTGTTTTGAGGCCTGGCCAGTGATCGGCGGTCTGGGTCTAAGTTGAGGTCTGGGCCAGGTAGGCAG
>NZ_JBWBQS010000016.1:0-99575 GCF_056279125.1 Novosphingobium sp. Sphag1I | reverse complement strand
CGGCGCATCAAGCGTCGGACCCGCCCGATGCTCGGCTTCAAGGCGATGGCCAGCGCTGCGATCATCCTGGAAGGCATCGAACTCATCCATATGATCCGCAAAAATCAAATGGTGTGGCCCGCTCAAACCCGGAACGACGGGCGAAATAGGTCCGTCGCCCAGCAGTTCGAAGCCCTCGCCGCATAATTCAACATGTCAAAGAGCGCTTTTCGGCCGGCCCCAATCTTTGCGACAGAACCTTCGGATCCAGGTAGAATGCGATCCAGACGCCAAACCTTCTCGCTGAGAAAAGCGGGGTCGGATACAAGTTTCAGGTGGCAATTTTCTAGCGGGACATCATGCGCTCAATGGATTGCCATCTGGCGGATGACCGGCGCCGCGTTCTGGTGAGAGGCGAAACCGACTTTGTCAGTGATGACTGCTTCAATCGTGAATGACATTATTGGCCCCAAACATGCAGAAGCATATCATTCACTACAAACGTAACCAAAATCAATATGATTGGTGAATCGCGCCATGGTTGCAGATAGATCGCCAAGCCTTGCCATCGAAAGCCTATCTCCCCCTCAAAACGCCTCTCGCCCCTCCGCGATATTCAGCAATTCCGGGAACACGAAGGTCGCGGGAGCCCGCCCCGATGGCGGCACCAATTCGCGCAGCAGGCCATTATCACGCAGGTCACGGATGATCTTGCGTGCCGTTGCGGGTGGAATCTGGGCCGAGGCGATGAAGTCCGGCGTCTGGAAGATCGGGCGCTGAAAGATCCAGTCGAGCGCGCGCACCGCGTATTGGGAATGGGTGATCTCCACCACCCAATCGCGCTTGTCTTGATGCAGGGCCAAGATCGCCTGCGCCTTTTGCGTGTTGGCTTCGGCTTGGGCGATGATACCGCGCAGGAAAAAGGCCACCCACCCGCTCCAGTCATCGTCGCGCGAAACGGCCAGCATCCGGTCATAATACTCGTCGCGATTGGCTTCGAGATATTCCGAGAGATAGAAATTAGGGCGCGAGAGCAGCCCGTGGGCATAGAGGAACAGCGGTATGATCAGCCGACCGATGCGCCCATTGCCATCCAGAAACGGATGGATCGATTCAAATTCGGCGTGAACGATGGCCAATTGCACCAGCCTGTCTGGCGCATCGGCGTGGATATAGGCCTCCCAGTCCGCCATCGCGCTTTCGATAAGGTCGGCACCGGGGGGCACGAAACGGGCTTGATCGATGGTGCAGCCTTCCGGGCCGATCCAGTTGGGGATGCGCCGGTATTCGCCCGGATCCTTGTGACGGCCGCGCACTCCGTCCATCAGCACGCGATGTGTCGCCTTGATCAGGCGTTGCGACAGCGGAAGTTCGGCCATCAGCCGGTCTGCCTCTCGCAGGGCAGCGCGATAGTTCAGGACCTCACGAGCGTCGGCCTTTTTCGGTGTGCTTTCATCGAACAGATGCCCCTGTGCTTCGAATTCCAGCACTTCGCCCAAAGTGACTTGCGTGCCCTCGATCTTGCTGGACAGCACGGCTTCGCGCGCGGTCAGCGGGGACAGAAGAATATCCGGATTGGGAATGCCCGAAAGGACGCCCTCATACCGGGCAATGGCCGCATTGGCCGGTCCCACCAACGGAAACAGCGCGCCCAGATCAAGCGCGGCAGGGGGGAATCGTCCTTCATGGTAGGCAACAGACAATTGGTGTCTCCGTCGGGTGCGCCCTGAGATGTGCTCCGAGTCGCCTGTCGATTTGATGATCGTCTATCGACAGCTACACCATTTGATGATCGTGAAATAGGTTTTTGCTTACATCAAACCGCTTTGATGTTCACAGACGATCACCAAAAAAGCGGAGGGGGCTGGGGCAGGTGAGGCTGAGAAGGGCAAGAGATCAGGCGACAAGCTTACCCATCGCATCGACCACACCCTCGTCAAACTGCTCATGCGCCAAAATGTATTGGAACAGTGCGGCGCTAAGACGGACGAGATGCTCCTGCTGCACCTCATCGCCGCCACGGGTCAGATAGGCCCAGGCGGTGGCCAAGGCCCGCTCATGGACCTGCCCCAGATCCGGCGCGAATATAGGGCCGTCACCCAGCAGTAGCCAGCTCGCGCTCACACCATGCTTTTCGCACAGATCCGCGACGAGCGAGGCGGGCGGCACACGAACGCCGCGCTCATAATTGGCGAGCCCCGGTTTCGAAATGCCCAACGCCTCAGCCAGTTGAACCTGACTGAGCCCCTTGATGCGTCGCACTTCCGCGATGCGCGTGCCGATAGCGCGTGACTCGTCAATCACGGCTTCAAAATCTGCCTTGACGAATACATATGTATGTCATTAGCCTATATATGACGTTCAATAGCAGCATGTGTAGCACCATGCTGCGCCAATATACAGGAGCAACTTTCGTGACGAGACTCCTCAGCCCCCGCGAGATGGCCCAGCAATCGGGTTGGCCCGAAGGCCGCATCCGCCGCCTGATCTCGACGCGCCGCCTGCGCCATATGAAGATCGATGGCCTGATCCTCCTGCCTGAAACAGCCATCGAGGAATTTACGGCTGCCCATATGGTCGAACCGGTGGCGATCAACACCACCCAGTAACCCGTTCCCACCTTCGCAAGGATGCAACACCATGGCGGCACCTGACGCTGTCCGGCAAAGAACCATCACGCGCGCGGCAAAGGCCATGCGCGCCGCAGGCGAAACCAGCTACAAGATCGAGATCACCCCTGCCGGCGCCATGGTGATCTGGGCAGGCGAAGTGGCACAGCGACCTTCCGACAACAGCTTTGACCGGTTGATTGCGCGATGAAACGCCGATGGCTGCCCAAATGGGTTTCCGGTTTTCGTGATCGACACGGCAAGGCACGCTATCGTTTTCGGCGCAAGGGGCAGGCGCAATATCTGTTCAAACATGCGCCCGGCACCGAGGAGTTTCGGCAGGAATATCAGGCTTGTCTGACCGGTGCAGAAGCGCCCAAAATCCAGCCGGGCGCAGACCGTGTCAAACCCGGCACGTTCGATGAACTGATCATCCGCTATTATCGCTCACCCGAGTTTCTCGATCCCAGCCCCGCACGCAGGAATTCTATCGCGGTGTAATCGAACGCTGGCGCGCCAGATATGGCAGCGGCCGCGTTGCGGATCTGGAAACGCGCCATGTCGCGCCCATGATGGCGGACATGCTGCCCCACCGCACGGCAGCCAACATGCTGCGCAAGCGGTTGAGCGCCTTGATGGCTTTTGCCAATCGGCAGGGCGACATCGATAAGAATCCTGTTCTGGCCACCAAACCCTATCGCATCGAGGAAGGCGGGTTTCACACGTGGACCGAACCGGAAATTGCACAGTACGAGGCCCATCATGCCACCGGCACCATGGCCCGCCTGATGTTTGATCTCTTGCTTTGGACCGGACAACGAGGTGGCGATGTTCGGCTGTTAGGCCCCAGCAACATTCAAGACAAACGCCTTGTCATCACGCAGGAGAAAACCAAGGTCACCGTATCCTTGCCTATCTTGCCCGCCTTGGCGCAGTCGATTCTGGCGACGCAAACTGGCGAAGAGACGTTCCTGGTCACCAGCCATGGCAAGACGTTCACCCGCAAAGGCTTCGGCAACAAATTTCGCGACTGGTGCGACGCGGCAGGGCTGAACCACTGCAGCGCCCATGGCCTGCGCAAGGCCGCTGCACGCCGCTTTGCCGAGGCTAGATGCTCCAACCAGCAGATCAAGGCCTGGACCGGCCACACCACCGACAGCGAGATTGCCCGCTACACCGCCGCTGTCGATCAGCAGCTCATGTCGGACGCTGCCGCTGAGATGCTGTTGGCTAACCTCATCCAGCGGGTTAGCCAAAAATCTGGCCAAACCCCAGTGAAAGGACAATAATATGAGGAAAGTGGCGCACCCGACAGGATTCGAACCTGTGACCCCTGCCTTCGGAGGGCAGTACTCTATCCAGCTGAGCTACGGGTGCGCACCGGACAGTTTTGGCGGTTAGCAGCGCTTGGCCGTCAGCGCCAGAGGTTTTCGGCATATGTCGAAAAGAAGAATGCAAATACCCGTAGTTACCCCATTAGGCTTTTGGCAAGGGCTGCACCCTATGATGCAACCTTATGGAAATTGTGCCCATAACACCTGAAGCCTTTACCCAAGACGGCGAACAGGCCGATCCGCTTGGGCTGCGTTGGGCCGCGCTGCGTGAAGCGGCGCGGGCAATTGCCGCTTTGGCGGGGGTTCATTCTTCGCAAGAGATTGCCGCTTTGCTGACCTTTCCCGCCGGATTGCGTCAGGTAGAGCCGCGCCGGGCACGTCTGATCGAACAGATGATCGGCGATCTGGTGGCCATTATGGAGCCGGGCGTGGCCGCCTTGCTGTCGGTCCATGAACGCGGCGGCGATGTCGTTCCGCCCGCGCGCGCCCTGTGGCAGGAATTTACATCCGCACGACAGGGTTTGATGGCCCTTGTGCCGCCCAGCAGCGGACAGGACTTGTAAGTTCACGTTACGTTCTTAAAATGGCGGCATGGATGGCCCGCTTGATCCCCTGTCGCCCGATTCGCTGACCCCGCCCACTCTGACCGCCGACGCTTTGATGGTCGCGCGCGGGATCAGCCGCTTGTTCGCACGGAACGATATCTGGTGTCTGCCCGAAATGCCGCTGCGCAACGGGCGGCGGGCCGATCTGATGGGCATCGATGCCAAAGGCCAGGTCATCATCGTCGAAATCAAAGTCGCCCGCGGGGATCTGATGGGCGACGGCAAATGGACCGATTATCTCGACCATTGCGACCGCTTCTTCTGGGGGCTGGCCAGCCACCTCGACCGCGCCTGTATGGAAAGCGAGGCCTTTCGCCCGGACCAGTGCGGCTTGATCGTGGCCGATGGTTATGATGCCGAAATCCTGCGGCCTGCGCCCCTGATGCCTTTGGCGGCGGCGCGGAGAAAGGTGGAGGTTGAGCGTCTGGCGCGGGCGGCATTGCGGCGGCAGGCGGTGGCATCGGACCCGCGGATTGGGCAGTGGGGCGGGGCTTGATCAGGGTTTTCTAGAAGGAAATATGAATGCGAGGGTCTAGAACCTCGCGCTCCCGTTACTGTCTGCGTGGCGCCCTGCCGATTGGGCGATTGAACATTTTGACGTTTGAATTTGAAAGCCTGCAACGCGGATTCTCCCAAGCTCTCCGCGCCGCAGGCTTTCAAACATCCCCCAATCCACAATCCTTCGCCCCCGAAACGCAACCCCATAACGGGATTGCAAAGGGCCCCCGCCCTTTGCCCGCCGGAGGCATCTTAACCCCCCTGTAAAACCCAAAAAAAAGGGCCGCCCAAAGGCAGCCCCCTTTTCACACCAATAAACCGAATCGCTTATTCGCGACCCTCGGCCTCTGCAGCGCGCTTGGCGGCGAGCCATGCGGCGGCTTCGGCTTCCTGTGCGGCTTCGCTGGCGGCCTTGGCCTGCGCTTCGCGGGCGGCGCGCAGTTCTTCGATCAGCGCATCGCGGTCGCTGCCCAGACGCTGGACGTCGGCTTCGTCATCCTCGGCGCTGCGGCCCTTGGCGGCCTTGGCAACCATCGCGTCCAGTTCGCGCTGCGAGCACAGGCCCAGCGTTACCGGATCCTTGGCCGTGATGTTGCCGATGTTCCAGTGGCTGCGGTCGCGGATCGCGGCGATGGTGGTACGGGTGGTGCCGATCAGCTTGCTGATCTGCGCATCCGACACTTCGGGGTGGTTGCGCAGAATCCAGGCGATACCGTCGGGCTTGTCCTGACGCTTGGACACGGGCGTATAGCGCGGGCCCTTGGTGCGGCTGACGGTCACAGGCGCCTTGAACATTTTCAGGCGATAGTTGGGATCGTTCTGGCCGCGCTCAATTTCCATCGCGGTCAGTTCGCCCGCGCGCAGCGGATCGCGGCCCATATACTTGGCGCTGGTCAGATCGTCGGCCATCGCCTGCACTTCGAGAATGTGCAGACCGCAGAAGTCCGAGATCTGCTCAAAGGTGAGCGCGGTATTGTCGACAAGCCACGAGGCCGTTGCATGCGGCATCAGCGGGGTGGGCTGGGTCACGGGTCATCTCCGAGCGTGTTTGAGGCGGGAAAAACCCGCCAAAACCGGGCACAAAATAGAAGGGCCGCCCCTTCACGGAGCGGCCTAACCTTTTCCCCATAAGCGCGGGATTGATTCTGGGCAAGGGTTTTGCCCGAAATTCCGCCCAAAAATTGCGCTTATTTTGAACTTAAAACAGCGGGACGAAGCCCGGCAACGCCTTGATCCGATCGATCCAGCGCCCAATCGCGGGGAAATCGCCAAGGACAAAGCCCCCTTCCCCGGCCACATGGGTATAGGCGAACAAAGCGACATCAGCCAAAGTGATGCTGTTGCCGACAAACCAGTCATGCGTGGCCAGATGTTCGTCCATCAGCCGCAGCGCCGCCTCACCCGCGGTCCGCTTGGCGCCAAGCTGCCCCTTCTGCGCCTCGCTCAGATTCTCCTCGCCAATATAGCCGAGCCAGAAGCGCAGGGTCGCGACATTGGGTTCGTGGTTATATTGTTCAAAGAACATCCAGCGCAGCATGTCGGCCTGACGAAACCGGTCGGCCGGGATCAGCGATGTGTCATGCGCCAGATACCAGCATGCCGCATTGCTTTCAGGCAGAAAGCGCGTGCCATCGGCGCCGTTGATTTCCAGCACCGGAATGCGGCCATTGGCATTGACCTGCGCCAGAAATTCGGGGGTACGGGTTTCACCCTTGCGAATGTCATACGCGACGCGCGCCACCGACGCGCCCACCAGCGCAGCGGTCAGGCGGATCTTGTAACAATTGGCCGAAATCGGATCTTCGTGCAGCGTGTAAGTTTCGGTCATGCCACCTCCAGCACAATTTTGCCGACCAGATCGCCCGACTCCATCTGGGCATGGGCCAATGCGGCTTGTTCCAGCGGATAGGTCCGCGCCATCACCGGGCGGATATCGCCATGCTCAAACAAAGGCCAGACATTGGCCTCGATCTCTTGCGCCAGCAACGCCTTGAACTCGTTGCTGCGCGCGCGCATCGTCGATCCGGTCAGCGTCAGGCGACGCGCCATCACCTGCCACATGGGAATTTCGGCCTTGGGTCCGCCCTGAACCGCGATGGTCACATGACGGCCATCATCGGCCAGGCATTTCAGATTGCGCGCCACATAATCGCCCGCCACCATGTCCAGCACCAGATGCACGCCCTGCCCATCGGTGATGCGCTTGACCTCCTCGACAAAGTCATGGCTGCGATAGTTAATGGCGTGATCCGCGCCCAGTTCGAGCGCGCGGGCGCATTTGTCATCGCTGCCGCAGGTGACGATCATGGCCAGATCGAACGCCTTGCCCAGGGCAATCGCCATGGTGCCAATGCCGCTGGTGCCGCCGTGAACCAGAACCCGCTCTCCACCGATGGCCCAGCCTCGTTCAAAGACGTTGTGCCACACGGTAAACAGCGTCTCGGGAATCGCCGCCGCCTCGATCAACGACATGCCGTCGGGCACAGACAGACAAATGCCCGCTTCGGCAATACAGTATTGTGCGTAGCCGCCGCCATTCACCAGCGCGCAGACGTTTTGGCCCAGCAAGGATTCGTCCGCCCCGGTGCCCAGCGCCACCACCTCGCCGGCCACTTCCAACCCAAGGATGGGGGAATGGCCCTTGGGCGCAGGATATTGGCCAAGCCGTTGAATTACATCGGGACGATTGACGCCGGCGGCCGCGACCTTGATCAAAACCTGACCCGGACCGGGCATCGGAATCGCCAGATCGGCCAGCTTGAGGACATCTGCCGATCCCGGTTGATCGAACGTAATCGCCTTCATAAATTCCGGAAGCACAGACGTCATAATCGCCCCGTGATGTGATTTTACACTAATTAACTCCAAGCCCTAGCTCTGCACCCTGTTGACAGCAAGCGAAAGCGGTCCGATGCTGCTCAACAATGGATGAAGAAGATCGCCCCCATGCTTTGGCACGCGGTCGTAAAGACGCCGCCGCCTCTCTCGCTTTGGAGAGCCTTGAGCCTTATTCGCAAGACGAATTGGACATGCGGATCGTTTTGCTCGAAAACGAGATCGCGCGGGTCACGGCCCACAAGGCGAAAGCCGCCGCCAGCCGCATGGCCGCCGAGGCGCTTTTTCGTTCGGCAAAGGACACGTTGAGTTGATGCGGGCGCCCCCTCGTAATCTTACTTGGGATCGCCATATAGGCTTCATCAAACCTGTTGTCGCATATCTTGCCGGAATGAATTCCGGCTTGTTCGCCCTTCCCGTCCCTCCAGCCCCCCTGCCCTCTTGTAGCGAAAGCGCGATCAATGCCCAGTTTCGCCCAAAGTCTTGAAAAGACCCTCCACGCCGCGCTGAGTCAGGCGTCGGAGCGCAGCCATGAATATGCAACGCTGGAGCATCTCCTGCTGGCGTTGATCGACGATCCTGATGCGTCGCAGGTGATGATCGCCTGCGGTGTGGATCTGGGCGATCTGGCCGAGGCGGTGAAGCAGTATCTTGATCAGGAATATCAGTCGCTCAAAACCAAGGAAAAGGGCGACCCGGCCCCGACCGCCGGTTTCCAGCGCGTGATCCAGCGCGCGATCCTGCATGTTCAGTCCAGCGGCAAGGACACCGTCACCGGCGCCAATGTGCTGGTCGCGCTGTTTTCCGAACGCGATTCCTATGCGGTCTATTTCCTGCAACAACAGGATATGAGCCGTCTGGATGCCGTTTCCTTTATCAGCCACGGAATCGGCAAGGGCGGCAAGAAGATCGAGGACAAGAGCCCCAAGGGCGCCGAAGCCGAAGAACCGCGTCAGGAAGAAAAGCAGGAAACCAAGTCGTCCAACAATGCCAACAAGAAGGATTCGGCGCTCGACCAGTTCTGCGTCAATCTGAATGACAAGGCATTGGGCGGCAAGGTCGACCCGCTGATCGGGCGCGGGCCAGAGGTGGACCGCACGATCCAGATCCTGTGCCGCCGGTCAAAGAACAACCCGCTGTACGTGGGTGATCCGGGCGTGGGCAAAACCGCGATTGCCGAAGGTCTTGCGCGCAAGATCGTCGAGGGCGAAGTGCCCGAAGTGCTGGCCAATGCGGTGATCTATTCGCTCGACATGGGCTCGTTGCTGGCGGGGACACGTTATCGCGGCGATTTCGAGGAACGCCTGAAGCAGGTCGTTTCCGAGCTGGAAAAAATGCCGCATGCGATCCTGTTCATCGACGAAATCCACACCGTCATCGGCGCCGGCGCAACCAGCGGCGGGGCGATGGATGCGTCCAACCTGTTGAAGCCTGCGCTCTCGGGTGGTTCAATCCGTTGCATCGGTTCAACGACCTACAAGGAATTCCGCAATCACTTCGAAAAGGACCGCGCCCTGCTGCGCCGGTTCCAGAAGATCGACGTGAACGAGCCTTCGGTCGAAGACACGATCAAGATCCTGAAAGGTCTGCGCACCGCGTTTGAGGATCACCACAAGGTCAAGTACACACCCGGCGCGATCAAGTCGGCGGTGGAACTGTCCGCGCGTTACATCAACGACCGCAAATTGCCCGACAAGGCGATCGACGTGATCGACGAAGTGGGCGCGATGCAGATGCTGGTGCCGCCGTCGAAGCGGAAAAAGACCATCACCGAACGCGAGATCGAAGCCGTGATCGCGACCATGGCCCGCATCCCGCCCAAATCGGTCAGCAAGGATGACCGCACGGTGCTCGAACATCTCGAACGCGATTTGAAGCGTCAGGTGTTTGGTCAGGACAAGGCCATCGAGGTCCTCTCCTCCGCGATGAAGCTGAGCCGCGCGGGCCTGCGCGATCCCGACAAGCCGATCGGCTGCTTCCTCTTCTCCGGCCCCACGGGCGTCGGCAAGACCGAAGTGTCCAAGCGCCTGTCGGAAATCATGGGCATTCCGCTGCAGCGTTTCGACATGTCGGAATATATGGAGCGCCATTCGGTCAGCCGTCTGATCGGTGCCCCTCCGGGCTATGTCGGTTTCGATCAGGGCGGTCTGCTGACCGATGCCATTGATCAGCAACCGCATTGCGTGCTGCTGCTCGACGAAATCGAAAAGGCCCACCCGGATCTGTTCAACATCCTGCTTCAGGTGATGGACAATGGCCGCCTGACCGATCACCACGGCAAGACGGTCGATTTCCGCAACGTGATCCTGATCATGACCACCAATGCGGGCGCGTCCGACATGGCGCGCAGCGGCATCGGCTTTGGCGACATCTCCAAGGCGGATGCGGGCGACGAGGCGGTCAAGAACCTGTTCACGCCGGAATTCCGCAACCGCCTGGATGCCATCGTGCCCTTTGCCTATCTGGGCAAGGAAGTGGTCAGCCGCGTGGTGGACAAGTTCATCCTGCAACTCGAACTGCAACTGGCCGATCAGAACGTTCATATCCAGTTCGACGCCTCGGCGCGCGAATGGCTGGGTGATCGCGGCTACGACCGGCTCTATGGTGCGCGCCCGATGGCCCGCCTCATTCAGGACAAGGTCAAGCAACCGCTGGCCGAGGAACTGTTGTTCGGCAAGCTGGCCCATGGCGGCGAAGTCAATGTCACGGTCAAGGAAGGCGAAAACGGCAAGAGCGAATTGACGTTCCTGCTGGTGCCCGCCGCGCCGAAACTGGACGCGAAAAAGGCGCCCAAGGGCAAGAAGAAGTCGAATGCGCAATCGGAAACCGGCGGCGAAACCGGCAATGAAACCGGGACCGAGAGCGAATAAGACTATAAATCAATAAATTGGCGGGTGGGGCAAAACGTCCCGCCCCCCAATTGTCTCTTTTCGTCACGCGCCAAGGGGTTTAGACCCTGCGCCCATGACCCAGACCATCCCCGCGCCCTTTCCCGCGCTTCGCCTGCGCCGCACCCGAGCCACCGGCTGGTCGCGCGCGCTTCATCGCGAAAACATCCTGACGCCCGCCGATCTGATCTGGCCCCTGTTCGTCACCGAAGGCACGGGCGTCGAAGACCCCATTGCCTCGCTTCCCGGTGTATCGCGATGGAGCGTGGATGGCATCGTGGCGCGTGCCAAGGAGGCCGTGGCGCAGGGCATCCCCGTCCTTGCCCTTTTCCCCAACACCCAACCCGAACGCCGCAGCGAGGATGGCGCCGAGGCGCTTAACCCCGACAATCTGATGTGCCGCGCCATCCGCGCCATCAAGGACGCCTGCGGCGATGATATCGGCATCCTGACCGATGTCGCGCTGGATCCCTATACCAGCCATGGTCAGGACGGATTAATCGACGATGCAGGCTATGTCCTGAACGACGCCACGGTCGAGGTGCTGGTGGGCCAATCGCTCAATCAGGCCGCCGCGGGCGCCGACATCATCGCCCCGTCGGACATGATGGACGGCCGCATCGGCACGATTCGGCAGGCGCTGGAGGCCGCAAACCACCATAACGTCCAGATCATGTCCTATGCCGCCAAATATGCCAGCGCCTTTTACGGCCCGTTCCGCGATGCGGTGGGTTCGCGCGGGCTGCTGAAAGGCAATAAAAAGACCTATCAGATGGACCCCGCCAATGCCGAGGAAGCATTGCGCGAGGTCGCCGTCGATCTGGCCGAGGGCGCGGACAGCGTGATGGTCAAGCCGGGCCTGCCCTATCTGGACATTGCCATCCGGGTGAAGCAGCAGTTCGGCGTGCCGGTCTTTGCCTATCAGGTGTCGGGCGAATATGCGATGATCGAGGCCGCCGTGGCCGCCGGCGCCGCCGACCGCGACACGATGGTGCTGGAAACCCTGCTGGCCTTCAAACGGGCGGGATGCAGCGGGGTTTTGACCTATCACGCGCTGCATGCCGCACGTTTGATGAATGGATAAGCTGCCGATCATCACGGATCGGCTGATCCTGCGCCCATGGCATGATGGCGACCGCGATGCCGCATGGGCCATGGCGCAGGACGCAGAAGTGATGCGCTACCTGCCCCCTCTGACGCGCGAGGGTAGCGATGCGATGATCGACCGGATGATGGCCATGCAGGCCGAGCATGGCCACACCTTCTGGGTCATGGAGCGGCGAACGGACGGCGCGTTCCTTGGCATGTGCGGTTTTTGCCCGCCCCGCCCGCCTTTGACCGAATATGAGATTGGCTGGCGTCTGGCCCGCGCCGCATGGGGTATGGGTTACGGCACAGAGGCCGCGCGCGCCGTGCTGAATTGGGCATGGGCGCATCGCGACATGCCATCCATCGTGGCCATCACCACCCGCGAAAATGCCAAAAGCCGGGCGCTGATGGAGCGGATCGGCATGGCCTATGCTCCGTCCGAAGATTTCGATCATCCCGCGCTGCTGGAAACTGATCCCTTGCGTCCCCATGTTCTCTATCGCATTGCACGGCCAAAGAGCTGAGAGGACACCATGCGTTCAGACATCACCATCGCCCCGTTCAAGGGCATCTGGCCCCGGATTCATGACAGTGCCTTTATCGCGCCGGGATGTCGGATCATCGGCGATGTCGACATCGGGCCGGACGTCAGCATCTGGTACAATTGCGTGATCCGGGGCGATGCCAATACAATCCGCATCGGCGCGCGCAGCAATATTCAGGACGGCAGCGTCGTTCATTGCGACAGCCCCAAACCCGGCAGCCCCGAAGGATTTCCCACCATCATCGGCGAGGACGTGCTGATCGGCCATATGGCGATGGTGCATGGCTGCACATTGATGGACCGCGCCTTTGTCGGATTGGGCGCGATTGTCATGGATGGCTGCGTGATCGAGGAAGACGCGATGCTGGCGGCGGGCGGCCTGCTCAGCCCGGCCAAGCGCATTCCCAGCCGCCAGATGTGGATCGGCCAACCGGCCCGTTATGCCCGCGAATTGGACGATGCCCAATTAGCCGATATGCAGCGCGGCGTGGCCGCTTATGTCCGCAACGGGCGCGAGCATAAGGCCGCGATCGATGCCATGATGGCGCATGGCGCGGCCTAAACTGGCCCTGCCCCCGGCTGATGCGATCCGCGCCTTGGTGGATGGCGAAGGCAGGCTGGCGGTGAAAGTCACCCCCGGCGCGCGCAGCGAAGGGCTGGAAATTGCCGAGGGCCGTTTGATGGTCAAGGTCCGCACCAAGCCCGAAGATGGCAAGGCGACCGCAGCCGTGATAGATCTGGTGGCGCAGGCGCTGGGCATAGCGGCAAGCCGGGTCACGCTGCTGCGCGGGGCGACTTCGCGGGAAAAGCTGCTTTCTATCAGCGGGTGATGCGATAGGCCGCGATGGTTCCGGCCAAGGCCCATCCCGCGCCCAGCCACAGGCCCGCCTGCGGCATGTTCATCCCCATCGCCGCCCCCGCAATCCCGCCCAGCACCAGCCCCAGCCACAGCGCCAGACTGGCCCCGGCGCCGGGCATCTTCTGCCCCTGCGCCGCCGCACCCAGCGCCTGCCCCGCCTTGACCAGAGCGCCGGTGACATAGGTCAGCGCCAGCGTCCCTTCGCCATCACGCTGAAACGTGGCGTTAAGAGCGCCCATGGCCAGAACCAGCGCCCCTTGCGCCACAATCGTCCCCTGCGCCGCCGCACCCAACGCCAAGAGCGCACAAACCATCCCCAGCACCGCGACCTTGCGCGCCGCCCCCGCCCGCGCCGCCACGACCGTACCCAGCGCCACGCCCAGCACAAAGCCAAGGATCAGCCCCGCAGGCACCAGCGCGCGATGCAGGTGGGTGACCATATCGACCGCCATGCGCGTCGAATTGCCCGACATAAAGGATATGAAATAGCCGCCATTGGCGACAAAACCGCTCGCATCGACAAATCCGGCCAGCCCGGAAAGCGCAATGGCCAAACGCCGACGAGAGCGGTCCAGCCTGTGCATTCAGCCTGCTGTTTTGCCTTTGACCGGCACCATCGACGCCGCGATTTCTTCCAGAACCCCCGCCATCGCGTCGGCCATCACACGGTCCGCAGGCGCCACATCGGCAATCGCGCGGCGCATGGCGGCGCCCCATTGGTCGGCGGTGTTTTGGGCGATGGGCATGGTGCGATGCATACTCATCATACATTTGCCCGATGCGAACCAGTCACGCGGACCGCCCGACCAACCGATCAGGAATCCGGCAAGACTTTCACGCATCGGATCGAGATTATCCGCATGCATCGCCCGCAAATCGGCATAGGCCGGGTCACTTTCCATCAGATCGTAAAAGCGGTTGGCAATCGCCCTGATCACTTCGCCCCCGCCCAACCTTTCATAGGGCGTCTTGCGGGCGATAACTTCGTCCTGAACCTGTTCCTCGGCCTGACTCACGCGGTGAAATCCTCATACAACGGGGGCAATTTCATCACCTTGCCACCGGTTTGCATAGGGGGATTTGACCCGGATCAATAATTTGCCCGCGACGGCCCCCGCGACGATAAGGCGTTAACCGAGGACATCGCCATTTGCGCGCCCACCGGCCCCAGCCCCGCCGATGGTTTCACGTGAAGCACTTGGGCAAGGCGGGCGCGAAAGGCGGCCTGTTCCTGTTTGTCGACGCCTGCACGCACGGTAAAACTGACCGACATGGGATCGACTGGGGCGCCGGCGCGAAACACCTCGTAATGCAGATGCGGCCCGGTCGACAGGCCGGTCGAGCCGACATAGCCGATCACCTGTCCCGCCCGCACCCGCATGCCCGATGCGACGGCAAAGCGGCTGAGATGGCCATAGCCGGTCGATACAGCACCGCCATGGTCCAATCGGATGTAATTGCCATGCCCGCCATGCGGCCCGACGAAATTGACCACCGCATCGGCCACGGCATAGACCGGCGCTCCCCATGGCGCGGCCAGATCGGTGCCCGAATGCATCCGCGCAAACCCAAGGATCGGGTGCAGCCGCAGGCCAAAGCCCGAACTGATCCGCGCGCCCGCCACCGGCATGATCAACGCCTGCGTCTCGCGCTGGGCCGCCATGTCGGATGCGTCATAGAATTGCATGTCGCGCCCTTTGCCCCAGCGCAGCAATTGCTTGGCCATATGCCCGCCCTGTTCAATCGCGGCATATTGCAGGTCGCCCACCTCGACCTGTCCATCGGGGGCGCGTTTGTAATCGACCACCATGTCGAACACATCGCCCTGATGCACTTCATCCAGGCTGAGATGCGCGTCAATCGCGGCAAGGAATTGCTGGATCGCCTTCATCGGCGCACCGGCGGCGCGGGCGGCGCGATAGACGCTGCTGCCCGCAACGCCGCGAATGCGCAAAGGCGTGGCGTCCACCGGCAAATCGTGGCGCGACACGGCAAAGCCATCCCCCGCCCGCGTCGCCGACAAGTCCAGATCAAAACGCGCGCGCACCGTCAGGCTTTCCAGCGGGCGCGGCAAACCCGGCGCGGCGGCCTGTCCCAGATGCAGCGCGAAACGCGTGCCCGGCGCGATGTCGGCCAAGGGCACGGCCCCTGCAAGCGCCACGCGTACCGCGTTGTTGTCCGCGGCCGAAACCCCCGCGCGCGACAGCATCGCCCCCACATCATCCTGTCCGGCCAAGGTCAGGGTCAGATCCAGGCTGGGCCTTTCAGGCGCCTGCGCCAAGGGAACAAGCCGCGACGTCGGCCCCATCCTTTGCCCGGTATCGCCGCCATAGAGCAGCGGTTGCACGGTCTGGCTGTGCCATTGTTCCTGTGCGGTCGCGTCCATCATCTGGGGGTCGCCCATGCGGATCGCGGGCAATCCGGGCCACAGGCTGATGGCAAAACCGATCCCGCCCAGCATCACCGCCAAACCGCGGTACCAACGCGGCGTGCCGATGTCATGGGCCAGATCAGGCGCAAAATCGAACCGGCCCAGCACGCCTTTTGCACGCGCCACCAGCGCCATCGGCAAGGCAACAGAGGCAGGAATAGCGCGGCTTGCCATGGGGGCCTTTGAAAAAGAGATTCGTAGCCATCCCTCCCTGACGCAAGAGGGTTAATACAACGCTTAGAACTGTGGCCTTTTTGGTCCTTGTCGGCCCCATTGCGACGAACAGCCCTTGCGGCCCATGCCGCGCTTTGCCACATTCGGGTCAATGTCTTTCAACGCAAACCTGCGCGGACTATCGCGCGCGCATCAGTCCCACGATGGCCGGGTCAAGGCCGTGCTTGGCCCCACGAATACGGGTAAGACCCATCTGGCGATTGAGCGGCTTTGCGCCCATTCCTCGGGCGCCATCGGCTTTCCGCTGCGGCTATTGGCGCGTGAGGTTTACGAAAAAGTCTGCGCGATCAAGGGCGCGGAACATGTCGCGCTGATCACCGGCGAGGAGCGGATCGAGCCGCCCGGTGCGCGATGGTTGCTGTGTACGGTCGAGGCTATGCCCGTCAGAGGCGGATCGAAGCAAGGCGCGAATGCGCGTTTCACCGACCTCGCCTTTGTCGCGATTGACGAGATCCAATTGTGCGGCGACCGCGACCGGGGCCATATTTTCACCGACCGCCTGCTGCACGCCCGCGGGCGAGAGGAAACCATGCTGCTCGGCTCATCGGTGATGGAGCCGATGGTGCGCGCCCTTGTGCCCGAGGCCGAGATCGTCAGCCGCCCGCGCTTTTCCACGCTCAGCCATTCGGGCGCGAAGAAACTGTCCCGCGTGCCCCCGCGCAGCGCCATCGTCGCGTTCAGCGCCGAGCAGGTTTACGCCGTGGCCGAAATGCTGCGCCGGTTTCGCGGCGGGGCGGCGGTGGTGATGGGCGCGCTCTCGCCCGAAACCCGCAACCGACAGGTCGCGCTCTATCAATCGGGCGAGGTCGATTATCTGGTGGCCACCGACGCCATCGGCATGGGGCTGAACCTGGACATTACCCATGTCGCGTTTGCGGGCCTGTCGAAATATGACGGGGTGCGTCAACGCCGCCTGCTGCCCACGGAAATGGCCCAGATTGCCGGGCGCGCCGGGCGGCATCAACGGGATGGCACATTCGGCACTCTGGCGGGGACCGGGGGGCATGATGCGGAATTTTCCGATGAAGAAATCTACGCCATCGAGGAACACCGCTTTGCCCCTCTGGCTAAACTGTTCTGGCGTGAATCGGATTTAAGCTTTGATTCGGTGGCCCGCCTGATCGACTCGCTCGAACGGCCCCCGGCGAAGGCGGAACTGATCGCCGCGCCCCAGGCAATCGATCTGGCGGTGCTCAAACGGCTTGCCGAAGACCCCGAAATTGCGCCGGGCGTGCGCGGCGCCGGATTGGTGCGCCGCTTTTGGGAGGCCTGCTCGCTGCCCGATTTCCGACAGCAGGGGGCCGAAACCCACGCCCGCTTTGTCGCCAAATTGTGGTCCGAATTGCGCAGCGGGCCGTTGGGCGCGGACACCGCCCCGCGCGCCATCGCGCAACTGGACAATACGCAGGGCGATATTGACACGTTGCAGGGCCGGATCGCGGCGGTGCGTTCATGGTCCTATATTTGCCAGCGGCCCGATTGGGTGATGGCCCGCGACGAAATGGCCGCCCGCGCGCGCGAGGTGGAATCGCGCCTGTCGGATGCTCTGCACGCCCGTTTGACCGAGCGTTTCGTCAATCGGCGCACGACCGTTCTGATGCGCAAGCTGGGGCCGGATGCGGGCCTGCTCTCGGTCGCGATGGAGGGCGATGATGTGCTGGTCGAAGGTGAAAAGATTGGCGAGCTGACCGGCTTTGCCTTTCGGGTTGACCCTTCGGCGCGGCATGAGGATGCGCGATTGCTTCAGGCGGCGGCGGAAAAGCATCTGACCGACCTGTTGAGCAAGCGGGCGGGCGAATTGATCGCGGCGTTGAGCGCAGGCCAAGCCGATGTGGCGATGGAGGGTGAAAAGATCCTCTGGCGCGGCCATCCTCTGGCCCGGATCGCCAAGGGGCGGGCTTTGCTCAATCCCACGCTGACGCCCGCGCATGTGCTGGACCGTTTGCCCGCGACATTGCGCGGTGAATTGATGGCGGGATTGTCGGCATGGCTGGCGCATCGGTGGAAACCTTTGGCGCCGCTGGCCGCAATGGAGGCGGCCAGTCTGGAGCCGGGAAGCGGTTCGGACCTGCGCGCACTGTTGATCCGCATGATCGAAGGGGGCGGGATGGTCGATCGCGCGGTTTCGGGCGTCGAAAAACTGACCGGGCCACAGCGTGAAATTTTGCGCAAGCTGGGCGTGCGGATCGGGCCGCTCGACATTTTTCACCCGGCGATGGTCAAGGCCGCGCCATTGGAATTGTGGCAATCGGCATCGGGCAAATCGGGCATCATTGCCCATCCGATGGCCCCGGTATTGAAACCCAAGGACAAGGCAACCCCGCTGGCCTATCGCCGTTTGGGCAACGAAGCGCTGCGCATCGACCGCGCCGACCGCCTGTTGCGCGAGGCCCATGCCCGTCGCAAGGCGGGCGGCAAGGCGCCCTTTACCCTTGATCCGGCCGAGGCGGTCAAGATCGGCCTGTCGACGCGGGCCTATGCCCATCTGCTGCGTCTGGCCGGGTTTCGCCCGATCATGCCGCGCGTTTTGCCCGATAATGTCTTTGGCCCCGCCGCGCCTCTCGTCTGGCGCTGGCAACCGCCCCGGCGTGAGACCGAGGCGTCGAGCCGCCAACAGGCCGCCATGGATGCCGACAGCCCCTTTGCGGCTCTGGCCTCGCTGGTGGCATAGGCGTCATGCGGATCGACAAACTCCTCTGGTTTCTGCGCTTTGCCAAAACGCGAGGGCAGGCGCAGGAATGGGTCGAACAGGGCCATATCCGCCGCAACGGGCAACGGATTGAACGCTGCTCCGCCTCGGTGGCGTTGGGCGATGTGCTGGTGTTGCCGGTGCCTTCGGGGGTGCGCGTTATCCGCGTGACGGAGATGCCATTGCGCCGCGGACCACCTTTAGAAGCACAAAGCTGCTATCAGGTGCTTGACGACACCCGCCCTTCCCCACTAGCAGCGGGTGGAGTTTATTCTTCATCGAAAGGGGATTTGCAGCCATGACCTATGTCGTTACTGACGCCTGCATCCGCTGCAAATACATGGATTGCGTGGAAGTTTGCCCGGTTGACGCCTTTTACGAAGGCGAAAACATGCTGGTGATCAACCCCAGCGAATGTATCGACTGCGGCGTTTGCGAACCGGAATGCCCGGCCGAAGCCATCCTTCCCGACACCGAAAGCGGTCTGGAACAGTGGCTCGAGCTGAACACCAAGTACAGCGCCGAATGGCCCAACATCACGACCAAGAAGGATTCGCCCGCCGACGCCGACGAATTCAAGGGCGTTGAAGGCAAGTTCGAAAAGCTGTTCTCTGAAGCGCCGGGCGAAGGCGACTAAGAGAAACGCCGGGGGCGAATCACCCCCCGGTTGGCATTTTTGAGTGCCAGAATGAGAAAATTTTGTTGCCAGAGGCTGGGGTTGCGATAAACGCACCGCTGGCCTCTGGTAATTTTGTTACAGGCGTGCTATATAATACGTCAGTCGCGACAGGCTGCGTATGTCTTGGCCTGTCGTCATCACCAAAAACCGGGTCGAACCCCCTGACCATGAAAGGCGTCGTTACAGCACACGGTTGATGTTTCGCATCACACCGCCGCAAAAGCTCATCACTTTTGCGCGGATTTGCGAAAACGCCGTGATCCTCTCCATGCTGTCAACGGGCCGAGTGAAAGGACGATAGATGACCGCCAAGGCGCACGCCTTCGATGTTGGAGATTACGTCGTTTACCCCAAGCACGGCGTTGGCCGGGTGATCGAACTGCTGGAGCAGGAGATCGCGGGTATGAAGCTGGAACTGTATGTCCTGCGCTTTGAAAAAGAGCGGATGACCCTGCGCGTTCCGGTTAACAAGGTCGAAGCTATCGGCATGCGCAAATTGTCCTCGGACAAGACGTTGCGTGAAGCGATGGATACGCTCAAGGGCAAGCCCAAGGTCAAGCGCACCATGTGGTCGCGCCGCGCCCAGGAATATGAAGCGAAGATCAACTCCGGCGATCTGGTTTCGATTGCCGAAGTGACCCGCGACCTGTTCCGCGCCGACGATCAGCCCGAGCAGTCCTATTCGGAACGCCAGATCTTTGAAGCCGCCTCCAGCCGCCTTGCGCGCGAACTGGCCGCGATGGAAAAGACCGACGAACCGGCCGCTCTGAAAAAGATCCTCGCGATTTTGAACGAGTATGCGCCCAAGTATTACGAAGCCGCCGCGGTTTGATCCGCCGGCCTATATCGGGCTTAAACGTAATGGGTTGAAGAGGGGCTGCCCGATGGGGCGGCCCCTTTTTCGTTGGGGGTTTCGATTCCGGCTTTCCTTGCGGTGCTTGGTGTATTATATCACCAACACACAAAATGCCGCAAACGGGAGACGCCCCATGGATTTCCGCAAGATCGCCTCTGCCTTTGCCCCGGTGATGGCCATCGGCATGACCGCCTTGATCACCGGATGCCACAATGCCGACATTTCCATCAACGGCGAGGCCGGCAAGCCGCTTTCCGAACTCGACCTGTCCGGCCCCGCGCCCGACAGCGTGGTTCTGCTTGGCCCCGATGTGGTCAAAATCGAACCGGGTGAAAAACTGGCCATCCGGCTTGAAGGCAACCCCGATCAGACCGACAGATTGCGCTTCACGCTCAAGGATGGAAAACTGGGCATTCTGCGCGATAAAAAAGGGTGGAGCAGCGGCGAATCCGTCACCGTATTGATCACGATGCCCGCGCCCAAATCCTTAACGATGGCCGGATCGGGCAAGATCACCGCCACCGCTTTGGCCCGCGATGCCGAGGTGACGATTGCCGGATCGGGCGATATCGACACGCCGCAGGTCAATGCCGACAGTCTGGACATCTCGATCGGCGGTTCGGGCACCTATCGCGGCGCGGGCCATGCCGCCGATCTGGAAGTGAATATCGCAGGGAGCGGCAGCGCCGAGATGGCGGCGCTGAAAGCCGACAAGGCCGATATTTCGATCCTGGGTTCGGGCGACGCGCAATTCGCCTCGGACGGGACGGTCAAGGCATCCATGATGGGATCGGGTTCGGTGCGCGTCA
This sequence comes from Novosphingobium sp. Sphag1I, assembly GCF_056279125.1. Classification (NCBI taxonomy): domain Bacteria; kingdom Pseudomonadati; phylum Pseudomonadota; class Alphaproteobacteria; order Sphingomonadales; family Sphingomonadaceae; genus Novosphingobium; species Novosphingobium sp. Sphag1I. Next base: position 78,637 of record NZ_JBWBQS010000016.1, on the reverse strand, counting down.
AAGGCCGCGCCAAATGCGAGGTCAGCTCGATGGGATCGGGCAAGCTGATCTGCGAACCTTGATCAGATCGGCGCCACCGCGCGGCGAGCCTTGATTATATTGGCGCCGCCGCGCGGCGCAGGCGGTCGTTGATCGCAGCGCCAATGCCTTCATCGGGGATCGGGGCAATCGCCACTTTCGCCTGCGGGGCATGGGATGCCTCGTGCAGCGCCGCGTAAAGCCGCGCAGCAGCCTCTGCAAGGTCGCCAGAGCGCGAAAGCGAGTAATCGCCACCCTCTGAGCCAAAAGTGATGTAGAACTCCTCAGCGGCCTTCTGGGCGGCATTCAGGCGCACCGGCTTGCCCGGCGCGTAATGGCTGGTCATCTGGCCCGGCGCCTCGATGCCGCGATCCTCATGCACCTCCCCCTGCCCCAACACGGCGGCCAGATCGGCCGAGGTGATCGGGCCGGGGCGCAGCACCTGCCACCCGCCATCGGGGCGCAGGGCGACAATCGTCGATTCAATTCCGGCCTTGCACGCCCCGCCATCGACGATGATCGACACCCGATCGCCCAGTGAATCCGCCACATGCTCCGCCACCGTCGGGCTGACCCCGCCGCTGCGATTGGCCGAAGGCGCGGCCAGCGGCAGGCCAGACTGGCGCAAAATCGCCTGCATTACCGGATGGGCCGGACAACGGATCGCCACCGTGGGCAATCCCGCCGTCACCGCCGCCGCCAAAGGCGCATCATCGCGGCGCGGCAAAACCATCGTCAACGGCCCCGGCCAGAACGCTGCCGCCAGCGCCCTTGCCCGATCATCCAGCACCGCCAGCGCCTCGGCCCCCGCCACATCGGGCACATGGACGATCAACGGGTTGAAATCAGGCCGCCCCTTGGCCCGATAGATCGAGGCCACCGCATCGACGCTGTCCGCCCGCGCGGCAAGGCCATAGACCGTTTCCGTCGGCACCGCGACAATCGCCCCGTCACGCAAAGCCTGCGCCGCCCGCATCAGATCTTCGGGCGAAGTGGTCACAATATGGGGAAGTTGATTGTCAGCCATACCCCTCCCGCTATAGCGCAAGATCGGCAAAGTCTATCTGGCAAAGTCTATCTGAAGGAATGAATCCATGGCCGATCAAGGCGACCCTCTGGCCCGCATCGCCGATGCTCTGGAACGCCTGGGAGCGCATTTTTGCCCCCCACCCCCGGCGGCGGCGGCGTGGCTGGACCATCCCGCCTATGTCTGGGACGGGCGCGCCGCGCGCGGGGTAGCGCGACTGGACGCCCCCGAATTGCGCCTGCTTCAGGGGATCGAGCAGCAGAAGGAAGCGATTTCGGGCAATGTGGCGCGCCTTGCCGCGGGCCATGCGGCGCATGACATGCTGCTGTGGGGGTCGCGCGGCATGGGCAAATCGGCTCTCGTGCGCGCCAGCGTGCTGGCCGCGTCAAAGGCCCACCCTGGCGCCATCGCGCTGGTTCAGGTCGCGCCCGATGCGCTTTCCTCGCTGTCGGGCCTGTTCGCGCTGCTGGGGCGGGTGGACCGGCAATTCCTCGTCTTCATCGACGATCTGGGCTTTGAAGAAGGCGACCTGTCCGGCCCCCGCGCCCTGCGCTCATGGCTCGAAGGGGGCGTAGAAGCACGCCCCGCCAACGTCCGCCTTGCCGTCACATCGAACCGCCGCGCCATCGTCGGGCGCACTTTGGGCGAGCAGGACGACCCCATCAATCCGCGTGACGTCGTGGATGACAAACTGGCACTGGCCGACCGCTTCGGCCTCTCCATCGGGTTTCACGCCTGTTCACAGGACGATTATCTGGCCATCATCTCGGGCTATGCCGCCGAACTGGGCCTCAGCTTTGAAGTGGGCGATGCTCTGGAATGGTCCAAGCGGCGCGGCAGCCGGTCGGGGCGTATCGCGTGGCATTATGTCAATGAATTGGCCGGGCGGGTTGGGCGCAGGATTTAAGGGGGTTTATGCGAGGGTCTAGACCCTCGCGCTCCCGTTACTGTCTGCGTGGCGGCACAAATCGACGACGGTTCAAAACACGCAACGTCAAAATGATAAAGCCTGCGGCGCCTTTATACCAGCGCCGCAGGCTTTAATTTCATCAAACCGACTTCGCCAACCAAGCACCACCCCATATTGGGATTGCAAAGGGCCCGCCGGAGGCAAATTCACTTCCGAAAAATCAATTCTCCCGAACCTTCTGATCGTCCTTGAACTTCAAACGATACTGAATTTCCGGATCGCCGTTGAGGTTCTTTTGCGGCGGCAGATGATCGACCACCACCGGCTTGATCGCCGCCGCAGGCGCCGCGCCCGGTGCGATCACGCGCCAGATGATCCCGGCCGTATCGTCGGACACCAGCAACGCGCCATCCTGGGCAAAATTCAGCCAGGTCGGGCGGCCATGCGTATCGCCATCGGGCTTCAGGAACCCGGTCAGCACCTTTTCGGGCAGGCCCTGCGGATTGCCATTGGCGTCAAAGCGGACAAAGACCACGTCATAGCCGGCGGCGGGCTTGCGGTTCCACGAACCGTGGCGGGCGATAAAGGCACCATTGGCGTAATGGCTGCCCATCTTCTCCCCGCCCTTTACAAAGGCCAGCCCGATCGGCGCAACATGGGGCCCAAGCGCATATTCAGGCTTGCGCACGTAATCGATCAGGAATTCCGGCATCTGGAATTCGGGCGTGTTCTGATAGACGCGATTGTCCTCAACCTTGCCCCAATAGAACCAAGGCCAGCCATAATGGGTGCCCACCGGCACATTGGTCAGGTAATCGGGCACCAGATCAGGGCCAAGCTGATCGCGCTCGTTCACCACAGCCCACAGTTCCTCGGTCGAGGGGTTCCAGGCCATGCCATTGGCGTTGCGGATACCCATCGCATAACGGCGCGCATGGCCGCTGCTCAGGTCGATTTCATAGATCGCGGCGCGACCTTCCTCGGCCTTTGGCCCGCGTTCGCCGATGTTCGAGGCCGAACCGATGGCCACGAACAGGTTCTTGCCATCGGGGCTGAGCAACAGGTTGCGCATCCAGTGGTTGCCCGCCGGCGGCAGATCCATCAGCTTCTTGGGCGCGCCCGTCAGGCTGGTCGTGCCGGGCTGATAATCAAAGGCCAGCACCGCATCATGGTTGGCGATGTAAAGCTTGCCATTGGCAAAGGCCATGCCCGAGGGCGAGGACAGCCCTTCGCGCAGGACAAAACGCTGATCGGCCTTGCCCGTCCCCTTGCTGTCGCGCAGCAGGACGATGCGGTTCGGGCTGGGATCGCCCGCGCCGACAAAGCTCATGAAGATGTTCTGGAAAAATCCGGTGATGCCGCCCGGCCCATTATCCTTGGGCGCGCCGGTTTCGGCCACCAGAACATCGCCATTGGGCAATGTCAGGATATTGCGCGGATGCTGCAAACCTTCGGCAAAGCGGGTGACGGTCAACCCCTGCGCGGCCACCGGCGCTTCATTGGCGCCCCAACCCACCGATTTGGCCAGACCGACGGTCGGAATGGTTTCTGGTTCGGGATCGACCAGCTTGGGATGGCGCCCTTCCATCTGTTCGATCGGCAATTTGGAAACATTGCCATGCGTCAGATAGGCAAAGCCACCGCCGCCAACCAGAACGACGGCACCAAGGACGAGAAGCGATTTGCGCAAAGTAGGGCTCATGCGCGTTGAGATAGGAGTTTGACGGGCCGCCCACAAGAGCCGAATGGTGACCCTTGGCGGGCGCGGTTTGGCGTATTACATCGTCGCCCATGTTTGACTTTTCCGCCTCATCCGACGCGCCCAAGGGCGAAATCTATCGTGAATTGCGCGAAGCCGCGCTGGCTCTGACCACGGGCGAGAGCGACGGGGTGGCCAATATGGCCAATGTGGCGGCGCTGATCTGGCAATTCCTGCCCGAATTGAACTGGGCGGGGTTTTACCGCGCGCTGGGCGATGAGCTGGTGCTGGGGCCATTTATCGGCAAGCCTGCCTGCATCCGTATCCCTTTTGACCGGGGCGTGTGCGGGGCGGCGGCCTCGTCCGGGGAAACGCAACTGGTGCCCGACGTTCACGCTTTTCCCGGCCATATCGCCTGCGATGCGGCCAGCGCTTCGGAACTGGTCGTGCCGGTGATGGTCGATGGGCGCGTGGTGGCCGTGATTGACCTCGACAGCCCGGTCAAAGCGCGATTCGATGCCGAGGATGCGGCTGGGATTGAGGCTTTGGCCAAGGTCATTGGTGGGGCGATTATCGGTTAACCTTTTAAACGCATAGTTTTACTTCATTAACCTTTTGCTTTGTGGTGTGGTTGCTTTCTGGTATTAACCTTTATGAACAAGCCTGCTGCTTGCCTCATGAAGGTGTTGGCCCATGCCTGATGTTTCACCCTTTCGCGCGCTGTTGATCGCCGCCGGTTTCATCGCTGTTCCCGCTCTGGCGCAAACCTCGGCCATCCCTCTGCCGCCTCCGAGCGCGGGGGCCAGTTACAGCCAGAGCGTTGGTGCAGCGCCGGCGGTTTCCACCGCCTATGCCCCGCCGCCCGTCGCAGGGCCGCAACCGGGTGGATTGCAACGCGGCGAATGGCTGGCCGAATGCGAGCGGCGGTTGAACGCCACATCCGGCGCCGATGTCACGCTGTCGCCGGGCGCATGCCAAAGCTGGTGGGCCTATTACACGCAGGGCGGCGCGCCGCATCCCACCTATGGCTATGCCATTCCGATCAGCCTGACCGAAACGGTAACGCCCGATTGCCCGCCCCAAACCGTGATCGAAAAGCGCGTGATCCAACGCCGCGTGATCCGGCACAAAATCGTTCGCGACAAACGCATCGCGATCTGATCACACAAAAAAGGGGGCTTTGGCGGCCCCCTTTTCTTCTAGATCCCCTCGCCGGTCAGACGCTGGCAAATCAGGTCAAGCTGATCGAGCGTGCGATAGCGGATCGTCACCGCGCCCGAACGTGGATCAGCGTCCACGTTGATCTTGACCGACAGGCCGAGGAATTCCTCCAGATGCGCCTGCATCGCCTGAATGTCGGCGGATTCGGCGGATTTGAATTCGTTGCGCGCACGGCGTTGGGTCGGGGCTTCACGGCCCGAATGGCGGCGCACGACCTGTTCGACCTCGCGCACCGACAGGCCCTTTTCGACCGCCTGACGCGCCAGCCCTTCGGCATCCTCGACCCCGATCAACGCGCGCGCATGGCCCATCGACAGTTCACCCGCCTCGACCATCTGCGTCACCGGTTCCGGCAAAGCCAGAAGGCGCTGGATATTGGCGACATGGCTGCGGCTTTTATCGACCATCTTGGCGATCTCGGCCTGCGTCATGCTCTCGCCTTCGGCCAGTCGCTGATAGGCGCGCGCTTCTTCGATCGGGTTCAGGTCTTCGCGCTGAAGGTTTTCAATGAGCGCAATCGCCATCACCTCGCGCTGGGTCAGCTTGCGCACCAGAGCGGGTATTTCATGCACCTTGGCCCGCTGGGCCGCACGCCAACGACGTTCACCGGCGACAAGGCGATAGCGCCCCTCGCCCAGCGGCACGACGATCACCGGCTGCAACACGCCACGCGCCGCAATCGATGCGGCCAGTTCATCCAGCGCCGCATCGTCAAACACCCGGCGCGGCTGATCGGGATCAGGTTCGATGCTGGACACCAGCAAAGAGGCCAGACCGCTCTCCACCGAAACCGGCCCGCCACCGGTGCCACCGGCGGCCACCGGCTCTTCACGCCGCGTTTCGCCCAGCAACGCCTGAAGCCCCCGCCCCAGCGCGGCCTTGCGGCGCGGCGCGGTGCCTCCGACCAAGGCGGCCGAAAGCGGGTTCTGGGTGGTGTCGTCGGTCATGCGGCTTTCCTGTTTTCAGGCAAACGTGAAATCAATTCGCGGGCCAGCGCGAGATAGGCGCGGCTGCCGCTGCAATGCTGGTCATAGATCAGCGCGGGTAGACCGTGGCTGGGCGCTTCGGACAGGCGGACGTTGCGCGGGATTTCGGTGTCGAACACCAGCTTGCCCAGGCACGAGCGCACATCATCCGACACCTGATCGGTCAGGCGGTTGCGGCGGTCGAACATGGTCAGCGCAATGCCGACAATGCCAAGGTCGGCGTTGAAACGCTGCTGCACCCGCTCGACCGTTTGCAACAACTGGCTCAGCCCTTCAAGCGCGAAGAACTCGCACTGCAAAGGCACCAGCACCGTATCGGCCGCCGTCAGCGCATTGAGCGTCAACAGACCGAGCGATGGCGGACAGTCGATGAAGCAAATGTCATAGCGTTCCGCGCCACGTGAAAGCCCGTTGCGCAAACGATCCGTGCGGCCATCGACCGACACCAGTTCGACCTCTGCCCCCGACAGGTCCACCGTCGCGGCCAGCAAATGCAGCCCCGGAATGGTGGTTTCCATTGCGCATTCCTTCAACGTGGCCTCGCCCAGCAGAAGGTCATAGGTCGAATATTCGCGCGCCGATGCCGGAACGCCGACACCCGTGGAAGCGTTCCCCTGCGGATCGAGATCGATCAGCAGCGTGCGCCAGCCCGCCGCCGCAAAGGCCGTGGCCAGATTGATCGCGGATGTGGTTTTGCCCACGCCGCCTTTCTGATTGGCAATCGCAATGCGGATCACAGCTTCACTCCCTTGGGATTGAGATGGCCGACAATCAGCCCGGCTTCCTCATCGGTCAGCGATTGTTCCACGTGGAACCCTTCGCGCACCGATTTCTTGAGTGCCTCTAACTCTTGCCCTGCCGACCGCCCCTTGGGCAACAGCCAGAGCGTGTCCCTTGTGGAAAAGCGTGAAGAGATTTTCAGAAGCTTGTCCAGCGGTGCAAAGGCGCGGGCGGAAATCACCGCAACGATCCGCGTCTCCACCATCTCCAGCCTTTGCCCCAAAACCTTTGCCTTGGGCAGGGCCAGTTCCTCGATCACGCGGTTCAGCCATTCGACTCGCCGGGCGCGCGATTCGACCATCAGCACTTCATGCCCCGGCCGAATCGCTGCAATCACCAGCCCCGGAAAGCCCGCCCCGGTGCCCAGATCGAGCCATGGCCCCTTGGTCCCGTTCCATGTTTCACGTGGAACATAGGACAGCAATTGCGCGGAATCGACGATATGACGTTGCCACACCATGGGGATCGTCGCCGCCGCCACAAGGTTCTGCCGCTCGTTTTCCTCGGCCAACATGGCGACCAGCTTCTCAAGCCGCTCCATCGCTTCGGGCGTCATTTCCCATCGCGCGTTCAGCCATTCGCGGGCCTGTTCCTCATTCGCAATCATCTCAGGCCAGCTTCCTTGCATGCACCAACAACGCCGCCAGAGCCGCCGGAGTTACCCCCGCCACGCGCCCCGCCGCCGCCAGATTTTCCGGACGCGCCCGCGTCAGGCGCTCCACCATTTCACTCGATAGGCCGGCGATCTCTCCATAGGGAAAATCCTCGGCCAGACGCAGATGTTCGTTGGAACGCAGGTCGGAAAGTTCCCTCTCCTGCCGCGCCAGATAGGGGGCATAGAATGCATCCTCGGCCACTTCCTCGATCAAGGTCGCGTCCACGTCCAACGCCTCACCCAACCACGGGCGCAGCCGGTCGATGGACACACCATCAAAGCGCAACCACTCACGCAGCGACAGACGCCCCGCATCTGCCTTTGCCGTAATGCCCACGGTCGAAAGATCCTGCGCTGTCACGCCTTGCTCCAACGCCGTCTCCAGCGCCGCCTTGTCCTGCTGACGACGCTCAAACCACGCGGAACGTTCCGCCCCAAGGCACCCTGCCGCCGCCGCCAGAGGCGTCAGGCGCGAGGTGGCATTGTTGGCGCGCAAACGCAGGCGATACTCCGCCCGCGCCGTCAACATGCGATAGGGTTCGGAAACGCCGTGGAGCGTCAGGTCATCGACCATCACCGCCAGATAGGAATTGGCCCGGTCAATCGCTGGCGCTTCACACCCCAGCACCGATGCAGCCGCATTCATCCCCGCGATCAGCCCCTGCGCCGCCGCCTCTTCATAGCCGGTCGTGCCGTTGATCTGGCCTGCGCAATAGAGGCCGGGGATAGCCCGCAGTTCCAGCGAAGTCCGCAGCGCGCGCGGGTCGATATGATCATACTCGACCGCATAGCCGGGCACCACCATCTCGACCTGCTCCAGCCCTTCCATGTGGCGCAACATGGTCAATTGCACATCGGCGGGCAGGCTGGTCGAAATGCCGTTGGGATAGACCAGATGGGTCGACAGCCCTTCGGGTTCGAGGAAAATCTGATGCCCGTCGCGGTCGGCAAAGCGGTGGATCTTGTCCTCGATGCTGGGGCAATAGCGCGGCCCCCTCGCCCCGATCGCTCCGCTGAACAGGGGCGAGCGGTGGAGGTTGGCACGGATCGTTTCATGCACAGCCTCATTAGTACGCGTGATCGCACAGGCCAGTTGCGGATTCACCCGCCGCGTTTCCACCGCCGACATGCACCAGTGTTCAACGTCGCTCGGCTGTTCCTCCAGACGCACCCAATCGATGGTGCGCCCGTCCAAACGCGGCGGCGTGCCGGTTTTCAAACGCGCCATCGGCAGGTCGGCCTCACGCATTTGCTGTGCCAGACGATGGGCCGCCGCCTCGCCTATGCGCCCGCCGATCATACGCTCCTCACCCCGGAACAGCGTGCCGCCAAGGAAGGTGCCGGTGCAAAGCACCACCGCCGATGCCGTCAGGCAAACCCCATCGGCCAGCTCCACGCCAGTCACTCGGCCCGCATTCAGCACCAGTGCCGCAACCTCTCCGGCCACTTGGGTCAGGTCGCCCTGCTGGGGTAACATGCGTTGGATCGCGGCCTTGAACAGCTTGCGGTCGGCCTGAATGCGGGGGCCTTGGACCGCGCTACCCTTGCTGCGGTTCAGCATGCGATAGTGGATCGAGGCAGCGTCCGCCGCCCGTCCCATCAGTCCGTCAAAGGCGTCAACCTCGCGCACCAGATGGCCCTTGCCCAGACCGCCGATGGCCGGGTTGCAACTCATGGCGCCGATGGCGTTCAGGTCGAACGAGACGAGCGCCACGCGCGCGCCCATGCGGGCGGCAATGGCGGCGGCCTCTACGCCGGCATGGCCGCCGCCGACAACGATGATGTCAAAATGCTGCATTCCTCGCCCCTACCCTAAGCGGGCGGGCGGGTCAAAAGCTGCGACGTGTTCCACGTGAAACACGCATCATTTTCCGATGCAGAAACGTCCGAACAAGGCGTCCAGCATATCCTCCGTCCCCGCCCCACCCAACAAGCGGTCGAAGGCGGACCGTGCGGCGCGCAACTCTTCGGCGGTCAACAGCAGGTCCCCATCGGGGCGGATCGCACCCAATGCTGATGCTGCCTCTGACAGCAAGCCATGCTGACGGGTGTTCAAAGCAACCTGCCCCGGCTTGGGCATGGCCATGCGCGCCGTGTCGATCAAGTCTTGGCGCAGGGCATCGACACCCTGCCCCGTCTTGCCGGACAGACGGTGGCGAGGGTCGGTCTTGGCCATGCGAACGGCCGCATCGATACGGGATTCGATTTCCCACGCGCCCTCCGGCCCTTCACCCTCTGGCCCCAACCAGAGGACGAGATCGGCACGCGCCATGACTTCACGTGCGCGTTCGATGCCGATGCTTTCGACCACATCGGCGCCGTCATCGCGCAGGCCCGCCGTATCGAGAAACTGAAACGGCACCCCGCCCAGCGATACCGGACGCATCAGAATGTCGCGCGTGGTCCCTGCCAAAGGCGTGATGATCGCGGCATCATCCTCGACCAGCGCGTTAAACAAGGTGCTTTTGCCCGCGTTGGGCGGCCCGGCGATCACCACACGGAACCCCTCACGCAGAGCCTCGGCACGCGGGCGGGAAAGCCAATCGGAAAGTTCCACGTGAAACATCGTCAGCGCCGGAGCGAAGGAAGCGGGCAGCGCGCCAACATCATCCTCGTCCCCAAAATCCAGCACCGCCTCAACCTGCGCCGAAAGCATCAACACCCGTTCGCGCCAAGCCTTGACCACCGCAGACAGCGCCCCGCCCGCCATGGCGACAGCGGCCTGCCGCTGCATTTCGGTTTCGGCGGAAAGCAAATCGCCCAGCCCTTCGGCCTCGGCCAGATCCATGCGGCCATTCAAAAATGCGCGGCGCGTAAACTCGCCCGCCTCGGCCCGACGCAGTCCGGGCAATCCCGATAACGCATGTTCCAAAGCGGCGATCACCGCCCGCCCGCCGTGGCAATGGATCTCGGCCAGATCCTCACCCGTCGCGGTGCGTGTGCCGGGGAACCACAGGACCAGAGCGCGGTCCAGTTCCGCCCCCGCGCCGTCGCGCAAGACCATCACACTGGCGCGGCGTTCCATCGGCAAACGGCCACCCAGCGCCACCAGCGCTTCGCCGGCCTGCGGGCCACTGATCCGGATCACCGCGATCGCGGCCGGAGGCATCCCGCTTGAGCAGGCAAAAATTGTGTCAGGCATTTTCCGGTGATCTTACTTCTTGCCGCCCGTCGCCATGCTTGCGCCGGCTTCCATGATGTTCTGAAACATCTTCATGCCAAGCTGGCCCATCGGGGCGAACTGCTTGGTGAACTCCTGAATCTGGTCGAGCGAGCCTGCGCCCTGCATCGCCTTCATCACCGCATCGACATAGGCATCATTCGCCCGCGTCACATCAGGCAGACCCAGAAAGCGACGCGCTTCCTCGGGCGTGCATTCCACCTCGAAATTCATCTTCATCGCCAGGGCCTCCTTGGGCGCAAACCATAGTGGATAAAGACACAATGGGGGGGGGAAGTCTATATATTAGACAAATGAGAAAATGCGAGGGTCATAACCCTCGCGCTCCCGTTACTGTCTGCGTTGCGCCATGGGTTCAACCACAGCGCAAAATACGCAGCGTCTGAAATGATAAAGCCTGCGGCGCGATTAGATAGCGCCGCAGGCTCTAAAAATCCAATCCACAAACGTTCGCCCCCAAGCGCCACCCCATAACGGGATTGCCAAGGGACAAGTCCCTTGGCCCGCCGGAGGCAAACTTCGCTTACTGGTTCATAGTGGCGAAGAAGTCCTCGTTGGTCTTGGAGTCTTTCATCTTGTCGAGCAGGAATTCCATCGCGTCGACCGTGCCCATCTGCATAAGGATGCGGCGCAGGACCCACATCTTCGACAGGTTGCCCTTTTCGACCAGGAGTTCTTCCTTGCGGGTGCCCGACTTGCCCACGTCCAGCGCGGGGAAGATGCGCTTGTCGGCAACCTTGCGGTCGAGGACGATTTCGCTGTTACCCGTGCCCTTGAATTCTTCAAAGATCACTTCGTCCATGCGGCTGCCGGTGTCGATCAGCGCGGTGGCGATGATGGAGAGCGAACCGCCTTCCTCGATGTTGCGCGCGGCACCGAAGAAGCGCTTGGGGCGTTGCAGCGCGTTGGCGTCCACACCGCCGGTCAGCACCTTGCCCGAAGACGGCACGACCGTGTTGTAGGCGCGGCCAAGGCGCGTGATCGAGTCGAGCAGGATGACCACGTCGCGCTTGTGTTCGACAAGGCGCTTGGCCTTTTCGATGACCATTTCGGCCACCTGCACGTGGCGCTGCGCCGGTTCGTCAAAGGTTGAGGAGATGACCTCGCCCTTCACGCTGCGCTGCATGTCGGTGACTTCTTCGGGGCGTTCGTCGACCAGCAGCACCAGCAGGAACACTTCCGGGTGGTTGTCGGTGATCGCCTTGGCGATGTTTTGCAGCAGCACGGTCTTACCCGTGCGCGGCGGCGCGACGATCAGCGCGCGCTGGCCCTTGCCCTGCGGGCTGATCAGGTCGATCACGCGGGCCGACTTGTCCTTGACCGTGGGGTCGAGCGTGTCGAGACGCAGGCGCTCATTCGGATAGAGCGGGGTCAGGTTGTCAAAGTTGACGCGATGGCGCACCGCTTCGGGATTGTCGAAATTGACGCTGACCAGCTTGGTGATCGCGAAATAGCGCTCGCCATCCTTGGGTGCGCGGATCTCGCCTTCGACCGTGTCGCCGGTGCGCAGGCCCCACTTGCGAACCTGATTGGGCGAAACATAAATGTCGTCCGGCCCGGCCAGATAATTGGCCTCCGGGTTGCGCAAAAAGCCGAAACCGTCGGGCAGCACTTCGATCGTGCCCTGCCCGATGATTTCTTCGCCATCCTCGGCCACTTCCTTCAGGATCGCATACATCAGATCCTGGCGACGAAGCGTGCTGGCGCTTTCCACGCCATATTCCTCGGCCATCTCGACCAACTCGGCCGAAGTCTTTTTCTTTAATTCTTTCAAATGCATATCAAGGTGTTCCTATGAGGTTCGGCCGGCGGGTCTGTGGGGCATGGAGAATGCAAGACCATGAAAATGCCGCGTCTGTTGTATCGCGCGGCGGTGCCGGTTGCGGGGGGAGATAGGGGATTGGAGGGCGGAAATCAAGGAAAGAGAGAGAATGCGAGGGTCTAGACCCTCGCGCTCCCGTTGCTGTCTGCGTTGCGCCAGAGGTTCAGCCAAGGCGCACAATACGCAGCGTTAGAAATAATAAAGCCTGCGGCGCCGAATGGTTGCGCCGCAGGCTTTATAAAAGCCAATCCCAAAACCTGCGAACCAAGACGCAACCCCATTATCGGGATTGCAAAGGGCCCCCGCCCTTTGCCCGCCGGAGGCAACTTAAAACCCCAAACCTCAAACAATCAAAACGGCTTCAACACCACCATCACCACGATCACCGCCGCCGCCAGCCCCGGCACTTCGTTCAGCATCCGCAGCTTCTTGCCCGACAGCTTCCGCTCCCCCCGCGCCAGAGCCTTGGAATAGCCCACCAGCCACATGTGATAGGCCGAAAGCCCCAGCACCGCCGCCAGCTTCATATGAAACCACCCCTGCGAAAAGGCCCCGATCGTGTGCGCCAAGAGCAGCCCCAGCACCCAGACGACGATGATCGCGGGCGTCAGGATGATCTTGCGCAGCTTGGCCTCGCGGTCGATCCAACGCGCTTCCTCGGCCGATCCGGGGTCGCTTTCCTGATGATAGACGAAATAGCGCGGCAGCATGAACAGGCCCGCCATCCAGAAGATCACAAAGATGATATGGCCCGCCTTGAGCCAGAGATAGGTCATCGAAAGCACCCATTCCATCGCTGCACCATGGTTTAGCATGGTGGGAAAAGTGGTATCCGGTTTTGCGCTGTCAACGCCGCGACATCAAAAAACCGGAAGAACCGTGCCCCATGCGCGCTTTACCGCTTCCACCCGCGCACGACGTTGAGCAATTGCTCGACATGTTCGATGGGCGTGGTCTGTCCGATGCCATGGCCCAGGTTGAACACATGCGGCCGGTCGGCAAAGGCTTCGAGCACGCCGATGGCCCGCGCCTCCAGCTCTGGCCCGCCCGCCAGCAGCAGCAGCGGATCAAGATTGCCCTGCACCGGCATATTCGCGGGCAATTCGCGCGCGGCCCAGATCGGGTCGATGGTTTCATCCACACCCACCGCATCGACCCCGGTTTCCCGCGCATAGGCCGCCAGCTTCTCGCCAGAGCCTTTGGGAAAGCCGATGATGGGAACGGTGGGGTGCAACGCCTTGATCGCCCGGACGATGGCCGCATTGGGCGCGATCACCCATTTCTCGAATTCACGCGGGGCCAGCGATCCGGCCCAGCTATCGAACAACTGGATCGCCTCGGCCCCGGCCTTGATCTGACCGTCGAGATATTCGACCGTCACATCGACGATCCCATCAATGATCGCCTGAAATGCTGCCGGATCGCGATAGGCATAGGCGCGCGTCTCGTGCTGATCCCGGCTGCCTTCGCCATTCACCATGTAGGTCGCGATGGTCCATGGACTGCCCGCAAAGCCCAGCATGGTGGTCTGTGGGCTGATCTGGGCCACGACCTGACGAACCGTCTCATAGATCGGCGCAAGGCGCTCAGGCACCGCCACAAGCGATTTGAGCGCATGATCGACAAGGCGCGGCGAAAGATGCGGCCCTTCGCCCACCAGGAACTGGAGATCCTGTCCCATGGCATAGGGCACGATCAGAATGTCGGAAAACAGGATCGCCCCGTCAAAGCCGAAACGGCGCAAGGGCTGCACCGTGATCTCGGCCGCTGCCGCGCTGTCATAGACCAGCGCGAGGAAGCCGCCCTTTTCCGCCCGCAACGCACGATATTCCGGAAGGTATCGTCCGGCCTGACGCATGAGCCAGATCGGGCGTTGATCACCATTGGAACCACGCAGCGTATCGAGGAGCAAACCGGGCATCGAGAGAGTCCAATCCAAAAAAATAGATTCTTATTAAAGGGATTCAGTAGGTAGTTGGCCTGTGGATAGCGGGCATACCGGTTCCTTGCCCGATTTATCCCGAAATGAACAGGGGCGCAGCCTCTGCGAATCCCCAAGAGTCAGGGTCAAGGATTCCTTTTCCCCCTTATCCCCAGCCTGTGGGTAACCCTATGCACATGTCCACAAGTCGCGCAAAGGAGTCCGGTTATAGGGGATCAAACCTATCCCCGAGATTGTCACCAGACTTCTCTCGTGGTTTATGGTCAGGCTTATCCACAGCACCCGGCACTATCAGGCACTTATCCCTATGACGCGGCTCCACCTCCATTTGCTCTCGGACTCCACTGGCGAAACGCTGGAGATGATCGCCAAGGCGGCCCTTTCGCAATTCGACGATACCGATGTGGTGCGCCACTTTTGGCCCATGGTGCGCTCGCAAGCGCATCTGGATCGTATCATCGGCGATATTGCTGCCAACCCCGGCCTGGTCGTTTATACGATGGTCAGCCAGGATATCCGCAAGGCGTTGGAGGATCGCTGTCGAACCTTGGGCCTGCCTGCGGTGCCTGCGCTTGATGCCGTGATTGACTCGCTCGAGGCCGCGCTGGGACAGGAAGCCAAGGGGCGACCGGGCCGTCAGCATACGCTGGACGCGGCCTATTTCGCCCGCGTCGAGGCGATCCAGTTCACCATCGCCCATGACGACGGCGTCGCGTGGGAGGATTGGGAAGAAGCCGATATCGTTCTGGCGGGCGTATCGCGCACATCGAAAACGCCGACATCCATCTATCTGGCCAATCGCGGATATAAGGTCGCCAATATCCCCATCGTGGTGGAAAGCCCGCCGCCCGGCCTGCTCTATGATCTGAAGCGTCCGCTGGTGGTGGGGCTGACCACCGCGCCCGAGCGCTTGATTCAGGTGCGGCGCAACCGCCTGCTGACGCTCAACCAATCGCCCGACACTGCCTATGTCGACAATGACCGCGTCGGGGCCGAGTTGCAGTTTGCCCGCCGCATGTTTGCCGATAATGGCTGGCCGGTGATCGACGTCACCCGCCGCTCGATCGAGGAAACCGCCGCCGCGATCATCAATCTGATCAAAGAGCGGCCTGAGAGATAATAACGCGAGATAATAACGCGAGATAGACGGAACGCTCGACATGAATTTCCCCGATCTTGTTCTTGCCAGCCAGAGCGCCTCGCGCCGGGCGATGCTGGATGCCGCCGGTGTCGCGCATGAGGCGATCCCCGCGCGCATCGACGAACGCGCGCTGGAGGCCGGCCTTGAAGGCGCAGCGCCCGAAGATGTCGCGCTGGCTCTGGCCAAGGCCAAGGCGCTGGCGATCTGTCCGCAGGCGCCGGGGCGTCTGGTGCTGGGCAGCGACTCTCTGGTTGTGGTCAATGGTCGCCGTTTCGACAAACCGGCAAGCCGCGAAGATGCCGCCGCCCATCTGCGCTTCTTTTCAGGGCAAG
Organism: Novosphingobium sp. Sphag1I; assembly: GCF_056279125.1. Classification (NCBI taxonomy): domain Bacteria; kingdom Pseudomonadati; phylum Pseudomonadota; class Alphaproteobacteria; order Sphingomonadales; family Sphingomonadaceae; genus Novosphingobium; species Novosphingobium sp. Sphag1I. The sequence goes on along the minus strand of NZ_JBWBQS010000016.1, from coordinate 62,923 downwards.
TGATGGAATTGCATTCGGCCGCCGCCCTTGCCCGCGACGGCGCGGTGGTGTGGAGCCATGCCGAATGCGCGCGACTTGTGGTTCGCCCGCTCGACGAAGCCTTCATTTCCGCCTATCTGGACGCCGAATGGCCGGAAGTGGCGGGCTGTGTCGGGGTATTTCGCATCGAGGCGCTGGGCGTCCAATTGTTCGAAACCATCGAGGGCAGCCATTTCACGGTGCTGGGGATGCCGCTTCTGGCGGTGCTGGGGGCTTTGAGGGGCGTGAAGTGACATATCCGGTTTGGCCTATCGCGGCGGGAGAAACGCCGGTGGCCGCAATGCGACCCTATGCCGAAGTGATTGGCGATCCGATTGCCCAATCCAAATCGCCCGCGATCCATGGCCATTGGCTGGCCGGGCTGGGGTTGGACGCTGATTATGGGCGCGCCCATGTCCTGCCGCAGGATTTGCCTGATTATATCGCTACGCGGCGCGCGGACCCGATGTGGCGCGGGTGCAACGTCACCATGCCGCATAAACAGACGATCATCCCCCTGCTTGATGGGCTGGATCCGTTGGCGGCGCGGATTGGTGCGGTCAATACCGTGGCGGTCATGGGCGATGGGCGACTGATCGGGCATAACACCGATGCGCCGGGTTTTATCGAACCGCTTCTGCCGGTGCTGGGTGATGAACTGGCGCCGGAAAACGCGTTGGTGCTGGGCGCGGGCGGGGCGGCGCGGGCGATCGTCGTGGCGCTGGCCGATGCGGGGATTGCGATTACGCTGGCCGCGCGCGATCCGGGCAAGGCGCGTGAATTGCTGGATGAACTGGCGCCCGGGTCGCGGCATCAGGCGGCGGCGCTGGGTGATTTTGCCAGCGGCGGCGATTATCAATTCGGCATGGTCGTCAACGCCAGCCCGCTGGGCATGGTCGGCAATCCGCCTTTGCATTTCAGTCTGGACCATGCGCGTCCTGCGGCCATCGTCTATGATATTGTCACCGCGCCGCTGGAAACACCCCTGCTGGCCGCGGCGCGGGCCGAGGGCAAGCGTTGCGTGGACGGTTTGGCCATGCTGATCGGTCAGGCCGCGATTGCCTTTGAACATTTCTATGGCGCGGACGCGGGGCGCGAGAGGGGCGATATTGCCCTTCGCGCGATTCTGACGGCATGAAGCGCGGCCCCAAGGTCATCGGCCTGACCGGATCGATCGGCATGGGCAAATCCACCGTGGCGGGCATGTTTCGCGATGCGGGCGTGCCGGTGTTTGATGCCGACGCCACGGTGCGCGCTCTGCAAGGTCCGGGGGGCGTTTTGCTGCCCGCGATTGAGGCGGAATTTCCCGGCACCACCGGGGCGCAAGGGGTTGATCGCGGCAAATTGGGCGCGGCGGTTTTTGGCAAGCCCGAAGCGCTGGCCCGGTTGGAGGCGATTGTCCATCCGGCGGTCGCGATTGCGCGCAAAGAGTTCATGGCGCAACATTGCGACTCACAGGTCGTGGTTTTTGACATTCCATTGCTGTTTGAGCGGACCGGGCGGGCCGGAATGGACGCTGTGGTGGTGGTTTCGGCCCCCGCCCCCGTGCAAAAGGCCCGAGTCTTGGCCCGACCGGGCATGAGCGAGGCCAAATTTGCCGATATTCTGGCCGTTCAGATGCCCGACTCGGAAAAACGGGCTTTGGCGGATTTTGTCATTGATACAGGTACTTCCCTAGAGGAAACCCGTATTTCCGTGCAAAATTTGCTGCGTGAAATTAACCGGATGGACGGAAACGACGCCTAATCTCGATGGCATGAGATTTTTGCTTGTGCAGCCCGGTTTCGAGGAGGATAGATACCACAATGCGTGAGATCATCTTCGACACCGAAACCACAGGTCTGGACCCTAAAAACGGCGATCGGCTGGTGGAAATTGGCTGCGTCGAAATGGTCAACCGGGTGGCGACGGGCGCGACCTATCACTGCTATTTCAACCCTCAGCGCGACATGCCCGCCGAAGCCGAGCGGGTCCATGGCCTGTCCGAAGCCTTTTTGGCGGACAAGCCGTTGTTTGCGGAAAAAGCGGACGAATTTCTGGAATTTATTGGCGATGCGCCGATGGTGGCGCATAATGCCGGTTTCGACTTTGGCTTTATCAATGCGGAATTGACCGCGGCGGGCCTTGAACCCGTCAGCCTTGATCGCATGGTCGATACGGTCAAGATCGCACGTCAGAAACATCCCGGCGCGAAAAACTCGCTCGACGCTCTTTGCACGCGCTATGGAATCGATCGCAGCCACCGTACCAAACACGGCGCCCTGCTTGACGCGGAACTGTTGGCACAGGTCTATGTCGAATTGCTGGGCGGTCGTCAGATTGGCATGGAACTGGCCGCGCAAACCGTTGTTGTTACTGAAACAGTAACACAAATCCCAACGCAGGCCCCGCGTGAGCGGCCCCTGCGCGAGGCACGCCCCCATGCCGCCAGTCAGGAGGAACTGGACGCCCACGGCGCGTTTTTGAAATCGATCAAGGAACCAATCTGGCTCCAGTGACAATCAAGAGATAACAACAAGAGGAGTAACAACCATGGACGTTCGCGTTTCCGGTCATCAAATGGAAACTGGCGATGCACTGCGCGTGCATGTTGAGGAGCGCCTGGCGGCGATCATCGACAAATATTTCGCGCGGGCGCTGTCTTCGGTTGTCACCTTCAGCAAGGCCCCGGGCGGTTCATTCCGCAGCGACATCGTGATGCATGTGCGCCAGGGCCTCATCCTGAAGGGCGCCGGCCTCAGCCATGATGCGCACCATGCCTTTGACCAGGCATCGGACAAGGTGGAAACCCAGCTGCGCCGTTACAAGCGCCGTTTGAGCGCGCGCCAGGAACAGGCCGCCCATTCGGTCCGTTCGGAAGAAGCGGCCTATACGATCTTTGTCGAACCCGAGATCGAGCAGGAAGAAGCCCCCACCGAAGCGCCGCTGGTGATTGCCGAATTGCGCGTCGATGTGCCCGAAACCACGGTTTCGGACGCGGTGATGATGCTGGATTTGCGCAACACCAATGCGCTCTTGTTCAAAAACGCTGGCACCGGAAAGCATAATATGGTTTACCGGCGCGGTGATGGGTCGATCGGCTGGGTCGAACCGTCCTGACGTAAACGTAAACGCGCTCCACGGCTCGGTGCCAATGGCGCGGGCCGTGGTGTGTTATAGACCACAGGCAAAGGGCGTTTGGTCAAGGCGGACAGCTGATGAACCAAACCTCTTTGCTTGTTTCATAAAAACACGCTATCGGCCCGGCCGACCCCGCTTGCTTCGTGGCACGCGGGAGAGAAGGCTTAAACGAATTTTGGCGATGACCGCGCTGTTCACGCTCCTGCCTGATGCCGTGGGTACGGTGAAAGTCGATAGCAAATCGGCTGTTCTCGATTGTCTGGCCGACCGCTTTGCGGCGGTGTACGGACTTGATCGCGCCCTTGTGCTTGACCGTATTCTTGAACGCGAAAATCTGGGAAGTACCGGATTTGGGCGCGGGGTGGCCATTCCCCATGCCCGTATCGCGCTGGTCGAACGACCGGTGGCGGTGTTTTTGCGTTTGGCCGCGCCTGTCGCGTTCGAAGCGGCCGATGATATGCCGGTGGAACTGGTGTTCGGCCTGCTCAGCCCTGAGGCGGCCGGTGTGGTCCATCTGCATGCCTTGGCCGCGATTTCGCGCCTGATGCGCGATGACAAGATGCACGCGGCCTTGCTTGACGCGCCCAGCGATGAGGCGATTTATGCGATGATTGCCAATGTGGGCGACCGCAACGCGTGACGGACCGCCTGCCCGCGCGGATCGAAGTGTCCGCGTTATTGCGTCAGGTGCAGGCAGAGGGTGGCTTTGGCATGATTATCGCGCGTGGCGACCCGGATGCGGGGGCGTTGATGGTCGTCCTGTGCGACCGGGGTGCCGATTATCGCGCCTATGAGCGTATGCCTAGTTTGGAGGGGGGGCGAATCTGGCAATGCGCAAAGAAGCACAACGCCGAATCGCCCGATGAGTTCCCCGATTGGCTGAAAAAACGTGCCGCGCAGGACAATGATCTGTGGATTGTTGAACTGGATATCGCGCGCGGTGAACGGTTCATCGGATTAACCGCAGATGACTGATTGACCCCGGCACCGAATCTGGGCACCGCGCGAGCCTAATCTCGCGAGGGCGGTCTGTCCGGTAATGACACCGGGCAAACAAGCGCGCAGACGGGGGATATCCGGCAAGAAGTCGGGCGGTTCTCGGGATGTCAGCAATGGCAATCCGGCTGCTTCACGCTTGCGACAGGCTGTTCACCGCCCATTTGAAATTGTTCATGGCTCTCTTTCTCAAACGCGCCAGTCTGGCCTCGGTTGCTGCTGGTTTTCTAATTCTTCTTTACAGCGCCGCCGGTTCGGGCGCGGCCGCACAGGATAAAGCCCTGTCGTCGGTTCAACTGCAACCATCGCTCAGCGTGTTTGACGAGGATGCCACCTCGAACGCTCTGATTCCCGCCCAGCAGGGCCCCGCTTCGCTCGCCGACCTTGTCGCCGCAGAGCAGGAAGCCAAGGCCCAAGACACGTCTGAAGAAATCAACTGTCTGGCTGGCGCCATCTATTTCGAAGCCGGTAATGAACCGCTTGCTGGTCAGCTGGCCGTTGGCCGCGTGATCGTGAACCGCACCCATTCGGGCCGTTTCCCCGCTTCTTACTGCGGCGTTGTTTATCAGCCCTCGCAATTCTCGTTCGTTCGCGGCCATCGCATGCCCGCGATCAACACGGAATCGCAGCGTTGGCAGAATGCTCTGGCGATTGCCCACATCGCCAATGACAACCGTTGGAAGTCGGACGCTGAAGGCGCGCTGTTCTTCCATGCGGCTCGTTTGAAGTCGCGCTGGAACGACAAGGTTCGCGTGGCCAAGATCGAGAACCACATCTTCTATCGTTGATCCCTCGCCGGATCCGATGGCTTCAAAGCCCCCTGTCATCCGGCAGGGGGCTTTGTTTTTGCGGGCCGTATCTCTATGGGCGGCCTGATGAAATCGCCCGCCTCCCCCTGTAACGGCGTTTGCCGGATGCATCCGACGCGGGGCCTTTGCGCCGGTTGCTGGCGCAGCGGGGACGAGATTGCCGCATGGCCCAAAATGTCGGATGCGGCCAAACGCGCACTGCTGGCCACGCTCAAAAAACGGCGCAAAGGCTGATACTGACGCGCATAGCTGACATGGGCCCGCAATTCTGCTAGGGGGCCGCGCATGTCTGATACGCAAACTCTTGAATCGCCCATCCAGACCGAAACGCCCGAAGCGCTTGTTGCGCGTCTGGCGAAGGCTGGCCGTGCCGCCCAGATCGTCCTGGCGCGCATGACCACGCCGCAAAAGGCGGCGGCGCTGCGCGCAGCGGCCGATGCTCTGCGCGTTGCGGAACCGGCGATTCTGGAGGCCAATGCAAAGGATATGGCGGCGGGCGCCGCGTGCGGCCTGTCGGGCGCGATGCTGGACCGGTTAAAGCTGGATTCGGGCCGTCTGGCCGGGATTGCCGATGCGGTGGCGGCGGTGGCCGGACTGCCCGATCCCGTGGGCGAAGTGATTTCGCAGGATGAACGCCCCAACGGGCTGGTTCTTCAGCGCGTGCGCGTGCCTGTGGGTCTGATCGGCATTATTTATGAAAGCCGCCCCAATGTGACGGCGGATGCGGCCGCGCTCTGCATCGGTTCGGGCAATGCGGCCCTGTTGCGGGGCGGCAGCGAGGCGGTGCATTCGAACCGCGCGATCCATGCCGCCATGGTGCAGGGTCTGGCCAGCGTCGGTGTGCCCGAGGCCGCGGTGCAATTGATGCCCACGCAAGACCGCGCGGCGGTGGGCGCGATGCTGACGGCGGCGGGGCTGATCGACATGATCGTGCCGCGCGGCGGCAAATCGCTGGTCCAGCGGGTTCAGGATGACGCCCGCGTGCCCGTGCTGGCGCATCTGGACGGCATTTGCCACACCTATGTCCACAGCGCGGCGGACCCGGATATGGCGCTGTCCATTGCGGTGAATGCGAAAATGCGCCGCACCGGCATTTGCGGATCGATGGAAACGCTGTTGCTGGACGCGGCCTTTCCCGGTTCGGTGGCGGTGGTGCGCGCCCTGCTGGACACGGGTTGCGAAGTGCGCGGCGATGCGCGTGCCTGCGCTCTCGATCCCCGCGTGACATTGGCCAAGGCTGAGGATTGGGATACCGAATATCTCGATGCGATCTTGTCGGTGGCCGTTGTTGACGGTCTGGAACAGGCGCTTGATCATATCGCGGCCCATTCCAGCCATCACACCGACGCCATCATCACGGGTGACGTCGCCATCGCCGAAGAATTCCTTCAGCGTGTGGACAGCGCGATCGTCATGGTCAATGCCAGCACGCAATTTGCCGATGGCGGCGAATTTGGCCTTGGCGCGGAAATCGGCATTGCCACGGGACGCCTGCATGCGCGCGGCCCGGTCGCGCTCGAAGGTCTCACGACCTATAAATGGCAGGTTCGCGGAACCGGACAGGTCCGACCCTGAAACCCTATGCGCTTCACATCGGCCTCATGGGCGGGAGCTTTAACCCCGCCCATGGGGGCCATCGCCGCATCAGCCTCATGACGCTCGCCGCGCTGGGGCTGGATGAGGTGTGGTGGCTGGTGTCTCCGGGAAATCCGTTGAAGCCGCAGGCGGGCATGGCCCCGCTGGGCGCGCGCGTGGCATCGGCGCGGGCCATGGCGCGTCGTGCGCCGATCCGGGTCTCGGCCATCGAGCGTGAGTTTGGGACCCGATATACTGTTGATACTCTGGCGCATATTCGTCGCCGTTGGCCCATGAAATGTTTCACGTGGATCATGGGCGCGGACAATCTGGCGCAATTTCATCACTGGCGGCGGTGGCGCGACATCGCGCGCGCTATGCCGATTGCGGTTATTGCCCGTCCGGGTTATGATGCAGCCGCTGTTGCCAGTCCGGCAATGGCCTGGCTGGGCCGGTTCCGGCGGCCTGCGGCCAGTTTGAAAAAGCCGGCTGGATGGAGCGCGCCAAAGCTGGTGCTGTTGCGTTTCGACCCTGATCCCCGTTCGGCCACTGCCATCCGGCAGGCCAATCCGGCGTGGGCGCAAGGTCAACACGCACCATCGCTGCGGGACGGGTTGACGCGGCGCAGGATTGCCCAAGGGGGACGGGCATGATGCGCCATGAAACCTGTCGAGACGTTTCCGTATTTGTCATTTCGGCACCCCGGCCCCAGCCGGATCGGGGCTGCCTTCAGAGAGGAGTAGTTCTAACCTAAATGTCCCAATCCATGACCCCTTCGCCCGCCCCTGTGGCGGCGAATCCCGCACCAGCCCTGCCTGACGCCGAACCCGGTTCGCTGCATGCGCTGATCCTGAAATCGCTTGACGACGATCAGGCGCAGGAAATTGTCTCCATCCCGCTGGAAGGCAAGACCTCGGTGGCCGATCACATGGTGATCGCATCGGGCCGTTCCACGCGTCAGGTGGCCGCAATGGCACAGCATCTGGCCGAACGTATCAAGCATGGCGGTTTTGGCCATGTCCGCATCGAAGGTTTGCCGGCGGCGGACTGGGTGCTGATCGATGCGGGTGACATTGTTGTGCATCTGTTCCGTCCCGAAGTGCGCAGCTTCTATAATCTGGAACGCATGTGGGCTTTTGGCGGACCCAGCGCATCGGCCTGATCCGTTAGGTTTTTGGGGGCGCGGCAAAAGGACGGGTCGGCGCAATGCTGTTGCATATACTGGCCCGTGGGCGGATTGCCCGCTCGCCCGAAAATGAATTGCTGGACCGCTATTTAAAGCGGATTTCCTGGCCGGTGAAACATACCGAATTGCCAGACCGGGGCGGCACGATTCCTGCGCTCGCCTCCCCTGCCCGCCGCGTTTTGCTCGACGAGCGCGGGCGCCAGCTTTCTTCCGAAGAATTCGCCGCGATTTTAGGGCGTTGGCGCGATGATGGCGTGCGTGAAGTGCGCTTTGAAATTGGCGCCGCCGATGGTCATGGCGATGAAGGGCGCGCAGGCGCCGACCTGTTGATTGCCTTTGGCGCGATGACATGGCCGCATCTGATGGCGCGCGCGATGTTGGCCGAACAATTGTACCGGGCAACCGCGATCCTTTCCGGCCACCCCTATCACCGGGCGAATTGATCGATGCGCTTGGGGTTTTTGCTGATCGGCGCTTTGTTGGCAGGCTCGGCCAACGCGCAGGTGACCAATGCCCTGGACGATCCGGCCCAGACCCGCCGCGATTGGAACGAAGCACAGGCGCAGGCCAATCAGGCCCGCAGCCGCGCCGAAAGGTTGGAAGGCGAGGCCCAGCGCGCCAGCGCCGCCGCCGATAAAGCCGCCAAGGAAGCCGCCGCCCTTGCCGCGCGGATTCAGGAGGCGGAGGCCCAGATCACCGCCGATGAAGCCCGCATCCGCATTATCGAGCGTCAGCGCAAGGATTTGCGCGCGCAATTGGCGCAAAGGCAAAAGCCGCTGGTGGAATTGACCGGCGCGTTGCAACGCCTGTCGCGCCGTCCGCCTCTGGTGGCTTTGTTGCGCCCCGGATCTTTGGCCGATAGCGTGCATACACGCGCTCTTTTGGAAAGCATGTTGCCGCAGGTGCAGCGCCGCACCGCCGCGCTGCGCAGCGAATTGGCCCGCGCCCGCGCCTTGCAAGAACAGGCCAAGGCGGCCGAAACCGCGCTGCATCAGGAAATCACCCAATTGAGCACCCGCCGCCGCGACCTGGGCGTGATGGAAGCGTGCCAGCGTCAGGCCGCCCGCAACGCCAATGGCGGGGCAAGCCGTGAGGCCGAACGGGCGCTGGCTCTGGCCGAAAAGGCGCGTGATCTTGGTGGTTTGGTGCAAGGTTTGCAAGAAGCCGCCGCCTTGCGTGATCGACTGGCTTCTTTGCCCGGCCCGGTCCTGCGCCCGACATCGGGACAGGTGTTGAACGAAGCCGTCTATGCCCCCTCGCCCAGCCCGTCGCCGACCTCGCTGCCTGATTTCCTGTTGCCGGTGACGGGGCGGTTGATCTCCGGCTTTGGCGATGCTTCACGTGGAACAGTCGCGCGCGGCATCACCCTGACGGTCGCGCCCCAGGCGCAGGTTGTGGCCCCGTCATCGGGGCGCATTGCCTTTGCCGGACCATTTGCCGGATATGGCCGCATTGTCATTATCGACCATCCGGGCGGTTTCACCAGCCTGATCACCGGCCTTGCTTTCCTGTCGGCACAGGTGGGCGACAATGTCGTGGCGGGGTCGCCTTTGGGCGCCGCAGGGCCGGGGCGGGCGCAAATCACGCTGGAATTGCGGAAAGATGGCAAACCTGTGAACCCTTTGGATCAACTCAGCCATTAATTCTTGCATCATAGCGCATCTGGCAATCCGCGCCCATCCGGTCTAGGCTTGCCAGCGAATATCAGAAAGGCCCCCCATGCGTTCACGACTTGCCACTCTTGCCCGCGCCGGACTTTTGCTGGGGGCGGTGGCGATGGTGCCGGTGGGAACGGCGGGGCTGGCCGCGGTCGATGGCCGGGTCGCGCCGCAATTTTCCCGGCTTTATACGGTCTACAGCCTGATCAAGGCGCATTATGTCGATCAAACCGACGACGAGAAGCTGGTCAAGGGCGCGATCGACGGGATGCTCTCCAGCCTCGATCCGCATTCCTCCTATCTCGACGGGGCCAGTCTGGAACGGCTGCGCACGATGATCGACGGTGGCTATGCCGGCCTTGGCATTTCGGTGGTGCAGGAGGATGGCGCGGTCAAGGTGGTCAGCCCGATGCGCGGCAGCCCGGCGGAAAAGGCGGGGGTCAAGGCGGGCGACTATATCACCCATCTGGACGGCAAATTCATTGTGGACGGCGATCTGGACGATGCCGTGGCCAAGATGCGCGGCGAAGCGGGCACGCAGATCAAGCTGACCATTTATCGCCCCGGCCGGGATGAGCCGTTTGACCTGACGCTGACCCGCGCGGTCATCACGCTGGAGCCGGTGACGGGCAAGCTGGAAGGCAATGTGGCGGTCATCACCGTCAATGAATTCAGCCATGACGTGGGCCGTCTGGTCTTTGAACAGATCCAGAAGCAGCGCGCGGCCTCGGGCAATCATCTGACCGGCGTGGTGCTGGACCTGCGTTCCAATCCGGGCGGTGAACTGGACGAGGCGGTGGCCCTGTCCGATCTGTTCCTGAGCAACGGCGTGGTTGTGTCCCAGCGTGGGCGTCAGGCGGGCGAAAACGCGGTTTATCGCGCCGAAACCTATTTCCCCGGCGATCTGGTCAAGGGCCTGCCGGTGATCGTGTTGATCGACGCGGGATCGGCCAGCGCGTCGGAAATCGTGGCGGGCGCACTTCAGGATCAGCATCGCGCGCTGATCATGGGCGAACGCAGTTTCGGCAAGGGCAGCGTGCAGACGATGATCCCCATCGACAGCGCCCATGCGGTCAAGCTGACCACGGCGCGTTATTACACGCCTTCGGGCCGCAGCGTCCAGGAAGGCGGCATCGAACCCGACATCCGCGTGCCCCAGATTTCCGATCCCGATTCGCGCAAGCGCAGCGAAAAGGCGCTGCGTGAAAGCGATTTGCGTCGCCATCTGGTCAATGAAAAGGGCGTGGATGACAAGAAGCTGGAAAAGGACACCACGCCTGATCCGCGCTTCAAAATGACGCCGGAAGAATTGACCGCCAAGGGCATCAAGGATTTCCAGCTGTGGTATGCGCTGCAGACGATCAATCGTACGGCGGCGGCTCCGGTCAAGGGCAAGTAGCATGAAGAATCTTGGAAAGGCCAATCTGGTCGCGCTGGTGGTGCCGTTGGCGCTGCTGGGCGGGGCTTATGGTTTTCAGTATGTTGGCGGGCTGGTGGCCTGCGAAATGTGCTGGTGGCAACGTTACGCCCATTTTGCCGCGCTGGGGCTGGCGGTGGCGGCATTGGTGCTGCCGGTGAAGCGTTTGTTTGTGGCGCTTTCGGGTCTGGCCATTGCGACGGCGGCGGCGATTGGCGGCTATCATGCGGGCGTCGAATATGGCTGGTGGAAGGGGCTGACCGAATGCACCACGACGGTCAGTTTTTCCAACGGCGGCGATCCTTTGGCCGCGATCATGGCTGCGCCGGTCATCCGTTGCGATGTGGTTCAGTGGAAGCTGATGGGCATTTCGATGGCCGGGTTTGATTTCCTGATCTCCGGCGCGGCGGCACTGGTGGTTTTCGCGCTTTTGGCGCGCAAGGAGCGTTGATATGGCGATTTCGCAGCGGGTAAAGCGGATGGTGCGCGTCGATCAGGCGGGCGAATATGGCGCGGTGCGCATCTATGCCGGGCAATTGGCGGTGATGGGCGACCGTGGCCCCCATTCGGCCAAGATTCGCGAGATGGAAGCGCAGGAAGTCGACCATCGCGCATGGTTCGACCGTTTGATTGTTGAGCGTCAGGGGCGGCCGACCGCGCTTCAGCCGATCTGGCATGTGGCGGGCTTTGCGCTGGGCGCGGCAACGGCCTTGATCGGGCCGGAAGCGGCCATGGCCTGCACCGCGGCGATCGAGACCGAGATCGACAAGCATTACACCGAGCAATTGGAAGAGCTGGGCGAGGAAGACCCTGAACTGGCCGAATTGATCACCAAGGCGCGCGATGATGAACGCGAACATCGCGACGCCGCCTTTGAAATGGGGGCCGAACGCGCGCCGGCCTATCCTCTATTATCGGGGGCGATCCGTCTGGGGTGCCGTTTTGCGATCAAACTGTCCGAACGCATTTGATTTTGTTCTGGCGCAAGCCCTGCGGCGCCAACTTCAGCTAGCATTCACCCGCTATCGCTGAGGGCTGGACAAGCCTATATTGCCGAAAACGCCTGAGGAGCCTTTGCCATGTTTCGCCCTTTACTCACTCTCGCTGCTGTTTTGAGCATGGCAACACCGGCTCTGGCCGCGCAGCCGACAGGTACGCAGGTCACCGCGCCGGGGGGCGAGCGGGTGAATATGGTCATCATCTTTGGCGACGATGAATGTCCGCAGGGCAAGGGTGAAGAAATCACCGTTTGCGCCCGCAAGGCTGAGAGTGAACGCTATCGCATTCCCGAACCGTTCCGTGAAAACACCGGCGGGCCAAAGAATGAGGCGTGGACCAACAAGGTGATCGCCTATGAACGCGTCGGCGCCACCGGCGCGCAGAGCTGTTCGCCGGTGGGCGCGGGCGGTCAAACGGGCTGCGTTTCGCAATTCATCAAGAACGCCTATGCCGAGCGCAAGCAGTCGAGCGACGTGCAGTTTTCCAAGATGATCGAGGCCGAGCGCGAAAAACGTCTGGGCAAGATTGACGATGAGGCCGCACGCACCCAATCGGATGTCGAGGACGCCGAAAAAGCCTATTTCGCGCGCAAGCAGAAGCAGGCGGAAGCCGAAGCCAAGGCCGAAGCGGCTAAGAAATCCGGTCCCCCTGCTCCCGGTCAATAATTAATCGCGGATTTCGACCCAGACGGGCGCATGGTCGCTGGCTTTTTCCCGGCCACGATGCGCCTTGTCCACGCCGCATGCCACCAGTCGGTCCGCCAGTTCGGGCGAGAGCAGCGCGTGGTCGATGCGAAACCCATGGTCCTTTTGCCACGCGCCCGCCTGATAATCCCAATAGGTCCACACGCCCCCATTGGGATTATGCGTGGCAATCGCGTCGGTCCAGCCATCGTTGAGCAAACGCAGATAGGCATCGCGCGATTCCGGCTGCATCAGCGCGTCATCGGCCATCGCCTTGGGGTTCCAGATGTCGGCATCGGTGGGGATGACGTTGAAATCGCCCGTGACGATGGCGGGGATTTCCAGTGCCTTTAATTCCGCCATTCGCGCGCGCAGACGTTCCATCCAGCGCAATTTGTAATCGAATTTCGGACCCGGTTGCGGATTGCCATTGGGCAAATAGATGCCCGCGATGCGCAGCCCCCTCACCTCGGCCTCGATATAGCGGCTGTGATCGTCCTCTGGCTCGCCTGCAAGGCCGCGCTGGGTCTCGATGGGCATCACCCCCCGGCCAAGGATGGCCACGCCGTTAAAGCTTTTCTGGCCGTGCCAGATCGCCTGATAGCCGATCTTCTCAAACTCATCGGCGGGAAAGCCCTCGTCCTGCGTCTTGATTTCCTGAAGGCAGGCCACATCAGGCTGCGTCTCCTCCAGCCACTCCAGCAGGCGCGGCAGGCGGGCCTTGATGCCGTTGATGTTGAAGCTGGCGATTTTCATGGGCGGTCCTTGGGATGAGAAGGTTCAGGTGCCTCCGGCGGGCAAAGGGCGGCGGCCCTTTGCAATCCCGTTAATGGGATCGTGTCGGTAGGCAAACTCAGCCTTCTTTACCGCCGGAGGCAATAAATTAAAGCGGCTTCGCCGCATAATGCCCAGCGGCGATTTAACGCCACCCCATTATGGGGATTGCCAAGGGACGAGTCCCTTGGCCCGCCGGAGGCACCTTTCCTCCTTAACGATCAAACCGCAAACGACGACCCACACCCACACCCGGCCACGGCATTGGGGTTCTCGACCTTGAACGCGGCCCCGCCCAGCGACTCGACATAATCGACCACGCATCCGGCAACGAGATCGAGGCTGACCGAATCGACGACCAGTTTGACGCCGTCGGTTTCGACCACCGTATCATCGGCCTCGACGCTTTCGGCCAGGCCATAGCGATATTGGAAGCCCGAGCATCCGCCCCCTTCGACCGCAAGGCGCAGGGCCGCCGGTTTGCCCTGTTTTTCCGCGATCCACGCGACTCGGGCGGCGGCGGAGGGGCTGAGCGATATGGTGGGGGCGGTGTCAGTCATAGACCCAATGTAGGCGCGCGCCCGCCCACTCGCAAGGCGGGCGCGCGCCCATCAATTCAGATGGCAGGGGTCACGCCATCTGAATGTAATCGCGCAGGGCGTCAGCTTCGCCCTGGATGCGGTCGATGCGGTATTTCACAAGGTCACCGATCGAGATGAAATCAACCATCCGCCCTTCGCGCAGAACGGGCAAGTGGCGGATACGGCGGCGGGTCATCAGGCCAAGGGCTTCAAGCACCGTGGTTTCCGGGTCCACCGTGATGGCGGGCGATGTCATCACCTGACCCACCACCATGTCGAGCAGGGCGGGGCCGTGTTCATTGAGGCGGGCGATCACGTCGCGTTCGGAAAAGATCCCGGCGATGGCATGGCCATCCAGAACAGGGATCGCGCCGATCCGCTTTTCCGCGAGCAATGCAATCGCATCACGCACCTTCATCGACACAGTGCAGCCAACAATATTCGCATTGCGGCCATCGATCAGACGGGCAATCGTCATGTTTCCTCCATCTCCCCCGTTATGGGTTATTTTGTCTATTTGTATGAGTATGACATAGGGTTCCCCCCATGAAAAGTGGGGATTTGCGCGGTTTTTGGCGGTTGGGCTGTTAACTGTTACCGATCCGCCACGCCCCTGCGCGCGGCTTGAATCATGGCCGGTAAAGGCGCATGAAGGCCCGCGATGGAGAACCGATCACCCTTTTCCGACACCGCCACGGCGGCCGCTGCATGGGCGCGTTTTCGCCGCATCATGCGCTGGATGTTTCTGGTGACGATGACCACGGTGATCGGCGCGCTGTCCGTCCTGTACAAACAGGAAGGCATGGTCAGCCCGCATTTCTATATTGCGGTGGCCATTGGCGTATCGTTTGCAATGCTGTTGATGTCGGGCCTGATGGGGCTGGTTTTCCTGTCCAGCGCCAGTGGGCATGACGAGCAAGTCACGGATTTGGCAACGGATGATCAGGCGCCGACACCCTCGAGCGATCAGGATTTGAGCCGGTAATCCTCCACCGGCACGCCGCCGATGATATGCTCCTGAAGGATGCGCTCCAGCACTTCTTCGGTGCAGGAATGATACCAGACGCCGTCGGGATAGACGACCGCCACCGGACCGGCAAAGCACACGCGCAGGCAATCGGCCTTGCTGCGCATCACCCCTGCTTCGGTCAGGCCCAATTGCTTGACCCGCTTTTTCAGATAGGCCCACGCCTTGCTGCCCACGGCGGGGGTGCAGCATTCACCTTTTTGCGGCTCTGCGCAGAGGAAAATATGACGTTGGACGCCGCCGGGGGCCGACGCGCCCGCTTTCGCCAGTGCCGATTCGGCCTGGGCAATCTCGCCTGCGCTCACCGACATTTCCATACCTCGATCATCTCGCGCAGGTTTTCGGGCAGAGGTGCCGCCTTGCCGCCCACCACATGCACCGCCACCGCTTCGGCCAGAGCGACCGGGCGGTCATTCTGCATCAGCAGGTGGCGCAGGCGAACGCTGCGATCCCCCACCGCCGACAGGCCCGAATGAACCTTGAGCGGGTGCGGATAAAAGGCCTGCGCCAGATAATCGATGGTCAGCGAGACCACCATGGTTTGCGCCCCGGCCGGAAGCGCCTTGGCAAACCCACTGGCGACATGAAAACGCACGCGCGCGTCCTCGATGATCGCGGCCATCGCCACATTGTTGATGTGGTTGTTGATGTCCAGATCGGCAAAGCGTGTCGTCACCTCGCAAACATGCGGGTAAACGGCGGGATCGAGCAGCGCGGGATCAGGTTTGGCCATGCCGCTGTCCTATCAGGACAAAAGCAGGAGGTCGAGACTTCAGCCCTTCTTGCCGACGATCTTGGCGATTTCGGCGGCAACCATGCGTTCGACCATCGCGGGCAGATTCTGATCCAGCCATTCGCGCAGCGCGGGCTTGAGCAGATCGGCCACCAGCCCTTCGAGCGAGGTTTCCCCGCTGCGCACGATCTGGGGGGGGCGGCTGGGCTGTGACATCATGGCCAGAGCGGCCAAAGATTCGCGCATCGAGGTGATCGCCGGTTCGCTGATCAGGTCAGCCGCAGGGTTGGCGCCATGGTTGTTGGGTGCCGAGTCCTCGTGAAAATACTGATCCGAATCAGCGAGATCGAGGACATCATCATGGCGCGATTCGGCCACCGTTTGGCGCGGCGCGCGCGCGTCCGATGCGGCGTCACGATTGTCACGCGCAATGACTTTCTTAATCGAATCAAGAATTTCCTCGACCGAAGGTTCGCCCTGTGCGCGCATTCTATGTGTCCCTGAAAATCGCATTATCGCCGAAACCGGCCCTCATTGCCCAAATGTTGAACCGTTCTGGGCAGGCGTGTCAACGGTACGCGTCGGTTTGCCCGCGCCCTGCACCTTGTCCACGCCCCAATCGGTCAATTCACCACGCGCATCGCGATAGTGGATTTCCGGGTCATAGAGCGTGCCCGCCTCGAGCCCGAGATCCTTGCCCGAAACGCGGCCCATGGCCGAAAGCAGCGAAAAGCCCGCGACATAGGCATTGCGCCGCGCGGTCACCAATTGGACCTGCGCATTCACCAATTCCTGTTCCGCGTTCAGAATGTCCAGCACGGTGCGATTGCCCACGCTGTTCTCCGCCTTTACCCCGCGCAACGACAGTTCGGCGGCCTCGACCGCGGTCTGGCTGGCCTCAATGATCTGATTGGCCGCGCGGTAATTGGAAAAGGCGGCGCGCACGGCGGCGATCACCTGACGCTCGGTGGCGATTTCGGTGTCCATTGCCTGACCTTCGCGGGCTTGGGCCTGCTTGATCTGGGCGCTGGGCCGTCCGCCCTGATACAGCGGGATGGTGGCGCGGATGCTGACGTCGGCGGTGGCGGCCGATTGCGCAATGGGAAAGGGAAAATTCCCGCGCAGCGCCAATTGGCCCAGATAATCGGTGTAATTGCCATTGGCCACCATGCTGACCTTGGGCATGCGTGATGCGCGGGCGGCCTGGCTGTCGAAACCGGCGGCCTTGCTGCGTTCGCGCGCGGCGGCCAGATCGGGGTTGCCGTCCAGCGCAATTTCCACCGCATCATCGGGCGTCGCGGGCAACGCGGGCAGCGGCGGCGGCGCTGCCAATTCGCCCGCTTCATGGCCGATGATCTGAATATAGGTTTCGCGCGCCTGCACCAGATTGGCCTCGGCCCCGCGCAGATTGCCCTGTGCCACGGCCAGGCGTGATTGCGATTGGGCGACATCGGTGCGGGTCACATCGCCGATCTGGAACCGGTCGCCCGTCGCCTTCAGATTGGTGGAGAGCGTCTGCACCTGCGCCTGATTCAAGCGGACGATCGCCTCGGTGCGGATCACGTCCAGATAGGCGGTGACGGCCTGCGTAAACACGCTGGCCTCGGTGGCGCGCAGATCGTTGCGCCCGGCAATCACCCGCGTATCGGCGGCGCGGATCGCATTCCTGACCCCGCCCCCGCTGTAGATCGGCACGGACAATGTGCCGACCGCCGTGACCATGCGGGGCATATTGGTGGTCGATGCGGTGTTTTGGCGGACATATTCGGTTTCGGTGGCCGTGGCGGTCAACGAAGGCAACCCATCGGCGCGGGCCAAAGGCACCCCGGCATCGGTGGCGCGCAATTGTTCGCGCGCGGCCAAAAGGGTGGGATTGCTGTTATAGGTTGCCGCCAACGCATTGCGCAGATCTTCGGCGTGGAGCCCCCCCGGTGCCAGTATTCCCGGTGCAAGCAGCAGGGGCGCCATGAAAGCCATGGCCGGGCGTGACAAAAGCAGATGCTTGCGCGTTACCCGGCCATTGATCATCAGAAACTCCAGCTTTTGGGCGCGGCCAGTTCGGCAATCGCGGGGATGCCGATTTCGGCCAGCGGCAGATAGGAAACAGTGCCGCCAACCTTGCGGCCAATGGACAGGCGGGTGATGCCCTTCTGGATCGTGCCGGTGACAATGCGGCCTTCGGCGGCCAGCGCATCGGTCAGAACAGCAGGCACTTCACCCGCCGCGCCGTCGATCAGGATCAGCGTATAGCCGGTGCCCGGCAGACCGCCGCTCAGCGCGGCCACGTCGATCTTGTCGACATTGCTGTTCAACTTGCCCACCACAGCGGCCAGATAGTCGCTGCCCGCGGTGACGACCAGAACCTTGTCCGAAGCCAGCGGTTCGGCCGCGCCCAGCAGCTTGCCATGGAACAAAGGCGCAGGCAGAGCGCGGCCCTTGCCCATCGGCACGGCGCGGTCGATATAGGCCGCCGCGCGATATTCCACCGGCACGTAATCTTCGCGCGCCACGCTGGCCAATGCCGACAACACCCACGGTTCATTCACGCCGCAAGTGCGCAGCTGGCTGTCGATCATGGCGCGGCGAGCCGTACCTGCTTCGGCGCCTTCGGGTGCATAGTGGATTTCGCTCATGCCATCACAATCCTTGACCAAGGCCGTATTACATACATAACACAGTAATGCAATAGGCCAGACCTGCCTTCAATTACGCGCGCGCTTCTAGGGCAAAGGAGCCGCCAAAGCCAAGCGGTTTGACGCGGAAATCCCGGCAAATTCGCCACAAATGACCGCGACTTTTGTCATAACCGCCGCTTTACCCTTGGCGAAGGGGCGCAATCGCGCCTATGGACCGCCCCAACCGATCATACGAATGCGCCTTGGCCCCCTGTTTTCGCGGCCAAAGGCCCAAAGCGAAGGAGCGCCCCATGGCCGAATTGGTGACCATCAAGGAACAGGATCTGATCGACAGCGTGGCCGACGCGCTGCAATTTATCAGCTACTATCACCCGATGGATTACATCCGCGCTCTGGGCGACGCCTATGAGGCCGAACAAGGCCCCGCCGCCAAGGATGCCATCGCCCAGATCCTGACCAACAGCCGCATGTGCGCCGAAGGCCACCGCCCGATCTGTCAGGACACCGGCATCGTCAACGTGTTCATCAAATGGGGCCAGAACTGCATTCTGGAATCCGAGATGAGCCTGCAAGAGGTTGTCGATGAAGGCGTGCGCCGCGCCTATAACAACCCTGACAACAAGCTGCGCGCTTCGGTGCTGGCCGATCCCGCCTTCACCCGCCGCAACACGCGCGACAACACGCCCTGCGTGCTGCATGTCGATATGGTCAAGGGTTCGAAGATCCACGTCGATGTCGCGGCCAAGGGCGGCGGGTCCGAAAACAAGTCCAAGTTCAAGATGATGAACCCGTCCGATTCGATCGTCGACTGGGTTCTGGAAATGTTGCCCCAGATGGGCGCTGGCTGGTGCCCGCCGGGCATGCTGGGCATCGGCATCGGCGGCACGGCGGAACATTGCGTGCTGCTGGCCAAAAAGGCGTTAATGGAACAGATCGACATGGCCCAGTTGAAGCAGCGCGGGCCGCAGAATGACCTCGAAGCGCTGCGCATCGAGATCTTCGACAAGGTCAACGCGCTGGGCATCGGCGCGCAGGGTCTGGGCGGTCTGGCCACGATTCTGGACGTCAAGATCATGGACGCCCCCTGCCACGCGGCGGGCAAGCCGGTCGCCATGATCCCCAATTGCGCCGCCACGCGCCACGCCCACTTCACGCTGGACGGCAGCGGGCCTTCGTACCTCGAAACGCCCAAGCTGGACGAATGGCCCAAGGTTCACTGGGCGCCCGATGCGGCGGCCAAGAAGGTCAACCTCGACACGCTGACCGCCGAGGAAGTGCAGAGCTGGAAGCAGGGCGACCGCCTGCTGCTCAACGGCAAAATGCTGACCGGGCGCGATGCCGCGCATAAGCGGATCAAGGATATGCTGGCCAAGGGCGAAGAACTGCCCGTCGATTTCAAGGGCCGCGTGATCTATTACGTCGGCCCTGTCGACCCCGTGCGCGAAGAAGTCGTCGGCCCCGCCGGTCCCACCACCGCCACCCGCATGGACAGCTTTTCCGACCTCATGCTCGACCTGGGCCTGCTGGCCAGCGTGGGCAAGGCCGAGCGCGGCCCCAAGGCCACGCAATCCATCGCCAACCACAAGAGCGCCTATCTGATGGCGGTGGGCGGCGCGGCCTATCTTGTCGCCCGCGCGATCAAGGAATCCAAGGTCGTGGGCTTTGCCGATCTGGGCATGGAGGCGATCTATGAATTCACCGTCGAGGATATGCCGGTGACCGTCGCCGTCGATTCCGAAGGCAACAATGTCCACCAGTTGGCGCCCAAGGTGTGGAAGGAAAAGATCGCGACCGAAGGTCTGTTGGCCTAAGGTTCTTTGCCTCCGGCGGGCAAAGGGACTTGTCCCTTTGCAATCCCGATAATGGGGCGCGCGCGATTGGCAGCGATGCGGATCGGGAAATGAAATTGAAAGCCTGCGGCGCGGGGAGGTTGCTCTCAAAAGCGCCGCAGGCTTTGTCATTTAAACATGGCGTCGATCAGCCATGGCCGAACCCTTGACGCAACAAAGACAGTAACGGGAGCGCGAGGGACTAGTCCCTCGCATCATATTCCCCTAATCCCCCTCCCCATGCCCACCCTCTTCCACATATCCGACCTGCATTTCGGCGCCGAGGACAAGGCCGCGCTGGATTGGTTCAAACAGGAAATCGCGCGCGAAAAGCCCGATGCGGTCATCTGCACCGGCGATTTGACGATGCGCGGCACGGTGCGGGAATTTGATGCGGCGGGGGACTATCTGCTCGGCCTTGGCGTTCCGGTCAGCATCGAGCCGGGCAACCATGACATGCCCTATTACTGGGAGATGGTGAGCCGTCTGCGCCGCCCCTTTGCCCGGTTCGAGGCATTGCGCGCGCGGGCGCATTCGGATCTGCCGCTGGTGGATGTGATGCTGGTGTCGCTGCCCACGGTGACGCCTGCGCAGTGGCGTATCAACTGGTCCAAGGGTCATGTCAAACAGCCTGCTTTGACCGCGGCCCTGCGCAAACTGGAGGGCGCACAGGGGCTGAAGCTGGCGGCGTGTCATCACCCGCTGGTCGATGCCGATACGCATGGCACGGGCTCGACGCGAGGCGGGCGGCGGGCGCTCTCGGCACTGGCTGGCGCGGGGGTGAGCGCGGTGCTCTCGGGCCATGTGCATGACCCCTTCGACCTGAATATCGAAACCGAAAACGGCCCGATCCGCATCATTGGCGCGGGCACTTTGTCGGAACGAACGCGGGCCACATTGCCCAGTTATAACCGGCTGGATTGCGCACCCGAAACCGGGCTGAATGTGACGGTCAGGGCGGCGGGCTAAACCGCCGCCCCTGCCCTGTTACTGACCGCGCGCGGCGTTCACCTGTTCCTGGGTGATGGGCACGATCTTGATTTCCACGCGGCGGTTTTTCGCGCGGCCTTCGGGCGTCGCATTATCGGCCACGGGCATGGACGCGCCATAGCCCTGGGTGCGGATACGTGCCTGCGAAACGCCCTGCATCGACAGATAATCACCCACGGTGCGGGCGCGATTTTCCGAGAGAGTCTGGTTCAACTGGGCGCTGCCGGTCGAATCGGTGTGGCCGTAAACGTCGATCAGGCTGTTGGGATAATCCTTCAGGCTCTGGGCGATCTTGTCCAGCGTGGGGCGAAATTGCGGGTGCAGCATGTACGAACCGGTGTCGAAGGTGACGCCATCGGGCAGGCTGAGCATGATCGAGCGGCCATCATCCGACGGGCGGATGTCAACGCCGGTGCCGACGGTCTGTTCGCGCAACTGCTTGATCTGCTTGTCACGTTCATAGCCAATGGCGCCGCCCGCGATGCCGCCGATCCCTGCGCCCACGATGCGGCCCGTGCTGCCGCCAATCAAACCGCCCAGCAACATGCCGCCCAGCGCGCCCGCGCCTGCGCCAATCGCCGTGCGCGACACTTTCTGTTGGCCGGTGTTGGGATCGGTGACGCAACCCGACGTGGCCAACAGGGCGGCGATAGCAAAGCCGGCTGTGCCAAGACGGGCACCATTTTTGGCCTTTGAAATGGGCGACATAGGGTTTCTCTCCATGGTTGGCTGGCCGGATCGGCGGCCAATTCATTTCCGACAGGCCGCAATTTTTGGCCTTGTTAACTGAATCTAGCATTGCTGAAATGGTTCCACCATGGCTCTCGCCACGATTTGTAACAGATTTGTATCGGCAACTGTTTTTGTTGGCCTCTTCGCGTTCGCGATAAAGGCTGCTAAGACGTCGCTCGTGATACCTTTTCCCTGGATCGATGTCGTCGTTATTGCCGGCCTGATTGTCGTCAATGGCGTGTTTTCCATGTCCGAACTGGCCATTGTGTCGGCGCGGTCGGGCAAATTGCGCGTGTTGGCCGAACGCGGCAATCGCGGGGCCCAGATCGCTCTCGAACTGACCGCCGACCCCGGCAAGTTGTTGTCGACCGTTCAGATCGGCATCACGCTGGTCGCGGTGGTCACGGGCGCCTTTTCCGAGGCCAGCCTGTCGGGGCCGGTGGCCGAAAGGCTGGCGGGTCTGGGCATTCCTTTTGCTTATGCCGATCGTCTGGCCAGCGTGCTGGTGCTGGGCATCACCACTTTTGCCAGCCTGATCGTGGGCGAGTTGGTGCCCAAGCAAATCGCGCTGGCCCATGCCGAGCGTTTGGCCGTGACGGTGGCGCCGCCCATGGCGATGATGGCGCGGGCGACGGCGCCTTTGGTGTGGATGTTGGGCCGTTCGTCCAACGCGATCCTGAAACTGATGCGCATCAAAACCGGCGAGGAACAGCATGTTACCGCCGAGGAAATCCATCTCGTCTTTGCCGAGGCGACCCGTTCGGGCGTGATCGAGGAAGAAGAACGCGCGATCATGACCGGCATCATGCGTCTGGCCGAACGCCCGGTGCGTGAAGTGATGACGCCGCGCACCGAAATCGACTGGATCGAGCGCGGCGCGAGCGAAGGCGATGTGCGCGCCGCGATCAAGGAAAGCCCGCATTCGCTGCTGCCCGTGGCCGATGGTGCGGTCGACAATATCGTCGGCGTGGTCAAGGTGCGCGAGGTTTTGGCCCAATTGCTGGCGGGCGGGCCGCTTGATCTGGAAAGCCTGATTTGCAAGGCCGAAATCGTGCCGGACCAGATCGACGCGATGGACGCGCTGCGCGTTTTGCAAAATTCGGGCCTGTCCATGGCGCTGGTCCACGACGAATATGGCCATTTGGAAGGTATCGTTACGCCCGCCGACCTGCTCTCGGCCATTGCGGGCCATTTCGCCTCCTATCAGGATGAAGGCGACAGCCCGATGGTCGTGACGCGCGAGGATGGGTCGCTGTTGATTTCAGGCGCCTTGCCCGCGGATTCTTTGGGCGACCGTTTTGGCATCGAAGTGCCCGAAACGCGCGATTACGCCACCGTGGCCGGTTATGCCCTCTCGATCCTGAAGCGTTTGCCCAAGGAAGGCGACCATTTCATAGATCAGGGCTGGCGATGGGAGATCGTCGATATGGATCGGCGTAAGATCGACAAGTTACTGGCGAGCAGGGTTGAGGTTTTGGAAGAGAGTTAAGATGCGAGGGTCTAGACCCTCGCGCTCCCGTTACTGTCTTCGTTGCGTGTGAGGTTCTGCCAAAGGGTGTCGGACGCGCCGTTGAAATTTTAAAGCCTGCGGCGCGGGCAAGGATGAGTTCGCCGCGCCGCAGGCTTTTATAACATTCCCCATCTACCTTCCCGGCCAATTACGCACAACCCCATAACGGGATTGCAAAGGGCCCCCGCCCTTTGCCCGCCGGAGGCAAAAAACAAACACACCCCAATCATTATCAAGATTTGCGGAAATCCCCTCGAATCGCTAAGGCACGGCGCGTCATGACCGAGAAACGCGATTTTCGACCCACCGTCTTCCTGCCGAAGACTGATTTCCCCATGAAGGCCGGCCTTCCGCAGAAGGAGCCGGGCATTTTGAAGGGGTGGCAGGAGCAGGACCTTTACCGTGCCTTGCGCGATGCGCGTGCGGGGCGTGAAAAGTTCATTCTGCATGATGGTCCGCCCTATGCGAATGGCAACATTCACGTGGGCCATGCGGTTAACCACATCTTGAAGGACATGGTGGTCCGCACGCAGAGCCTGAAGGGTCTGGACGCGCCTTATGTGCCCGGTTGGGATTGCCACGGCCTGCCTATCGAATGGAAGGTCGAGGAAGAATATCGCAAGAAGAAGAAGAACAAGGACGAGGTTCCGCCGCGCGAATTCCGCGCCGAATGCCGCGCCTATGCCCAGACATGGGTCAATGCTCAGCGTGAACAGTTGAAGCGTCTTGGCGTTAATGGTGATTGGGACAACCCCTATCTTACCATGGATTTTCAAGCAGAAGCGACCATCGTTGGCGAATTGCTGAAATTCGCCACCAGCGGCCAGCTCTATCGCGGGGCCAAGCCCGTGATGTGGAGCCCGGTGGAAAAGACCGCTCTGGCCGAGGCCGAGGTTGAGTATGAGGACATCACCTCAACCCAGATCGACGTGGCGTTCGAACTGATCGAGGTGCCCTCCTCGCCCGAACTGGTGGGGACCAAGGTGGTGATCTGGACCACCACGCCCTGGACCATCCCGACCAATCAGGCGCTGGCCTATGGCCGCTCGATTGATTACCTTCAGATCAAGGTGGGTGAGGAGAAATACCTCGTTGCCGAGCCGCTGATCGAAGCGTTTTTGAAGCGCATCGATGAAGACGGCTATGACTTCCTGATGTATGTGAAGGGTCCGGTTCTGGCCGGGGCCAAGGCGCGCCACCCGATGGCCGCCGTGTTCCCCGACAGCGAATTCTTCACCCGTCCTCGCCCGCTGCTGGCCGGTGATTTCGTGACGACCGATTCGGGCACCGGCTTTGTCCATATGGCGCCCGACCACGGCGAAGACGACTTTTTGCTGTGCAAGGCGAACAAGATCAATCCGGTCTTTGCCGTCGAAGGCGATGGCAAGTACCGCGCCGACTGGCCGTGGCTGGGCGGCGAAGGCAGCGTGATCAATCCCAAGTTCAACGCGCCCGACGGTCCGATCTGCACCGCTTTGCGTGAGGCTGGCGGCTTGCTGGCGGCCAGCGCGGATTACAAGCATTCCTATCCGCACTCGTGGCGTTCGAAGGCGAAGGTCATTTTCCGCTGCACCC
The DNA here is from genome assembly GCF_056279125.1 of Novosphingobium sp. Sphag1I. Taxonomy (NCBI): domain Bacteria; kingdom Pseudomonadati; phylum Pseudomonadota; class Alphaproteobacteria; order Sphingomonadales; family Sphingomonadaceae; genus Novosphingobium; species Novosphingobium sp. Sphag1I. Next base: position 38,075 of record NZ_JBWBQS010000016.1, on the reverse strand, counting down.
CGCAATGGTTCGTGCCGATGGACAAGGATCTCGCGCCGCTGAGCGATGAGGACGACATGTTCGATCTGGCGACGATTCTGTCGCCCGATACGCTGCGTGAACGTGCAAAGAAGGCGATTGCCGACACCCGTTTCGTGCCCGAAAAGGGCCGCAACCGCATTGGCGCGATGGTCGAGGGCCGCCCCGACTGGGTGCTTTCGCGCCAGCGGGCATGGGGCGTGCCGATCACGCTCTTCGTCGATCGCAAGAGCGGGCAGTATCTGGTCGATCCAGCCGTCAATGAACGCATCGTCGCGGCCATCCGCGAAGAAGGCGTGGACGCATGGGACGAGGCGCGCGCACAGGAATATCTGGGCGCCGATTACAACGCCGAGGATTACGAGCGCGTCACCGACATTCTGGACGTGTGGTTCGATTCGGGCAGCACCCATGCTTTCGTGATGGAAAGCGGCCGTTGGCCCGACCTGCTGCGCCCCGAAGGCTATCGCGGCCCCCGCGCCGACCTTTATCTCGAAGGCAGCGACCAGCATCGCGGCTGGTTCCAGTCCTCGCTGCTCGAAGCCTGCGCCACGCGTGGCCATGCGCCGTACAAGGCGGTTTTGACCCACGGTTTCACCATGGACGCCAAGGGCATGAAAATGTCCAAGAGCCTTGGCAACACGGTCGATCCGTTGAAAGTCATGGAGACTTACGGCGCGGATATCGTCCGCCTTTGGGCTCTGTCGGTGGATTATACCGAGGATCACCGCATTGGCGATGAAATCCTCAAAGGTGTGGCCGATCAGTATCGCAAGCTGCGCAACACGTTCCGCTATCTGCTGGGCGCGCTGGATGGTTTCACCGATGCTGAAAAGCTGCCGGTTGAGGACATGCCTGAGCTGGAGCGCTATATCCTTGCGCTGCTGGCCAAGCTGGATGGGGAACTCAAGGTTGCGGTCGATGCTTTCGACTTCAACACCTATGTCCGCAGCCTCGTTGATTTCTGCAACGAAGACCTCTCGGCCTTCTTCTTCGATATCCGCAAGGACTCGCTCTATTGCGACGCGCCGACGGACACCAAGCGCCGCGCCTATCGCACGGTGCTCGACATCCTGTTCCACGCGCTGATCCGCTATGCCGCGCCGGTTCTGGTGTTCACGGCCGAGGAAGTGTGGAAGTCGCGCTTTGCCGATGAGGGCAGCGTGCATCTGCTGGAATGGCCGGTGGTGGATGTTGGTTGGGCGGATGAGACGTTGGCAGCAAAGTGGGCGTTGGTCCGTGCTGTGCGTACTCAAGCCTTTAATGTACTTGAGCCCATGCGCCGTGAAAAGCTGATCGGTTCGAGCCTGCAAGCTAGCCTTAAAATCGAGCTGTACAAAGAGGATAACCTTGCGCCTCTCAAGACGGTTGATCTTGCGGAGGTCTTCTTGGTCGAAGATGTTGGACTACATATCACAACGGATGAAGTTCGCGTGATCTCATCGGTTCCCTCGGAATTTTCAATGTACGATTACGGCGGTGCGCAAATCACGGGCTTTATCAGTAGCGATAACAAATGCGGCCGCTGCTGGCGCCATCTGCCCGAAGTTTCGGAAGACGGCGATCTGTGTTCACGTTGCGATCAGGTTGTGTCGGCCATGGACGCGGCTGAATGACGATTCTTGCGCGCATCTCCCCTGTCAAAGCGCGCCTGCTCGGCCTGGCCGTGGCGGGGGTGGTGTTTGCGCTCGATCAGGTCGTCAAATGGGCGATGATCGGCCCGCTCGACCTGCCCCGCGTCGAACAGATCACGCTGCTGCCCATTTTCAACTTCACCTGGGCGGAAAATTACGGCGTGTCGCTGGGCCTGCTGACGGCGGGTTCGGATCTAGAACGCTGGCTGCTGGTCGGCATGACCGGCGCCATCGCTTTGGGCGTGGCCATCTGGATCTTCATGGAAAAGCGTGTGGGCGAAATCCTGCCGCTGGGCCTCGTGCTGGGCGGCGCGCTGGGCAATATCCTTGATCGGGTGTCCAAGGGCTTTGTGGTGGATTATGCCGATCTGCACATTGGGGCCTATCGCCCCTTCTACATCTTCAACCTTGCCGATGTTGCCATCACCTTCGGCGTATTGATTATCCTTGCCCGCAGCTTTCTTTCGGGCAAAAAGCGTGGCCACATCAAGCTGGACGCCGCACCGTCCATCCCGGAGAATTGAACCACAATGCGTAAGATTTCCGCCATCCTGCTGGCCGGCACGACCTGCCTGATGCTCTCCGGCTGTGGCGCGGGCGGGCTGTTCAACCGCGTGCGCCCCGATGAATTCGCCGTTCAGCGCCAGACGCCGCTGTTCGCCCCGCCCGATTTCGCGCTGACCCCGCCCAAGCCCGGTGCGCCGCGCCCCAACACCCGCCCCGGTCAGGTCGAAACCACCGAGGCCATGTTCGGCCCCGCGCCCCAGCGCAGCGCGGTCGAAAACACCGCTGTTTCCAAAATGGGCACCGCCGACGCGTCGATCCGCTCGACCGTGGCCGATCCCAAAACCGCCACGGCCAACAAGGGCGACGTCACCCGCACCATCATCGCCGCGCCCGAAGGCGATGGCCGTGAAGCGCAGGCCAAGACCCCGCCGCGTCAGTAATTTCGCGGTTCTGTGGTTGCAAAAATGCCCCTGCCCGGTTGGGTGGGGGTTTTTTGTTTGTTTTTGTGGTGGGTTTTTGCCTCCGGCGGGCAAAGGGACTTGTCCCTTTGCAATCCCGTTACTGGGGTGGTGTTTGCTTGGCTGCGTGTGTGGATCATTTATAAAGCCTGCGGCGCGGATAGCTCGGCTTTGCCGCGCCGCAGGCTTTAAAATTTCAACGCCGCGTCCGACACAAATCGCCGAACCCTTGGCGCAACGCAGACAGTAATGGGAGCGCGAGGGTCTAGACCCTCGCATCTTACACCCCTTCTAAAGCCCGCTTCGCCTCATCACAATCCCGCCCGATCTGCGCCACCAACGCATCGAGCGAATCGAACCTGGCCTCCGAACGCAGGAAGGCATGGAACCCGATCTCGATCTCCTGACCATAGAGGTCGCCGGAGAAGTCGAAGAAATGCGGTTCCAGCAATTCCTTGGGCGGGTCGAAATGGGGACGGATGCCGATATTGGCCGCGCCTTTCAGCACGCGCCCATCGGCCAACCGCCCCGTCACCGCATAGATTCCATAGGCGGGCCGCAGATAGTCGCCCAGCGCCATATTGGCGGTGGGAAAGCCGATTTCCCGGCCCAGCTTGTCGCCATGCTGGACGGCGGCGCGCATGGCGAAGGGGCGCGTCAGCAACCGCGTGGCGGTGGCAATATCGCCAGAGGTCAGCGCTCGGCGGATCCGGCTGGACGAGACGACCTCGCCCCCTTCCATCACCGCACCCACGGCCCTTGCGCCCAGGCCGATTTCCGCGCCCATCTCGCGCAGCGTGGCGACCGAGCCGGAGCGGCCCTTGCCAAAGGTGAAATCCTCGCCCGTGACGACGCCCGCCGCGCCCAATTGGCGGCCCAGCACTTCGTGCACCCAATCATGGGCGCTGCTGGCCGCCATGGCCGCGTCAAAGGCAAAGACCAGCATGGCGTCGGCCCCGGCGCGGCCAAACCATTCCTGCCGCTGATCCAGCGTCGAGAGGCGGAACGGCGGCGAACCGGGGGCGAAAAATTCCACCGGATGGGGATCGAAAGTGGCGACGATACAGGGCCGCCCCTCTTCCTTGGCCCAGCGCAGCGCTTCGCCCACCACGGCCTGATGGCCCAGATGAAAGCCGTCGAAATTGCCCAGCGCGATGATCGCGCCGCGCAAAGTGTCGGGAATAGGGTGACGGGAATCGAGCCGGATCATGTCAAAACTGCGCCTATCCCGCCTTTTCCAGCGTGACAAAGGCAAAAGCCGGTTTGCCCTCTTGGGCATCATGGGTTTCGCGCGCGACCTCGCTCCATTCCGGGCCAATGGTCAGCGGGAAATGGGTGTCGCCCTGCGGTTCTGCCTCGATCTCGGTCAATTCGATACGGTGTGCGATGGGCATGAATTGGGCATAGATCTGCCCCCCGCCCACCACGCAGATTTCCGGCGCATCTCCAGCCAGAGCCAGCGCCGCGTCCAGATCAGCGGCCACCTCTGCGCCCGGCGCGCCCCACGCCGTATCGCGGGTCATCACGATATGCCGCCGTCCGGGCAGCAATCCGGGCAGGCTTTCAAATGTTTTGCGCCCCATCACCATCGGTCGCCCCATGGTCTTGGCCTTGAAGTGGCGCAGGTCGGCGGGCAAATGCCATGGCATTGTGCCATCGGCGCCGATCACGCCATTGGCCGCGCGGGCCACAACAAGGGTGATGCGCGTCATTATTCCAGAATCAGGCGGGTCACATGGCCCATCTTGCGTCCGGGCCGCGCCGCCGCCTTGCCATAGAGATGCAGGTGGTTGGCCGGATCGGACAGGATCTGGGCCCAGTCATGGGCATCGTCACCGATCAGGTTGAGCATCCGCGCGCCCGGCACCGCCAGTGTGGTCAGGCCCAGCGGCAGGCCGCAAACGGCGCGGATATGGTTCTCAAACTGGCTGGTGATCGCGCCTTCGATGGTCCAGTGGCCCGAATTATGGACGCGGGGGGCCATTTCGTTGAACACCGGGCCATCATCGGTCGCGAAAAATTCCAGCGTCAGCACGCCGACATAATCGAGCGCCTCGGCCACCTTTTGCGCCAGAGCGCGGGCCTCGGGCACCTGCGCGGCAATCGCATCGCTGGCCGGGACGGTGGATGTGTCGAGGATGCCGTTCACATGAACATTTTCCGCGCTATCCCAGAATTGGATGCTGCCATCGGCGGCGCGGGTAAGGATTACGGAAAATTCGCCGAAGAAAGTGACGAATCCCTCGTAAATCAGCGCCTGAGCGGGCAGGTTCAGCCCGGCCAGATCGCCCTCGCTCTTGATCCGCCATTGCCCCTTGCCGTCATAACCATCGCGGCGGGTTTTCAAAATCCCTGGTGCGCCGATTTCGGCCACGGCGCGGGCGAGGTCTTCGCCCCCGTCCACCGCCATGAATGGCGCCGGACGCCCGCCCAACGCCTTGACGAAATTCTTCTCACTCAACCGATCCTGCGCCGTTTCCAGCGCGCGGGGGTGGGGCAGCAAGGGCGTTGCGCCGATCGCCGTCAGAGGCGCGACCGGCACATTTTCAAACTCATAGGTGACGACCGCGCATTCGGCGGCAAAGGCTTTGAGCGCCGCCTCGTCGGTATATTCCGCGCAGGTAAAGCGGCTGCACACCTCAGCCGCGATACTGTCGGCCTCGGGCGCAAAAATATGCACGCGATAACCAAGGCGGGCGGCGGCAAAGGCCATCATTCGGCCCAATTGTCCGCCACCCAGAATGCCGATCGTTTCACCCGGAGCAATCATGGTCGCAGCGCTTATTCCGGACGTTCCGCGACGCCTTCGGTCTGGGCCACGCGGAATTCCTTCACGCGCGCGGCCAGAGCCGGATCGCTGGTGGCCAGGATCTTGGCGGCCAGCAGGCCCGCATTGGTCGCGCCCGCTTCGCCGATGGCCAGACAGCCGACCGGGACGCCGGCGGGCATCTGAACGATGGAGAGCAGCGAATCCTGACCCGACAGCGCTTTGGATTGAACCGGAACGCCCAGCACCGGCAGATGCGTCATCGAGGCGACCATGCCCGGCAGATGCGCCGCGCCGCCCGCGCCCGCGATGATGACCTTGAAGCCTTCATCGGCCGCATTCTTGGCGAAATCGACCAGACGGTCGGGCGTGCGATGCGCCGAAACGATCCGCACATCATGCGCGACATCCAGTTGCGTCAGGATGTCTGCGGCCTTCTTCATCGTGTGCCAGTCCGACTGGCTGCCCATGACGATGGAAACGACGGCTCCGGGACGGGTCATGTTCTTACCTCTCCGACAGATAATAGCGTTCGAGCGCGTTCAGGTTGTCGTCCAGTTCATAGACGATGGGCTGGCCGGTCGGAATCTCCAGATTGAGGATATCCGCATCCGAAATATTCGACAGATGCTTGACCAGAGCGCGCAGCGAATTGCCGTGGGCGGCGACGATCACCGTTTCACCCTTGGCCAGTTCGGGCACGATCGCGCTTTCGTAATAAGGCAGCACGCGCTCGATGGTCAGTTTCAGCGATTCCGTGCTGGGAATGTCGATCCCGGCATAGCGTGCGTCCTGCTTGAGGTCGAATTCGCTGCCGTCTTCCAGAACCGGCGGCGGCACGTCGAACGAACGGCGCCAGATCTTGACCTGTTCGTCGCCATGCTTGGCGGCGGTTTCGGCCTTGTCCAGACCCGTCAGACCGCCATAGTGGCGTTCATTGAGGTGCCAGTCCTTATATTCGGGAATCCACACCCGGCCCGCCGTTTCCAGCGCCAGATGCAGCGTGCGGATCGCGCGGGTCTGAACCGAGGTGAAAGCCACCGTCGGCAGGATGCCCTTTTCCTTGAGCAAGGCGCCGGCCGCGCGGGCTTCGCCTTCACCCTTTTCGGTAAGATCCACGTCCCACCATCCGGTGAAGCGGTTTTCAAGGTTCCATTGGCTTTGACCATGACGGACGAGAATCAGACGAGGCACGTTTCTGGCACTCCCTCAAATGCAGCGTGAAGACACGTTTAAGGCGGCCCTAGCCCTTTGCCGCGATAATGGGAAGCAAGGATTTGCCCGATACGCATGGGGCGTGATGCGGGCGGCGGGCGACCATCGGATGATGAAAATTTATGCCTGCGAATCGCCCGTCGGGTTGGGGACGTCCTGCATGGCGCGGCTCTGCGCTTTGCGGCGGTGCAGATTTTCGCGCAGCTTGGCCGCAAGGCGTTCTTCGCGGGAAAGCTTGGAATTGTCGGGTTTTTCGGGGTTCTTCATGGTAATCTTCTCTTGTGCGCACCCTGTTTGGCCGACCCGGACGCCATGTTCAAGGTACAGCCTTTGGAAAAATTCAGATGGGCGCTTGACATTCTTTCGATCCCCGGCCAATAGCGCGCCTCCGCTGCGGCACTGGTCGCACCGGCGATAACTGTGGTGTGCTGCTGTAGCTCAGTGGTAGAGCGCATCCTTGGTAAGGCTGAGGTCGGGAGTTCAATCCTCCCCAGCAGCACCACAGTTTCTCTCCCGACATTTTGGTAACAAAACTCCCCTCCGGGGCGGGCGTTGTTGTGCCGTATGCTGCGCAGCATGGCGTGTGCGGCGGGCGACAGGCGTTATCCGCCCACGACGGGGCGGTCGACCTGTGCAGACGCCAGTCAGCGTTTAACGCCGAATTGCGCTTAACGAATGTCGAGGTAATCGTTCGTCGCGGGTTTGCCGCGAAAGGCGATCGAGAAATAATTGATGAAATAGATCCCGGCCGTTTTCGCAAAACCCTGACGCGCCATGCGGCGGCCCGATGTTGGCATCACAAATTTGGGCGAGAACAGCACCTTGCCCTGTTTCTTGGCGCGGCGGCCGATATCGACATCCTCGCCATAGAATTCGATCGTGCTGTCAAAACCGCCCATCTTGGTCAGGGCGTCGCGGCGGATGGCGAAATTGCCCCCCACCATCATATATCCGGTCAACGTGTAGAGCGGGCGCGCCGCCACAAACCACGCCGATGAAATCATGTTGCGCAGACCGCTGACATCATAAAAGCTGTAGGGGCCGGACAGGCAGGCCAGTCCTGCGTTTTTCGTGAACTGCTGTTCGATCTGTTCGACCCAACCGGCGGGCGGATGCGTGTCGGCATCGACATAGGCCAGAATGTCGCCCGTCGAGGCAATGAACCCGCGCTGACGCGCCCGGGTGATGCCCTTGTTGGGTTCGAAAACATATTTCACGCCGGGATAGCGTTCGACCACCGCCTTGGTGCCATCGGTGCTGTTATTGTCCACAACGATGATTTCAAACGCTTTATGCGCGACATTCTGCATGATCGCGTCAAGGCACGCGGGCAGATAGTCTTCTTCGTTATAGGCGGGGATGATCAGGCTGATGGTCGGCATGAAAATATGGTGGTCCGGCGGTCAAATGGATTGCGCAACAGCATGATCCAGATGCTCCTGCCGATTGAATGGGCGGCTCTATACCGCCCATGGGGGCCATGTGTCCAGTTGTCCGGCCCGGCATTGGCCCGTTTCCTTGGGAAAACGCGCCGCAAGCGCTTTAGCGATACATTGCTTATGGCCATAAATGTCTGAAATCGCATCGCGCGTTGCAGATTTCGGCGGGCTGTGGCTATCTGCGCCCCCAATGGTCCCCGCCACGGGCGCAGGATGTGACACAGGCGATGGTCGAGGCGATTCTCGCGCCTTTGCCAGAGGACGAGGAATGGAAAAGCCTATGACCTATGAAACGATTCTGGTGGAGCAAAAGGGCGCGGTCACGCTGATCACGCTCAACCGGCCCAAGGCGCTCAACGCGCTCAATTCGCAGGTTTGCGCCGAATTGAGCGCGGCCTTTGCCGCCTATGACGCCGATGACACCCAAGGCTGCGCCATTGTCACGGGCAGCGGCGACAAGGCTTTTGCCGCGGGCGCCGACATCAAGGAAATGAGCGACAAGCCCGCCGCCGATTTCTTCCTTCAGGACTTTTTCGCCGATTGGCAGGCCAAGGTTGTGCGCGGCACCCGCAAGCCGTGGATCGCGGCGGTCAATGGTTTCGCGCTGGGCGGCGGGTGCGAATTGGCGATGATGGCCGATTTCATCCTTGCCGCCGACACGGCCAAATTCGGCCAGCCCGAAATCAAGCTGGGCATCGCGCCGGGCATGGGCGGGTCGCAACGCCTGACCCGCGCGGTGGGCAAGGCCAAGGCGATGGAATTGTGCCTGACGGGCCGGATGATGGGCGCCGAGGAAGCCGAGCGCGCCGGATTGGTGGCGCGCATTTTGCCTCTGGCCGATCTGCTGGACGATGCGTTGAAAACCGCGCAGGTCATTGCCGGAATGCCGCGCATGGCCGCCATGGCCAACAAGGAAATGGTCAATATCGCCTTTGAAACCACGCTGGAACAGGGCCTGCTGCACGAACGCCGCCTGTTCCAGATCCTGACCGCGACGCAGGACAAGGCCGAGGGCATGGCCGCCTTCGTCGAAAAGCGCCCTGCGGTGTGGAAGGGGCGATAGTTTCCGATTGCCCCAATGCGGATGATACGTTGCTTGTGAAAGGGGCGGGGGCGGGCGCATGATCGCCCCTTGCCTCGCATGAGAAGCGTGTCTTGCCTAAGAAGGGGTGGGCCAACGTGTTTCCCTTTGACGGAATTCGGCTGCTGCTGCCCGCGCTTTTGCCCTCATGGCGCTTTTTCGACGGGGTGAGCGACAGCCCGCGCATTGATTACGCCATTCTGGGCGGCGGCGATCCGCAATGGCATGAATTCCGGCCCCGTCCCGCCGAACTGGGCGTGATGGCCATGTTGGGCCGCCTGTTCTGGAACCGGCAATGGAACGAGGATCTCTTTCTCGTCAGCCTGGTTGAACGCCTGCTCAACCCTCTCTCGCCCGCTGCCCTGGCGCATAGCCAGCGGGAGTTGATGGCGCGGGTGGGGCGGCATCTGGCGCGGCATGGTTTGGCCGGGGATGGTGATGTGGTCCAGATCCGCCTGCGTCTGGTCGGGCGCATAGGCCAGACGGCGCGGTTGAGCAGCCATACCGTCTATCTGTCGACGCCCGCTCCTTTGGCGCAGATGGGCTGGGCATGATTTTGGACGATGCCCTGCGTTTGACCGGGGTGTTGATGGCGTTGGCCTTTATTCAGCAAAGCCTTGAACATCTTGACCCGGGGGCGAGGCGTCAGGAAAGATGGCTGTTCATCCCGCGTCTGATCCTTTCGGCGGGTCTGTTCCTCGCCTTGGTCTTTGCGCCCGATAACAGGTTTTTGCCGCAGGTTTTGACGCTGGCGCTGGTGATCAACCATCTGTTGATTCTGCCCTTTTTCAACGGGCCGTATAATGGCGGCGCGGACCGGATGAGTCTTCTGGTGCTGATAATGGTCACGCTGGCCTATCATTTGCCCGACCGGCATTATCAGGAAATGGCCTTGGGCTATCTGGGGATGCAATTGGTGCTGTCCTATTTCATCTCCGGTTGGGTCAAGGTGGTGAACCCGGCATGGCGGCGGGGCAGGGCGCTGCGCGATGTATTCCTGTTCTCGGCCTATCCGGTGGCGGAAAATGTCCGCCTCTGGGCGCGCCGCCCGCGCTTGCTGTGGCTGATGGGCTGGGCGGTGATGGGGCTGGAACTGGCCTTTCCGCTGACGTTTTTCTGGCGGCCGGCGCTGATCGCGGGGCTGGTGCTGACCGCGCTGTTTCATGGGGCCAATGCGTGCCTGTTCGGGCTGAACCGATTCTTCTGGATCTGGCTCTGCGCCTATCCGTCGCTGTTGTGGTTACAGGAAAGGGTGATGGGGTAAACGCGGCGCCAATCAGGCCATCGGTGGTAAAAATATGGGCCGACGCTCTTCGCAGATAGCGCATCAACCAGTAATCTGTCCGTGGTCATCGGAATCGAGTCAACGTCAGGATTGGCGCTTGCAAAATTCACCAATTCATAAACCGGAAATCGCACCACGAACGCCGACGTCAGCCGATGAGACACCGGTTTTATGACAGGAGGTCAACATGCTCGACGCCACGCGGATGGAATACGACAGTCTGGGCGCGGTTGCCGTTCCTGCTGACGCCTATTGGGGGGCGCAAACCCAGCGCAGCATGGAAAATTTTGCTTTCGGGATTTCCGAAAGGATGCCTCTGGCCATTGTTCGCGCTCTGGCCGGGATCAAGCAAGTGGCCGCCGACATCAACCGCAGGCATGGATTGGACAGCCATCTGGCCGAGGCCATCATTGGGGCGGCCAAGGAAGTCGGAAGTGGGCAAATGGACGCCCAATTCCCTTTGGCCATATGGCAAACCGGGTCCGGCACCCAGACGAACATGAATGTCAACGAAGTCATCGCCGGACGCGCGAATGAAATGCTGACCGGGCGGCGTGGGGGCAAATCGCCAGTTCATCCCAACGATCATGTCAATCTCTCGCAATCCTCCAACGACAGTTTCCCCACCGCCCTGCATGTGGCCGTGGCACAGGAAGCTATCGGCGGGCTCTTCCCGGCGCTGGACGACATGCACCGCGTGTTGATGGAAAAGCAGACTGCGTGGGCGGATATAGTCAAGATCGGGCGGACCCATCTGCAAGATGCCACCCCTCTCACGCTGGGACAGGAATTTTCCGGCTATGCATTCCAGATCGCCCATGCTCGCAAGAGGTTGGACAGCGCGTTGGACGAGGTAAGGCAATTGGCCCAAGGAGGCACGGCGGTCGGCACCGGGTTGAACGCGCCGGACGGTTTCGCCTTGGATTTTGCCCGCGGGATCAGCGCTTTGACAGGCATCACCTTTCGCCCCGCCGATAATGCTTTCGAAGCGCTGGCCAGCCATGACGGGCTGGTTGCCATGTCGGGCGCCTTGGCCAATCTGGCCGGCGCCTTGTCCAAAATCGCCAATGACATACGCTTTCTGGCATGTGGGCCTCGTGCCGGGATTGGGGAATTGCGTTTGCCCGCCAATGAACCGGGCAGTTCCATCATGCCGGGCAAGGTCAATCCCACCCAATGCGAAATGTTGACTATGGTGGCCGCACAGGTGATCGCCAATCACACCGCCGTGACGTTGGGGGGGATGCAGGGGCAATTGGAATTGAATGTCTATAAGCCATTGATCGGGGCCAATGTTCTGCGCTCGATTGAATTGCTGAGCGCGGGAATTCGCGGTTTTACACGGCTGGCTTTGGAGGGACTGATGCCCGATCACGACCGGATTGCCGGGCTTGTGGAACGCTCGCTGATGCTGGTAACCGCGCTTGTGCCCGAAATCGGCTATGAGGCCGCAGCCAAAATCGCCACCCATGCGCAGGCGCATGATATGACGTTAAAACAGGCCGCGCTGGCAACGGGCCTGGTCGATGAGGCGACATTCGAGCGCATCGTGCGCCCGGAAAATATGGTGGGCCGGACCTGACCTTCGCGTCAGGGAATGTCTGTGTCGCGGTAATGCAGCGCGCGTGCCAACAGATCCCGCATCCGTTGGGCGGCATGTTCGGTCAGAGGATGATGGGCCGAACCGGGGCGCGGGGCAATATGGGCGGCCATATCATCGGCCAGACCCCATTGCCCATCCGGCGCGCGGGCAAGCATAGCGATCAGCAGATTTTCCAGCGCAATGACCCGTATCCGCAAATGCACCAATTCGGCATTGGTCAATTCGGGTATTTTGACCGGCAGACGAATGACCGGGCGGGCCATCGCGCCGCCTTCATTGTCCCACCGCGACAGGGCGCTTTCGTGCCGGGCGATGGCGGCGGCATCGGGATGGGCGGCAAGGATGGGGCTGTCTTGTGGCATCACCCGTTCTGCCTGACCAACAGGTCGGCCATATCGCTCGCATGCTCTTCCTCGACCGCCAAAATCTGTTCGATCATCCGTCTGGTGGTGGGGTCGGCATGGGCAAAATAGCGGGCCAATTCGCGGTAATGTGCAACCGCGATCCTTTCGGCGACAAGATTTTCGGTGATCATGTCCACCAGATCCATCGCCGTTGCGTAACTCGATGCGGATCGAGAGAGCAGGTTTTTCGGATCGAAATCCGGTATGCCGCCCAATTGGCATATCCGCTGTGCCACCAACATGACATGCGTCAGTTCCTCTTGCGCATGGGCGGCGAATTCGGCCTTCACGGCCTCTCCGGCTATGCCTCTGGCCACGATTGAATGTTGGGTATAGCGCAGGAAACAGACGATCTCGGTGGCCAAAACGGCTTGAAGGATGTCGATCGCGGCCTCGACATCGCCGTCATAGGTCTGGTTCATCTCGCCGGTCGCGACATGCCGACGGGTCCTCTCACGCAGACTGCTCATATCGCTGAGAAAGGTCTGCGCAGGTTGCGTGGATGGGGGCATGGGGCATTCCTTTGAATGGACGCTTTGACGCACGAGACCCGATTGGCCTCAGGCGCCCGAACTGTTGGCGTGACCGACCCGCATGATCCCGACGCCGCCAATGCCATCGGCCGCAACCGCCTTGTCGAGCGCCTTGTCGAGCGCCTTGTCGAGAACGCCGGATGCATCCGTGCAGAGCGGCTGGGTTGAGCGTGGCCGTTGTATGACAATCTAGGCCCGGCAAAGCGGGGGCACGAGCATCGGAATATACCCAAGATCGGCAAGCCATCGGTGATGGGCCGCAGGTAGATTCCGGGCCTGCCCCAAATGGACGGAGGCGTCCAATAGCGCAGGAAGGCACCCGCAGACGCCGGCGCGTGTCGACCACAAGGAATCAACCATGGGCGAGAATATCAACATGAGGCTGGATATTGCCAGCGCCTCAACTTCAGGGCGGATCACACCATGACGACGCGGGCTCAACACCGCATTGCGGGGCATCCTCCTTCCACCATCGACCAACAGTTTGGCGACGAGATCACATTGCTGGTCCCCCTGCTGCGCCGCTTTGCCTTTCGCCTTTGCGGCCAACACGCCCTGGCCGAAGACCTGACGCAGGAAGCAATCATGCGCAGCTGGGCCGCGCGGGCCACGTATATCCAGAACACCGATTTGCGCGCCTGGGTCTGCGTGATCCTGCGCAACTGTTTTTATTCCACGCTGCGTCGCCGGAAATGGAGCGCGAACTGGGATGCGGATCTGGCCGAACGTATTTTGATAATTCCGCCTGCACAGGATAACGCTCTGCTGTTGTCCGATGCCATGAAGGCCATCGAACAGCTTTCCAGTGGTCAGCGTGAAGCTCTGATGCTGGTCGGGGTCGAAGGGTTGAGTTATGAAGAAGCGGCAGCCAAATGCGGGTGTACCCTGGGCACGATAAAGAGCAGGATGTCCCGTGGACGCCGGGCGATTGCGCAAACTATCGATGGGCCGGATGACGCCCTGTTGTTTCAGCGTTGCGCCCAGCAGAACACAGGCTTTGCCACGCTCAGCCGCAAAGGGGCATGACAGGCCCTTGCGCCCCGCCCTCAGCGGAGCGCGACTGTCAGCCCTCGCGTTCGGCCACCATGACCAATCGCGCCAATTCCGGCAAGGAATGCACCTTCATCCGCCGCATCACCGCCGCGCGATGGTTTTCCACGGTGCGCTGACTGATACCCAGATCGCTGGCGATATTCTTGCTGGGATGGCCGGAAAGCACCATTTTCATCACTTCACGTTGACGCAGCGTCAGCCCGGCCACAAGCCCGGCGGCCCCTTCATGGACGGCATCGATCATCCGCAGATCGTGGGACTGGGCCAATGCGCGCGCGATGCTGGCCATTAACGCATCGCTGGCCACAGGCTTTTCGATAAAGTCGCATGCCCCCATCCGCATCGCTTCGACGGCAAGACCGATGTCGCCGCTGCCCGTGATCAGGATCAGCGGCATATCGTCGCCATCCGCACGCAGACGGTCCAGCAATTGGACCCCGCTGATCCCCGTCAAATGCACATCGGCCAGAATGCAGCCCTCATGGCCGGGGCGATAGGCCGACAAAAAGGCCTCAGCGCTTTCATAGGCCGCCACCTTGTAACCCGCACCCTCCAGAAGATCGCGGATGGCGCACAGGGTTTGGGCGTCATCATCGATGACCGAAATAACCGGGTCGGTTTCCTTGCTCGCGACCGGCAAAGCCGACAATTGGCGCCCGATCCGCTCTATGGCTTCGATCAGTTCATCGGCATTGACCGGTTTGCTCAATTGCACGCAATCGCCACTGGCGATACGGGCCAGCGTGTCGGTAGAAATGTCGCCCGACAGGATGATGGCGGGCAAGGCCTGCCCCAGCTTGGCGCGCATGGCCGCAAACAGATCAAGCCCATTGGCGCCATGGGGCAGATTATAGTCGGTCAGCAGAATGTCGGGACAAAACCCGCCCTCGGCCACCTGTTCCATCGCGTCGCGGGCATTGATGGCGCCGCGCACGACATAACCATGCCCCGCCAGCAATTGTTCAAGCAGATCAAGGACGTCGGGTTCGTCCTCCACCACCAGAATGCGAAGGAAATGGTATGGCTTGACGCTCAGGCGCGGCGAAACCACCACGGAGGGCAACCCATTGGTGGCTGGCGCGCCCAGATGCGGTAATTCGATGGTAAAGACCGAACCCTTGCCCGGGACCGAGCGCACGCGGACGCCATGGCCGAGCAGATGGCCCAGCCTTTGCACAATCGACAGGCCCAGACCCAGCCCCCGGCTGCCATCCTCCGGCGTATGGCCAATCTGGTGAAACTCTTCAAAAATGGTCTGCAACTGGTCGGACGCGATGCCGATGCCGCTGTCCCATACCTCGACCAGCAATCTGTCCCCCCGGCGGCGGCAACCCAGCAGGATGCGGCCACGGCGGGTATATTTGATCGCATTGCCCAACAGATTGCGGATCATCTGTTCCAGCAGATGCGGGTCGGAACGCACCAGCGCCGAACAAGGGGCGATATGCATGCCAATACCGCCCGCCTGCGCCAAAGCGGTAAATTCATCGCGCAGCCGGTCAAGCACGTCGTCGATGGAAAAAGTCTGCAAATGGGATTCGACCGCCCCGGCTTCGATCTGGTTGATGTCCAGCAACGTGTCGAGCATCCCCGACATCGCGCCCAAGGTCTGGGCAAAGCGGGCCAGAAGCTCTTTTGCCCGATCGCCCGTGACGGTTTGGTGCAACAACGTCTTGAGCAGGGTGAGCGATTGCAGCGGTTGGCGCAGATCATGGCTGGCGGCGGCCAGAAAGCGGGATTTGGCGATATTGGCGCGTTCGGCCTCCAATTTGGCCGCTTCAAGAGCGCTGGCGGTGGCTTTGCGTTCGGAAATGTCGGCAAAGGTGATGACGACCCCTTCGACCCGGCCATCGCGCGCGCGATAGGGGAATATGCGGCGCAGGAACCATTCCCCCGCCCGCCCGGCCACTTCGCGTTCAAAGGAAACCTCGTCGGTCACCACCTTTTGCGCATCGGCCAGAAGGTCGTCATCCGGGACCATCGGCTGAAGATCCTGCAACGGGCGGCCCACATCGCCTGCGATGACCGAAAACAGGGTGCGGATCGCGGGGGTAAAGAAGCGGATGCACAGCGCCTTGTCGAGGAACAGCGTACCCACGTCGGTCGAATACAGCACATTCTGAAGATCATCAGAAGTCAGGCGCTGGCGATCGAGCGTTTCCTGAAGCTGGCTGTTGAGCGCGGTCAGTTCCTCGTTGAGCGATTGCAATTCCTCTTTGGAGGTCAGCAATTCTTCATTGGTGGACTGAAACTCCTCATTGACCGAGAGCGCTTCCTCATTGATCGCCTTTTGCTCCTGATGGGCGATGTCCTGGGCCGCCAGCGCGATTTGCAGATCCGTTTGCGCCGCGGCCAGATCGCGCTCAAGCTCGGCGATGCGGGCATGGACATGGGGATTGTCACTTTCCGGTTCGGCGGTGGCCATCGGTGCTGAACCGCTGGTTTCCTCCAGAAACACGACCAGCCACAGTTCTTCTTCGGCCGAGCCCAGAAAGTGTATTTCGAAATGGAAGGAAATCGATCCTTCATCTGCGCGCATCCGGGTCAGGCCGCCACGGATATGCGGTTGCCCGGCTTGGGCCTGTTCCAGCGCCAGACGCAATTTACCCCGCAGCGTCGGCGGCGCCATCGAGAGCAGATCGAGGCTGAAATAGCCCGGCGCCAATCGTAAAAACCGTTCAACCCCGCCCATCGAATAAAGGCATTGTCGCGCCCGGTTCACCAGTACGGCGGCCGGCGCGAAATTGTCCAGCACCGCGCGGGCGCACAGGTCCGCAAGGCTGGTCTGGCGGTTGAGCGTGCCGCCCCGGTCAGGCAGCGAAAGGCGCGGCAGGCCCTCGCCAAAGCTGAAAGGAAAGCCTACTTTGCCCGGACGGCTTGGCACGGCATGGCGATAGATACGCTCGGCCTTGGCCACCAGATCGAAACGGCCGCTGGTCTTGCCGACGGTTTCCGAAGATCCGAGCAGCAAGATGCCCCCTTCGCGCAGAGCAAAATGGAACAGGGAGATCACCCGCTCCTGTGCCGAGGCGTCCAGATAAATCAGCATGTTGCGGCAGGATACCATATCCATCCGCGAGAAAGGTGGATCGCTCAGCACATCCTGCACCGAAAACACCACCTGCGCGCGCAAATTGGCGCTGACCCGATAGCCGTAATCGTCCCGGCTGAAATAGCGTGCCAGCAATTCGGGCGGAATGCTCTGCGCGCTGGCCGCTGGATAGACGCCGTCACGGGCAAAGGCGATGGCTTCGGGATCGACGTCGGAGGCGAATATCTGCAATTTTGCGCTGCTCTTGGCCTCGGTCAACGCCTCGCTGGTCAACATGGCCAGAGTATAGGCTTCCTCGCCCGTGCTGCACCCGGCAACCCATATGCGAAGGGGGCGCCCGGTCGGTAAATGGGCGATCAGATCGGGCAGGGTCTCTTTGGCCAGCCGTTCAAACACTTTGGGATCGCGGAAAAATGCCGTGACATTGATCAACATGTCTCGCGCCAGGAGGTCCCGCTCGGCCGGTTGCTGGCGCAACAAGGCAAGATAGGCGGCATAATCCCCGCGCGGCACACAGAGCAGCGACATCCGCCTCTCGATCCTGCGCCCGATGGTTCCGGCTTTATATCCGCGAAAATCATGCGACGTGGTTGCGCCCAGATAGAAGATAATATCGTCAATGGTCCCGCCCGATATCGTTTCGGGCAACTCGCCGGATGGGGCGATCATCGTCACCGGCCCTGTCCCGCCGGACGCGATCCGGGCCAATGCTGCGGGCATGGCGGCCAAAGACAGCACAAGATCCACCTGCTCTGTGGCAATGGCGCTGCGGGCCATGCCGTCGTAATCGGCCTCCTCGGGCTGCTGGGCGATGATATGGCCGCCGGCGGCCTTGAGCGCGACCATCCCGATGCTG
Source organism: Novosphingobium sp. Sphag1I (assembly GCF_056279125.1). Classification (NCBI taxonomy): domain Bacteria; kingdom Pseudomonadati; phylum Pseudomonadota; class Alphaproteobacteria; order Sphingomonadales; family Sphingomonadaceae; genus Novosphingobium; species Novosphingobium sp. Sphag1I. The sequence goes on along the minus strand of NZ_JBWBQS010000016.1, from coordinate 20,170 downwards.
CCATCCTTGCCGGTGCCCGAAAGGACGATGGCGATGGTGCGTGGCCCGCAAACCTGTGCCAGCGAGATCAACAGCGTGTCAAAAGGCAGGCGCACGCCATGTTGTTTGCGCGGAACCGAGAGATGCAGAACGCCCCCGCGCAAGATTATATCGCGACCGGGCGGGATAATTGTGATCGTATCGGGCGACAAGGATGCGCCCTCGGTCGCTTCGGCCACGGGCATCGCGGTATGGCGGGTCAGTAATTCGGCCATCAGGCTTTTGTGGCTGGGCTCAAGATGCTGAACTACGATGAAAACCATGCCGCTATGCGCGGGCAATGCGGCAAACAGGCGCGACACGGCATCCAATCCGCCCGCCGAAGCGCCAATGGCGACAATCATCGGCGCGGCCGATAGGGGCTGATCTGAAATGACCGTCATATGGGACACTAACACGCGCATCCCCTTATCCTTGCAAACATAATTGCGAGGCAGGCCAAACCGGCGACGCCTTGGGCGCAAGCCTCGGAATTTACGCAGGCTCTGGCCCCGATCATTGCGCGTAGAATCCGAGACTATCGCGCGGGCGTACCGGATCTATCCTCGTGTTTTTCACCACCAGCGAGAGAGATTGGCATGACCGAGATGATGCCTGCCGGGATTTTGGCCCCGTTACGCCAACCAGAACAGGCGCTCCTGCGCGCTCTGCGATGGATACCGGATCCTGACTGTGTGCCGGTGCCGAATGCCCATGTTCCGCGCGGCCTGCGCGTGGTGTTGATCGGCAATGCCATGCCGCGCCAATGCGGCTTGGCCACATTTACCACCGATCTGGAAACGGCCCTGCGCGTCACGCCACAGGTTCGGGAAACCGCGATTGTGGCCATGAGCGATCCGGGGCAGGACTATCTCTATCCGCGCAAGGTTTGCCAGTCAGTGCGCCAGAACAGGCACAAAGATTATCCCGCAGCCGCCCAATTCATCAATGAAAAGCGGTTCGACGTGGCCTGTCTTCAGCACGAGTTCGGCATATTCGGCGGGGATGCGGGTGACTATATTCTTGATCTGGTCGAACGGCTTGAGATGCCGCTGGTGGTCACGCTTCACACCGTGCTTGACCGCCCCACACCATCCCAGCGGCGGGTCATGGCGCGGCTGCTGGATATTGCCGCCTGTGTGGTGGTCATGGTCGACAAGGCGCATGACATGTTGATCGAACATTATGGCGCCGACCCGGAACGGATCGCGGTGATACCCCATGGCATTCCCGATGTTGAATGGACATTGCCGGCCGAGGCAAAGGCACGGCTGGGTTTCGGCGGATGGCGGGTGATCCTGACCTCTGGCCTGATCGGGCCGGGCAAGGGCGTTGAAACCATGATCGAGGCGATGCCGGCGGTTTTGGCCGCGGTTCCCGATGCGGTCTATGTGGTGATGGGCGCCACCCATCCACATCAGTTGAAATCGGGCCGCGATGCCTATCGGGAAATGCTTTTGGCGCTGGTCCGGGATTTGGACCTTGATGGCCATGTGGTGTTTCTCAACCGCTTCTTTGATCAGGCCGCGATGATGGACCACATCGGCATGTGCGATGTCTATGTCACGCCCTATTTGAACGAAGCGCAGATGACATCGGGCGCGCTGGCCCTTTCGCATGGCATCGGACGTCCGGTGGTTTCCACGCCTTATTGGCATGCCGCCAAATTGCTGGCCGATGGTTCAGGGCATTTGGTGCCGTTTGGCGATATCGTCGCGCTGGGGCGTTGTGTGGCCGATCTGTTGGGGGACGATGCCGCGCGCATGGCTCTGGCCCGCCGGGCCTATGGCGCAAGCCGCCCAACGACATGGCCCAATACGGCGCGGCGCTATGCACAGGCCTTTCAGTTCGTTTGCGCCCAGGTGGGTTCTGCAGGTTTCAGGCGCTCCTACTAGGCGTCGGATCATGCCGTATCGTGGGCCAACGGGGGGAAGGCGGCCGATAGCGGCATGACCCAGCACAGGCGTTTTACGGCCTTTGCCTGTGGGGTTCACGCCTCGGAATCTACGCATATCAACATCATGCACCGCCCGTCCTCTTTCCCAAGGATCCCGTCATGAGCAATGGAAAATCGGCCTATATGCCCTATCGCGGCAATGCAAACCGGCTCAAAGGAGCCTCGCCACTGACCCGCCAGTATCTGGAGCGGCAAAGCCTGATCGCCAATCTTGCCTATATGCAATTCGGTAACAGAGATCAGGCGATCTCCTTCCTGAATGCGCATAATTCCATGTTGGGCGCAAAACCTCTGGATCTGGCCGGAGACAGCAAGGAAGGTTACGCGGCGGTCCGGGGCGAGATCATGCGACTGGCGCGGCGCAAGGGCGTCGCCACGGCGATTACAAAGGCTCCGTCATGCCAATAGAAGGGGTGTGGATCGGGGCGGACCTTTCCATTCCCTGCGCTGGCCGGGCACGAAAGGCGACCGGTCTTTGCGGCTGTCAGGACGTGTTTGGCCATGGATGCCAAGGGAGATACGCATCACATCGGGCAAGGCGTTTTGTACCGTCCCGTTGTACCGTTGAGCGTTATCGTTCTGTTGGGTTCCCCTTAAGTCGCCTTCTTTCAGCGACTTAAGGAGCAAATGGTGCCAGGAGAGGACTCGAAATTATTAAGTAATTATTTGATAAGAAAAAACAATGATGATTTGATTTTTCTCTGTGGCACAAAATATGGCACTAAAATATTTTTATGAAGTGGTTCGAGTTCCAAATTCAATGCCTTGACCTCAGGATATACGCACTATTTTATGGTTTCAAGGGATACCATGTGGTTTTATTTAATTACAGAATGACCTTCAAAAATCCCGATTTACACGAAAGAAGTGAGGCGTTTGCGCTGCGCGCTTTCAAATTCGAATTGAGTATGCCTAAGGTTGAGGGTGGGCCAGAAGGGCACACCGCGAAGCGGTCCTCGCTTGGCGCTACCTTATTACGATCATGGACGCCCATGGATGAGGACGATCCGGTAAGTCTCCTTCGGAACGCGGATTGGCTCGAGCCGCCTTTCGTTCACCTGCCACCCCACCATCGGATGTGCTACCGCCAGCACGTTCTTCGCGAACGTCGTGCCCTTCTCCGTCAACCTGTGTCCGAATTTTTGTTCAACGCTAAGAAATGCGAAGCAGCGCTGCCCGATGCTTCAACCCTCGGCTTGGCCGAGCGTCAGTCTTGGGGGATATTGAAATGAGCGATGCCGCCGGCTTTGGCGATGGCCGCCTTCACGTCGGCGCGTTGCTTCAGCAGCAGGAAGGCCTCACGCGCTGGATCGCGCGGCCGGCTTGCTGGCGGCGGCGCGTAATCGCTGAGCGCCAGCAACGCGCGCGCCTGATGTTCGGGGATAGACAGTTCCCGGATCTCCCACTCTGCGGCACCATCCATGTCGCCTGAGTACGCCAGCGTTTGGATCGCAGTGTAATAGTTATACTCAACATGGGCGCGCAGATAGGCGAGGTCCGGTTTCGCCTCGATGGGACGGCCGGTGTTGATCGCGATGCTTGCCCGCGCAGCGTGCAGTTCAACGAGGCCATAGGGGCTGAGCCTACCGCCTCCATCGCCCAGCGAAGCTATCACCGCCCGAGCCTTGGCATGACGACCAGCGCGGAAATAGAGCCACGACAGATTGATCGCCTGGCTGACATTGGACCTTCCGCGCTCTCCCGCAGCCATGCCGTGCTGCATGGCATCGGCTGCGGCATCAATGTGGCCAAGGTCCTCTTCTATCTTGCTCAGGCTGTTCCACCACCAGTTGGTCTGGTTGCTGGCATCGGCATAATGCGCGTCAGGGCGATCGGGACGCACCGCCTCCAGCGTGGCCAATGCCTCTGCATCCTGGCCCAGCCGCTGCTGATCGCCGGCCAGCGCAATCGACACTGAGAGCAAATCGGGATGCGCCGCGATCACCCCACGAAGCTGTGCGATGTGGTTTTCAAAAGCGGTCTTCGCGTCGAAGTTGGCCGGCAGAAAGCCGCGCAACTGCGGATCGGTGCTTGCCGTCATCAGTGAGCGAGGGTTGGTCACCAGCGCCATCGCTTGCGCGGCTGCCGCCCTATTCCCGCCCTTCATCAGCAGGTTTGCGTAGGCGACGCGGAAGCTGTCGGGTGAGGAGGCAGGGTCGGCTGGCACATAGCCAGGCGCCGACAGCACCTTCAGAAACCGGGCAAGCAGCGCGGCTTCGTCGGCCTTCTGCAAGTTCGGGTACATCTCGCGAAAGATGGCGAAGTCGATCCGATTGAGCGTGGCGGGGTAATCCGCCGCCATGACTTCAACGGTCTCCACCGCCGCAGCGTGATCGCCATGGAGCCATTGCGCGGCGATCCGCATCTGCCATATGAGCGGCGGCGCGGTGGCGATTTGCGTTGCCTGCATTAGAAGCAGCAGGGTGGTATCCTCGCGCTTGAGCCGATCGGCACAGCGGAGCCCCGTCATGTCCAGCGCGAGCCGTGTGTCGTCGGGCAGCGCGGCGGCGAGTGTGGTAAATGACGGCGCGGTGATCGCATCCAACACCCCTTTGCAATCCCCGCTTCGCTCCAGCGCAGCGATCCGCAGTAACTCAGAATTCGCATCGACGCTGATCTCCATCGCCCACAGCGACGGTGCCAGCGCAAAAAGCGCTGGAACGGCCAAGCCGGCAAAAACGGTTCTGGTGCTGGGCTTCATTTAACTTACTCCTAAGACCCTACGGTTCTGCCCGGAGCACCGTGTACGGTCCAGATGAAACGGCGCTTCGCGGGTTAATGCCTGCAAAGGGCGCATGACCGCTTTCGATAGCCCGGGATGACACTGAAAGTGACTGCTTCGAGGGCGCCCTCTGCACATTTTCTGCAAACAGAGCGGACATAAACCGCAAGACTTGCGCAGCATCCGCTCGATGAGGCGCGTCCATTGATCTTGGCAAATCTGATGGAGGTTTGCGCGATGATACAGGGGCGTTCTGGCAGTTTTTGGGTGAAATGCGGGGCGGGGCTGGCGCTTGCCTGCCTATTTGATGCGATGATTTTTGACTGGCATCGGGGCCGGGCGATGTTTGGCGTGGCCGAACTGGCGCTGCTAGGCGCGGCATTGGCGGCGCGGCCAGCCTTGCGGCGGGATATAAGGGCGCTGGCGTGTTTTGGCCTTGCCGGGGTGATGGCGCTGGCGATGATGTTTAGGCCGGGGTTGCTGGCGTGGAGCCTGTTCTGGACCTTTGCTGGCCTTGGCGCGCTGCTGCCAGCGGCGGCCCGCTTTGGCGATGCTTGGGCTTGGGCGCAAAGGTTGCTGCTGCATGGGCTGCGCTCTTGCATTGCGCCGCTGCTCGATCTGCGCCGATGGTTGCGAGTGCGGCGTAAAAGGGGCGGAGGGCAAATCCGCGCCGCCCTGCCGCAACTGGCCCTGCCCACCTTGGGCAGCGCGGTGATCCTTGCGCTCTTTGCCTCGGCCAATCCGGTGATCGAGGCCTGGCTTGGTGACATCTTCTCGCTCTCGCCCGATGGAGAGCTGGTGGCACGCATGTGCCTAGGGGTGATCTGGTTTAACTTTGCGTGGAGCCTGCTGCGCCCGCGCATGGCGCTACGCACGATCGGTACATTTGATGGCAGCGGCGATCTGCCCATCGCAGGCGTTACGCCATCTTCGGTGCGCCTATCGCTAATCGCTTTCAACGCGCTGTTTGCGCTGCAAAATGCGATGGATCTGGCGTGGCTTTGGGGTCTGGCTCCTTTGCCCAAGGGGGTGACACCGGCGGAATATGTTCATCGCGGAGCCTATCCGCTGATCGTTACCGCGCTGTTGGCGGCGGGCGTTGTGCTGGTGGCGCTGCGCCCCGGATCGCAGACGGCATCTATGCCGCTGGTGCGTCGTCTGGTGGTGGCTTGGGTGGCGCAAAATGTGCTGCTGGTGGGCAATGCCGCCTTGCGCACGATGGATTATGTGGCCGCCTATTCCTTGACGCAAATGCGCATTGCCGCGCTGCTGTGGATGGGACTGGTGGCTTTGGGGCTGATGCTGGTACTTTGGCGGGTGCTGGCGGGCAAGAGCGCGGCATGGCTGATCAACGCCAATGCGGCGACTGCGCTGGCCTTACTTGGGGCTTGCAGCTTTGTCGATCTCGATGCGGCTGCGGCGCGCTATAACATCGCCCATGCCCGCGAATTGGACGGGTACAGCGCCCCGCTCGACCTATGCTATCTCCAGCGCATGGGTCCTTCGGCGCTCGTCTCGCTGGCGCAATTGGAAGCCCGCCCGGCGCCCGAGCCGATCCACCTCTGGGCGCGGATGCTGCGCGAAAATGCGCAGGCACAGGTCAGCTATGATGTGAAAGGCAGCAACTGGAGCCTGCTGGCCAGCCTGCGTCTGGTGCAGGTGCGCGGCATCTTGGGCAGCGCAGCGCTGGCCCCGCGCGATCGCGGCTGGATCGATTGCCGCACGCGCGATGTTCATACGCTGCGCATCGCCATGGGCAGCGAACAGGCGCCCACCGCATTGACCCCCACCGCATTGACCAACGAGGCCAAACCGTGACAGATCGCCCCATGACCAGCGCCAGCCCCCGCAAGGTTCTCCTTGTCGATGATGATCCGCATATCCGCCAATTGCTGGTCTTTGCCTTTGCCAAGGCGGGCATGGCCACGGCAGAGGCCGTCGATGGCGAGGAGGCTTTGGCCAGCCTCGCCACAGCGCAGGCCGATCTGGTTGTGCTGGATATCAACATGCCGCGTATGGATGGGCTGGAAGTTTGCCGCCGCTTGCGGGCGATGGATTGCGCGGTGCCGATCCTGTTCCTTTCCTCTCGCGATGATGAGATCGACCGCGTGCTGGGCATCGAGCTTGGCGCGGATGATTATGTGGTCAAACCCTTCTCCCCGCGCGAGGTGGTAGCGAGGGCGGGCGCGATCTTGCGGCGCAGCGCCCCGGCTGTTGCCCCTGCGCCCAGCGCGGATCTTTCCCATGGCCAGCTCCGACTGGATACCGCAGGCTGGCAGGCATTTTGGGCCGGGCAGAAGGTGGCGCTGACCGTCACCGAATTCTCGCTGCTGGCCGCGCTGGCCTCTGCGCCGGGGCGCATCCTCTCGCGTGAGGCGCTGATTGATCGGCTGCATGGACCGGGCTTTGCGGTGACAGACCGCACCATCGACAGCCATATTCGCAATCTGCGCCGCAAATTTGCCGAATGCGGCGGGAGCGATGTGGTCGAAACCCGCGCAGGGATAGGCTATCGGTTGGGCGCCTGCGCGGGATGAAGCAACTGATCGCTCGCCTGTGGCCGGTGATGCGGCTGCGCACGATCATGTTTGCGCTGCTTCTGCTGGTGGCGGCGCTTCCTGGCGTGGCGGCCATTATGCTGCGGGTTTATGAAAACGCGCTGGTGCGCCGCACCGAGGCCGAGTTGATCGCGCAAGGTTCGGCGCTGGCGGCCAGCACGGCGCTGGGTTTCCCGCATGGCGATGCGGCGGTGGCCGACCCGCCAGCCGACCCTTATGAGATGGACGAGAGGGCGATTTCCACCAGCATCGATCTGCGCTCCAGCCCGGTTTTGCCCGAAAGGCCGGAGGCGATAGCGACAACCATCGCCCCCGATCCCGATGCCGCGCTGATGGCCAAAGTCTGGGCGCCGGTGATGAGCCAGACGAAGCAGGCGACGCTGGCCTCGATCCTGCTGCTCGACCGGCGGGGTATTGTGCTCAATGGGCGCGATGCGGGGCGCTCCCTGGCCGCTCTGCCGGAGGTGAAGGCCGCGCTGGCGGGCAGGCCGATCACTACGCTGCGTCACAATGGCGCCTATAACAATCCCTATCCGCTGGAATGGATCAGTCGTGCCACCGATATTCGCCTGCATCATGCTCGCCCGATTATGGCGGGCGGGCGCGTGGTGGGGGTGGTGCTGGTGTCGCGTTCGCCGCGCGCGCTGTTTCGCGGCATGTATGAGGATCGCGGCAAGATCGCGGCGGGCACGGCGGCGATCTTCCTCTTTCTGCTGGCGATGACGGCGCTGCTGGGCCGCACCATTGTCCGCCCGATAGAAGCGCTTAGCCGCGCCACCCGCGCTCTAGCAGAGGGGCATAAGGCCGATTCGCCGCAGCCCACCTTGCGCGTGGCCGAGATTGACAGCCTGATCCGCGACTTTGCCACTATGGCCGCCGCCATCGAGGCGCGCTCATATTATCTGCGCGATTTCGCCGCCGCGTTGGCGCATGAGTTCAAGACGCCGCTAACTGGCCTTTCCGGCGGCATCGAGCTGCTGCAGGATCACGGCGCCACCATGTCGGAGGAAGAGCGCAGCCGCTTTCTGGCCAATATGGCGGGTGATACACAGAGATTGAGCCGCCTGATCTCGCGCCTGCTCGATCTGGCCAAGGCCGATATGCAGCGACCTAGTGGCGGCGCTTGCGATCTGGGCGATGTGTTGGTGCGGATGGTCGATGCGCTGGGTTCTCCCGCTTTCCGCATTGAGAGCCAAGCCGTGCCCGCGCAAGTGGCGATGGATGGCGCCGCGCTGGAAACCGTGCTCACCATCTTGCTCGACAATGCCAAGGCAGCGGGGGCCAGTCAGGTGCGGATCGAGGCTGTTGCGTCCGGCGATGCGCTGCATATGACCATCAGCGACAATGGCGGCGGCATTGCCCCACCCGACCGCGAGCGGATTTTCGAGCCCTTCTTCACCAGCAAGAGGGCGCAGGGCGGCACCGGCCTCGGCCTGCCCATCGCGCGGGCTTTGGTTGAGGGCAATGGCGGACGGCTTGACCTGATGGAGGCCGCGACGGGGGCCTGTTTTGCGCTGGCCATACCCCTGCATTTCGACGACAGGCGAAAGCCGGTTTTCGACGCGGCCGATTAATCCCTGTCTGTTCTGCCGGCCTTTGCACAATTCCCGAGAAAAAACTTGAGGATAGGTGCGAAGATTATTTGCAATGATCACAATGTGCAGGCTATTTTGATCCAGCAGACAAAGCTCGGGCTTTGAAGCAAAGGGGTAACCATGCGCTTTCTAATCGCCCTGTTGTGTCTGGCTCTGGCTGGCTGCTCTGCCTCGCAGTGGAATGAAAAGCTGTCGACGCCCGCAGATCGCCAGACAGCGCTGAAGGTTATTGCCGCGCTCAGGTCTGGTGATATTGATCAGGTCAAAGCGGATTTTGTGCCCGAGCTTTTTAGCCAAACCGTTGCAATTAAGGATAAGACCAAGGCTATCATGCCTGCCCAAGGCGCGCCTGTTCTCGTTACTGTGAGTTCGAACAGTGTGAGCGCGGGAACCGCATCACAGACGGCGGTGGTGCTGAATTACCAGCTTGGAGCAGACCATCGCTGGGCCTTGGTTCAAATTGTCCTGCGTAAGGCCCAAGGGCGTACGCTGGTTGCTGGCTGGCATGCTGTACCGGTCAACCGCGAGCCTACATCGATTGGCAATTTTGACATTACCGGGAAATCTGCCGCCTATTACCTGTGGCTTGCGGCCATGATCGGCTCGACAGGGACCATCCTTTGCGCCCTTTGGTTCCTTGCTTTCAGCAAGGGTCTCAAAAGGCGCTGGCTCTGGGTTATCGGCTCCATGGTAGGGCTGGGGCAATTCACCTTGAACTGGGCAAACGGCGAGTGGCGAATGCAGCCTCTGGCATTCTCTCTGTTGGGCAGCGGCGCTGTGAGACCTTCGCCCTTCGATCCATGGATGCTGAGCTTTTCTCTTCCGGTCGTTGCGGCGATTTTTCTGTTTCGCAGGCGTTCGCTTATGGCCAAGGCGAACGAAAGCGAGTTTGGCTGAGCAAGCGTGATTTCAATTCACGATGTGGAGGGGTTGTTGATGCGGAAGAACTTTCTCGTTCTGGCGCTGGCGTTGGGTTGTTCGGCGATGATGGCCGGATCAGCGGCTCAGGCGGAATTAACGCCCATTGCCTTCAAGGCGGAAAAGGATTGGCGCCATAAACTGACCGGGACAGTATTTCCGCCGCAGATCGGCGATCTTCCGCGTCGGGCCATCGCTGACTACGGCAACCAGCAACTCGACATTGCCGCAACCTATGAGCAGCCGCAGACCAGAACAGTGGCAACGGTCTATGTTTATCGGGCCGGTTTTCCAGATGCGTCGATATGGCATGACCGCATCTTAAGGGTGATGGGTGGCGCCGGGCTGGGCAAGGTCGATCAGAGCAAGAAGGTCACCACGACCTTTACGCCAGCAGGTCACGGCGAAAACAGCGGAATTCGCTCGGTGGTCCCGCTCTCCGGCGAAGCACAAATGGCCAGCGGGGTCGCGGTGATTGCGCATGATGACTGGCTGATTGTGGTCCGCATGACGAGCGGGAGCCTTTCGCCGGCTGATCTGGACCCGGCTTTGGCGAATTTTGTCAACGCTCTGCGTCTTTCACCGGCAAAGGATCCGGCGGCGAGCGCTTATGGCATCATCCCTTGCGCCCAGCCCTTTGCGAACCAGCGGGTTGCGCGAGCGGCTAGGGACATGACGGGAGGCTTGTTGGCGGGCGCACTCATGCAGGTGATCGAGGACGGTAAAAATAAGCCTGAAACAGCCAAGGAAGTGTCAGATAACCCCCATTATTGTTCCGATCCGGGCGCAATCGTCGATTATGGCGCCTATCGCAATGAGAAGGATGGGAGCAGCTATCTGATCGCGTTAGGGGATGACGGGAATGTGATCTGGATTGCACCCGACAGCATGGCAGCGCTTATCGACGAGAAAAAAAGCGGGCAATATGCGATGACGCTGACCACGGCGGTCAAGCGGGTCAGCTTCGCGCCTTTCTTAGCTTTGCCTGGGCCAGCGCAGGTCATGGAAGTGCTGCAAGGCGAAAAGCCGATTGCGGTGGTCGATCGGCCGGCGGGCAAAGCGCAAAAGAAGACGATAACTATCAGCCCAGATTAGGATCAAGCTGGCAGCTCCCTTCCTTATTGCTGGGTCGAACCTCCTGAATGAATGGCCGGTTCCGACCGCTCAATCTGAACCTGCGAACGTCAGGTTTGGCGGCTTTGCAGGCTGGCCCTTCTTGTGCGACCTTCACCCTCATGATGCGTTTGCTGTCCAGACTGCTGTTTGTCCTTCTCACGCTTGTCGCAGCGCCGTGCTGCGCTGATCAGTGGCCGCCACCTCAGCCGCAGACCTATGAATCGCCTGACAAGACCTTTCGTCTGCAAGTCCGCCCGCGCGAACTGGTCAGTGCCCTGGCCTATTTTTCCGACAAGGTGAACAAGCGCGAGCCAGCAGGCGGCGCCAAGGGGCAACAGCAAACCAGGGCAACCGCGACCATCGAGCATGTGGGGGCAGATGGTGTGTGGACCCCGCGGTGGTCCGGCCCGCTAACCAACGAAGTGGCACCCGTTGACGCGCTGATCGCCGATGGCGGTCGTTATGTGGTCACGTTCGATAATTGGCATTCCATGGGTTATGGCCCCAACGTGGTTGTCATCCATGATGGGCATGGTCGCCTGATCCGCGCGCTAGCGCTGAACGATATTATCTCGGAGGACTACATTTTCGCACTGGGCCATTCGGTCAGCTCGATCCACTGGCGTAGAAATCCACACTTTGGGCCTGATGAGACGGTGATGATCCCGATCGTGGTGCCGGGCGACCGGCAAGGGACTGACGGCGAGGCCTATGTCGATGCGGTCATCAGGCTTTCGGATGGAGCGGTGTTGAGCGGCGCATCGCCTGAATGGAGGAATGCGCAAGCCGCTGCGGCAAAAGAGGCGCAATCCCGGCGCGATTATAACGAGAAAGCCAAACGGGCCTTTATCGCGCCCTTGCTGGGGCCGAGCGAGAACACGGAATTAGCTTGGCACACCTATCTGCTTGAGGCGTTTTTCCGATCCGCGCCGCGCTGGAAAGGGAATTACCCCTCTACCACGGTGCTGCGCGATCCGGCTGCCCCCGATTATGCGGCTTCAGAAGGATGGATGCGCGACGCCCTTCTTTCGCTCGATTATTCACATGGAACGATGAGTTTTGCCAGCATTGCGCCTTTCGATTACTTTGTGGCGCGCATGAAAGCCATTCTGGCCGAGGCCAAGCCCCGCAGTCTAAAAGGTTCCAGGGTCTATATCGCTGCGCCAACCAGCACGTTGCCGATGCTCAAGGCGATGTTTGTTAAAACTGGCGCGCGGGTTCAAGTGCTCGACCCTGCGGCGCCCATTCCTCAGCGCCCGGAACGGTTGAAGGAGTATATGTCAGCCGGTTCATAGTGCGCATGAACCAATGCCTGCATTCGTTGGGGGGCGGATGCAATCAACCTTTCCCATTGAGCCGTGCTTTCATTCTGACCTGCAAACCACCAGCCTCTGGGCGATGGAGTTCAAATAGCCCAGTTTTTTCGACTAAATCGCTGAGCTTGGCATATCCATAGGTCCGCGAGTCAAAGTCAGGATGCAACGTCGCCAATCGCTGGCCCACACTCGACAAAGGCACCCAAGCGTCGTCACCTCCCAACTGAGCCATGGCGGTTCGGATCAGTGGATTGGCTTTTGTCGGCGGCAATGTCGTCGATGAAGGCCGAATATCCGGCTTGTCAGCTTGGCTTGAGGTAGGTTCTTCAGGAAGCAAATTTTCGGTGTAGACAAATCGCCTGCAAGCCTGCCGGAAGCTTTCCGGCGTCTTCTGCTCACCAAAGCCGTAGACATCGACGCCTTGTTCGCGAATGCGCGCAGCAAGACGAGTAAAATCACTGTCTGAGGACACCAGGCAAAAACCATCAAATCGGCCGCTGTGCAGCAGATCCATCGCGTCGATCACTAGCGCGATGTCGGACGCATTTTTCCCCGATGTATAAGCGAAATTCTGATATGGCATGATAGCATGCGTTGCCAAGATATCTGCCCAGCTTTTGAGCCGTGTTCCAGAAAAATCACCATAGATCCGACGAACGCTGGCTTCGCCAATCTTAGCAATTTCCTCGAAAAGGCCCTTCGCGATTTTGGCAGATGCGTTGTCTGCATCAATGAGAACTGCGAGGCGTGGTGCGCGTGCTTCAATGGCCATTGTTATTCAATAACAAAGAGGCCCCCCGGTGGCCAGCCTGCACCAGCTTTTTCTTTGATATACGTATGACCGCTTTGAACGGCGCGGTTCCTACCCATGAAGGTCGCCTTTGGCGGCGCGAGCCGCGACCGCTAGGTGCAAGCGTACCTTTCGGTACCAGATCACACCATATGTTTGAGTTACACTGGCGATGTGATTGGGTTGCCGTTATCGGTCGACGAGCGCCGATACGCGATGATGGAAGGGACTGTGCGGCGTTGCCCCCAGCGTCAAGCCATAGAACAGTCCGCCGCCGCCCAGTGCCGGCAGGGTTTTCTGGATGGCGGCGACGTCATCACGGCTGTGTACGTCGATACGCACCCGCAGCTTGCCGTCGAAATCGAAATGGACCGCTGTCGCTTCCGGGCAGGCTGCCTTGATCATACCCAAGAGCTTGCCCAGTTCGTCGCTCACCGCGCTGGCATTCTCCACTAGCGGGAAACGTTCGACGTTTCCTAAGGCTATCGTGGTCATCTCGCCCATCACTGCACCTCTAAGGCTGCGATCGTTGAATAATGTGCACATTACGCTGCTTGCCAAGGCATTTCCAGCGCCATTACGTTCTATATTTACGACAAGATGAGTCTGTTCCCATAATGTTACACCAGAGATCAACGTGACCCGCCTCGCAACACCTCGAACCGCAAGGCAACAGCCTGCGAGTGCTGCTGCCGGCTGGGGGGAGTGGTCGTGGTTAATCTTTGAACAGATGGCCGCTTACGACGAACGGGTACAGAGCTGGCAAAGGCAGCTTTGAGGGCGAACTTTATCTAAATCGTGATGATGTTGAGCGAAGCACCCGCCTCGTTTCCGACTGCTGCGGTCATTGATGATCGCCAAATAACAATAAAGTTGTCTGATGTAGGCGGATTTCAGCTTCGCGATCATCGACAGCTGGCACTGCTTGCGAAAATGGCCGCAGTGGCACGGATCATGGTGCATCACAGTAAGCCGGAGAATTTTATCCTCAGTTCCGAGGCATGATGCAGTTTTCATCTGGGGTGAACAGTGACATTATGTCGTAAATTGACCCAGAGGAACTATGATCAACGAATTTGCCGCCCTTAGAGTTCGCGCGGGCCTGTCAGTCGAAGCTGTCGCACTGATGACAGGCTACAGCCCCCGGCAGATTCAGCGCTGGGAGGCGGGTGATGGGATGCCGCGAGAAGCGGCGATGGCTCTGCTCAGGTCGATGTCCGAACCATCGGTCGATGCTTCGCAAAGGCGGTTCAACTTTATCGACCTGTTTGCAGGGATCGGTGGGATCCGCAAGGGCTTCGAAGCAATTGGCGGGCATTGCGTTTTCACGTCTGAATGGAACAAATATGCCCAGCAGACCTATGCCGCTAATTTCCGCGACAACCACCCGCCTCACGGAGATATTACGGAAATTGGCACTGATGAAATCCCCGATCACGATGTCCTGCTAGCCGGTTTCCCCTGCCAGCCGTTTTCGATCGCGGGCGTTTCGAAAAAGAACTCGCTGGGCAGGCAGCACGGGTTTCTCGATGAAACTCAGGGCACGCTCTTTTTCGATGTTGCACGCATCATAAGGGCCAAGCGCCCGGCTGCGTTCCTGTTGGAAAACGTCAAAAACCTGACGAGCCACGATAAGGGACGGACCTTCGAGGTGATCCTGAACGTGCTGACCGAAGAGCTAGGCTACAAGGCCTGGCACAAAGTGATTGATGCTCAGCATTTCGTTCCGCAGCATCGCGAACGGATCGTCATTGTCGGCTTCCGCGAGGATGTCCCGTTCAACTGGGATAATCTGAACCTGCCGCCCAAAGGCGGGGTGCGTCTGAAATCTGTTTTGCACCCTGAGGATGGGTCGGAAGCGGCTGAATCGCATTTCACGCTCGGGCCGCTGGCAACGGTGAATGAAAAATACACCCTGACGGACAAGCTCTGGCAGTACCTCCAGAACTATGCCGACAAGCATAAGGCTGCCGGAAACGGGTTCGGCTTCGGGCTGGTGACGCCTGATGATGTCTCGCGCACCCTTTCTGCCCGCTATTATAAGGACGGGTCGGAAATCCTCGTAAGCCAGGGCGCGAAGAAGAATCCGCGTCGCCTCACTCCCCGGGAATGTGCCCGTCTGATGGGGTATGGCGACGATTTCCGTATCCCGGTGTCTGACACGCAGGCTTATAAGCAGTTCGGCAATTCGGTCGCGGTGCCTGTTTTCGCAGCCGTCGCCCGCATCATGCAGCCGCATATCATGTCCCTTGTTTCTTCTGCCGGTCAGCTTGAAGCAGCCTGAGACGTGGCGGACGTCCATGATGTCAGCACTCGCAGCCGGAATATGGCTGCCATCAAAGGACGGAACACAAAGCCCGAGTTGTTGATTCGCAAAGCCCTGCATGCCGCCGGTTTTCGCTACCGGTTGCATGCAAAGGATCTGGCGGGGAAGCCGGATATGGTCTTTCCCCGCTATCATGCCGTTGTCTTTGTCCACGGATGCTTCTGGCACCGGCATGACTGCCATCTTTTCAAATGGCCTGAAGCGCGGGCTGATTTCTGGCGTGGGAAGATCGCAGGAAATGTCGCTCGCGATGAGGCTGCAATGCGGGCGCTGGAACAGGCGGGCTGGCGCATTGCTACTATCTGGGAATGTGCGCTGAAAGGGCGGACAAAACTCGACTTCCCTGAGACTATGCAGCGGCTGGCGGACTGGTTAAGGTCTGATCATCGGGAGATTGAGATCAGGGGCGGTTAATTGGTTGATTCGCTTGGTCAGTTGCTGGACCTGATGCGGCATCACGGGGCTTCCCGCATTTACGCAAAGCGGCTGGCTCCCAACGACAATTCGAAGAATCAGATTTACCTTGGGGGAGATTTTTCTGCCCTCAACATCATCCCGCATGGCGAGATCCGCACGGACGACACCGAGGTGGCGGGCTCTGTCCGGGATCGGGCGAAGGCGGCGGTCGATTTCTTCTGGGTCAATGAGACTGGCAGGCATCATGCGTCCAACACCGGCCTGATCCTTTATCCAAAATATCCAGAGGTCCGGATTTCCGGCTTCCTGCTTGGCTGCCGGGAGGCACCTTCCGCGATCATGCGTGTCAGGGATCCGGGCCGTGTACTGTTTCTCGGGATCACCCGGGACGGGCAGGTGATGGGCTATGCGACAACGGCCAGTGATCCCATTACCGCCGAACTGAACGCTCATGACTGGCCTGTGGTCGGTGTCTTCCTCGAACTGCCTTTAATGCTTGGGCAGGTGGACAGCCCGAGAATTCTGCTGATCAACGAATTGCGCCGCATCTATCAAATGCAGTGGATTGCTTCGCAGAAGCTGGCCGCCGATGGCACCAAGGCTCCCTATGTGGCGCGTAACGGCGGTGGCTACACGCTTGAGGCAGAACTGGGCATTACGCCCAACAGCTATGCCGAGCCCGATTTCCTTGGCTGGGAAGTGAAGCAATATGGCGTGAGCGATTTCGTTTCCTTCAGGCCCAAATCGCCGGTGACGCTTATGAACCACGAGCCGACTGGGGGCATCTATCGCACCGAAGGCGTTGCCGCCTTCATGAGGCGGTTCGGCTATCCCGATCAGTCAGGCAAGCCTGATCGTATCAATTTCGGCGGACGTTATGACTGTCAGCGGGAACATCATGCGCTGACACGTCTGCGCATGACAATGGCTGGCTATGACGCTGTTTCGGGCAAGATCACCGATCTGGACGGCGGCCTGTCTCTGATCGACAGCGCGGATGAAGTCGCGGCTTCTTGGTCTTTCAAAGGAATGATGGCCCACTGGAATCGCAAGCACGCTCAGGCAGCCTATGTGCCCTCCCTCTTTCGCACCCCGCCGCCGGAATACAGCTATGGCGCTCAGGTCCTGCTTTGCGAAAAGACGGACTTCCTGATGTTTCTCAGGGCATTCGCGGCTGGCACGGTCTATTATGATCCGGCCGTCAAAGTGGAGAAGGCTTCATCTGTGAAACCTGAGATCAAGCGCCGAAGCCAGTTTCGGGTGGCCCATGCCGATCTGGCCGGGCTTTATGAGACGCATGAGAATGTTGCGCTGTGATTTAAGGCAAGGCGTTCAATGGCACGAACAGAATGGTCATCCGAAGGCTGTGGCGCGCGCAATCTCTGATTGAGAAAGGCCTCTGGCCAATTTATTGTAGTGCCGTGTTTCACGGCGAATCCGGTCGCTCTTGGACTCACGTGTTGTCACGCAAGCCGACGGTTTCGGGGCTTGGGCAGAGCAGAGGTCAGCCTGAAGAAGGAGTTGGAGGCTTCCCGCCATTCCCTGTGGCGTTACCGAACGAACTGTTGCGACAGAGGCGGTTGTAAACCTGTCTATCTCGCCGATCAGTCCGGCAAAGCGCGCCACATCAGGCTACGGGACCGGCAAATAATGTCCATAATCGGTGCTTCGGTGGCGAAAATGGCGCTAGTTTAAAGAGAGAACGTCGATACTGCGAGGGCTTACTGACGATGCGACATGCTTGAGATGTGCCATTTGCTCATGGTGGCATGCGGCGGATTTGCGCGGCTGACAAACTCGCAAACAACGTAACATTCATCCGTCTCGCGTGAACTTCGTCCTCGATAAACATTTTTGTGGGCGCGTTGCTCAGCGTGATACAAGCACGCTTTAAATGCACTCAAAATGCGCGCCAGATGCGCCGTACGGCGCGACAATTATTTTTTTGATTGCAGGACGTCAAAAATGTCCGACCGCGCTCTGCGGCGTTTGAAGTGCAAAAAAGCGACGATCGCGACGACGTTGCAGGGCTTGTCGATTTGACAGAATATATGAAAGTGAGAGATTGGGCCCCGCTGGCGGTCGCTGGCACCGGTCGCACGTCTTATTCGTTCATCATATAATGACGAATTTGAGTGAGACCGGGGAGGTCTAACCAGGTGGAGAGAACCATGGCAGATAAGGACCCGCAAGACACAGAGATTCTCGCAGTCATCTGCGAAGCAGGCGACGGCGGCCTTGATCCGCAAGAGCTAATCGATACGCTCACGGGACGCAGCTATCAGCTGGGTGATGTGATTGAAGCACTTCAGCGCGCCATTGAGCGCGGTAAAATTTCGCTCACTGGCGAGGGGATGGTCATCTCTCTTATGCCTGAGCTCGCGCACGCCGCATAGGCGCTGACGGGGGAGTATTGCGTGACTGCTGGGGGGGTGTCGTCGTTGGATGCGGCGCGTGTTAGACGTTGTTTCAGTGACGAAAAGGCTGCGGGGGAAGATCAGCGAGGGGCGTTTGAGCGTGATCGCGACCGTATTCTCTACTCCTCAGCCTTCCATCGGCTTGCGGGTATCACCCAGATCGTTCGCGCCGGTGAGCTGGATATATTCCACACGCGGCAGCAGCATACGTACAAAGTGGCACAGATCGGGCGCCGCCTTGCCGAGCATCGGCTTCGTGAGCAGCCAGAGGAGGCTGCCCTGCATGGCCTTCACCCCGAAGTAGTCGAGGCGGCTTGTTTGGCGCACGATCTTGGCCACCCTCCGTTCGGTCACGCCGCCGAGACAGAGCTTGATGACCTTGTTCGGAATCCAACCAAGGTTGGCGGGGATTCTGACGACGCCGCTGACGATGGTTACGAGGGGAATGCACAAACCTTTCGCATTCTGACGAAGCTTGCGGTGCGATACAGCAAAGATACTCCTGGCCTAGATCTTACCCGTGCGACGCTTGCCGCGACACTCAAGTATCCATGGCTGCGTGATCACGAGCACGGAAAAAAGAAGTCAAAGTGGTCGGCATATTCATCTGAAGAGCGCGAATTTCGCTGGGCAAGGGAGCATTGTCACGGTGAGTTTAAGAGCGCTGAGGCAGAGCTTATGGACTGGGCTGATGACATTTCCTACTCCGTCCATGATCTAGAAGACTTCCACAGAGTCGGTATCATTCCTTGGCGGGAGATCGTCTCCAGTGAGTCCCGAGACGGCTTGATTCAAGGTGCACTTAAGGATTGGAAGCGGGATCCGCAGTACCCAGCAGATGCCCCTCGCAGAGTTAGCGCGGCCTTGGATCGTATCACAAGAAAGCTGATTCTCTTCCCGACGGTCAGCAATGAAACTTATACGGGTACACGCGAGCAGCGTCGCCAGCTCCGAAATTTTTCATCTCAACTAATCGGCCAGTATGTACGCGCTGTGGCTCTCAGTAAGGACGTAACCGGTCCGGCGGTTGCAATAGCTGATTGGGCTGCGGATGAAGTTCGCGTTCTAAAGCATTTCGCTCGTCGTTACGTTATCGGCCTGCCCGCGCTTCATGCCCAGCAGTTTGGACAAAAAAGGATTGTCCGAGAACTTTTTGGGATATTCCTTGAGCAAGGGAAAAGCGGCAATCTGAAGGTTTTGCCAGCAAGGCTGCGTTACATCTGGGAGGATCATCCAGACGAGAAACCAGCAAGGCTGGCGGCAGACTGCGTTGCCTCCTTGACCGAAAACGAAGCTTACCAACTTCATGGGCGCTTAATGGGCACCAAGAGTGGTTTGGTACTAGACCCTATAGTTCGATAACGTGTCAACAATGTGTAAGTGAATGAAAATAATCATGAATACTGCGGTATGGTGGGTGCAACCTGAAAGCACTCAGTTTGTCCCAGTTTTTTGGCGCAGCTTGACACTTTGACCCTTGCCTTTGCGATTCTCGTAAGGCTAGAATCACCGTAGCGTAACGCCACCGATACGAGTGGTCGCGCTACCCAGTTCAC
The DNA here is from genome assembly GCF_056279125.1 of Novosphingobium sp. Sphag1I. Classification (NCBI taxonomy): domain Bacteria; kingdom Pseudomonadati; phylum Pseudomonadota; class Alphaproteobacteria; order Sphingomonadales; family Sphingomonadaceae; genus Novosphingobium; species Novosphingobium sp. Sphag1I. The sequence continues at coordinate 464 of NZ_JBWBQS010000016.1, read as the reverse complement.
TCAGTGCTTAGAATTGGAACTCATACTGGCGGGGCCAACGGCGAGTGTGCTGACACACATTCTCCCGTTGGCCGTAACGCCAGCGGCAATAGGCGCGTACAAAAACACGCTTCATTGCCACCTCCTTTTACCAAACGTGGCTTAGGGCCAGTCCTCCGAGGGGCCTCGTGCCCCTCGCGCCGCTTCAAGGAGCCGACGAGGATCGGAGGTCGGAAAAGGTGGTAGCGCGACCGATTACAGTATTCCCTCTGTACCCGGGTAGAGTCGAGTCTAATCAGCGCGCGATCCCTCGTTTTCCACAGGCACTATGCGGCCCGTTAAGCATAAGGGAGGGGGAGGTGTGTCGGCGTCAGTGCAGCGAAGCCCCAAGGTACGCCTCCGATAGCGGCCGCCCGTGAGATCAGAATTGGCTCCGGCGGTTCTCGGCGATGATGTCCTGGAGACAGTCGACGCCATCGCTGGAG
>NZ_JBWBQS010000015.1:0-113150 GCF_056279125.1 Novosphingobium sp. Sphag1I | reverse complement strand
TTGACGTTGGCCAAATCAACGCCCGAACCATCCGCCTTCACTCGAGGCTTCACGTTGTAGTCAAGCACGCGCTTGATCGGCACCAAAAGCTTCATGGCATCACCTTCTCAAAACCGTTTTATACAAATATTTCAGCAACCAGAGAACTGCGGCTTGCGCTTCTCCGCAAAGGCTTTGATTGCTTCGGCAAAATCTTCCGTTTGCCCGGCAATGGATTGATTATCCCGCTCCACATTCAGCGTCGCGTCCAGCCCATTCTCCAGCGCATACGCCACCTGACGTCGGATCATGCCCATCGCTCTGGTCGGCCCCGCGGCCAATCGGGCGGCCAGCGCCTGCGCCTCGATCAGGACAGCATCTTCGGCCACAACGCGCGTCACCAACCCCGCCGCCTTGGCCTCATCGGCGCCCATACGTTCACCCAGCAGCGCCATTTCCAGTGCCCGCGCCCTGCCCGCGCTGCGCGCCACCAGCCATGTCGCGCCTGCATCCGGCACCAGACCAATGTTAACGAAGGCCAGTAGGAGATAGGCACTTTGCGCCATCACGACGATGTCACCGGCCAGCGCCACACTCAGCCCTGCACCCGCACAGGGACCGTTAAGCGCGGTCACCACCGGAATCTCCAGAGCGGCCAGTTTGCGCACAAAAGGATGGTAATGGGCATCCAGCAGCGCGCCCAGATCCTTTGGCAGGCCCTCATACCCCGCCCCATCAGGAGCAATATCGGCGCCCGAACAGAAGAACCGCCCCTCTCCCGTCAACACCACCGCCCGCGCGCCCTGCGCTACCGCGTTGTCAAACGCCGCGCACAAATCGTCAAACACCGCTGGCGTCAGCGCATTGAGCTTGTCCGGACGGTTCAATGCGATGGTCATCACATCACCCGCACGGCTAACCTTGATGAAGCGATAGTCCGTCATCATACCGCCTCGATCACCATGGCAATGCCCTGGCCACCGCCGATGCACATGGTTATCAGAGCGTATCGCCCGCCTGTACGGCGCAATTCATAGGCCGCCTTTACCGTCAGGATCGTGCCGGTCGCCCCTACCGGATGCCCCAGCGCGACGCCGCTGCCGTTGGGATTGAGCCTGGCTGGATCAAAGCCCAGTTCGCCCGCCACGGCCAGCGCCTGCGCGGCAAAAGCCTCATTGGCCTCGATCACATCCATGTCCGCCAGCGTCAGCCCCGCACGTTTCAGCGCAATCGGCACCGCCTTGACCGGACCAATGCCCATATAGGCGGGTTCGACTCCGGCATGGCCCCAACTGACAATGCGCGCCAAAGGCTTCAAACCCTTTTGCGCCACGACACCACCCGTGGCCAGCACCACCGCCGCCGCGCCATCGTTGATGCCGCTGGCATTGGCGGCGGTAACCGTACCATCCTTTTTGAACACCGGCTTCATACCGGCCAAGGTTTCCATATTGGTATCGGCGCGCGGGTGTTCGTCCATGTCGAACACGCTCACACCCTTGCGGGTTTTGATCTCGATGGGCAGGATCTGGTCCTTGAAACGCCCATCGGCAATCGCGCGGACCGCTCGGGCATGGCCCTCCACGACCAGCGCATCCTGCTGCTCGCGGGTCACATTATAGCGCGCCGCAACATTTTCCGCGGTAATCCCCATGTGATAGCCATCAATCGGATCGGACAAAGTCTGCACCAGCGCGTCCACCAGCGCCCCGTCGCCCATCTTGCGCCCCCAGCGCTGGCCATGATCGTGATAGGGGGCGTTGGACATGCTCTCTGCCCCGCCCGCCAGCGTGATCTCAGCCTCGCCCAGCTTCATCATCTGGGCCGCCGAAATGATCGCCTGAAGCCCCGATCCGCACAGACGGTTGACCGTCAGCGCCGGCGTTCCCACCGGGACGCCTGCGTTGAGCGCCGCAACCCGCGCCAGATAGGCATCCTTCGCACTGGACGGGATGACCTGGCCGAACACGACATGGCCGATATCGCCGGGTGCCACGCCTGCACGCTTCACAGCCTCGGCCGCCACCATGCCCGCCAGTTCGGAGGGCATGAAATTTTTCAACCCACCGCCAAAATCGCCGATCGCCGTGCGTACACCGGACACAATGTATATATTCTGGGCTTCCGACATAACCGGCTCCTGCATTTGCAATTAAAGTGTTTTGATAATGGCGGAAAAGTCCACGCCGCCATTGCCCGCCGCATCAAAGGCGGCATAAAGTTCTTCGGCGCGATGCCCCATCGGCACCGGCGCCCCGGCAGCCTGCGCCGCGGCCATGGCCAGCTTCAGATCCTTGAGCATCAGCGCCGTGGCAAAACCGCCCTGATAGCCATTGTCCGCAGGCGTCGTCGGCCCCACGCCGGGCACCGGGCAATAGGATGTCATCGACCAGCATTGTCCCGACGCTTTGGAGGAAATGTCATAGAAGGTCTGGAGATCCAGACCCAACCGCTCGGCCAATTTGAACGTCTCGCAAGTGGCCACCATAGAGGCGCCCAGCAGCATGTTGTTGCAGATCTTGGCCGCCTGTCCGGCCCCGCTTTCGCCCGCATGGATCACCGCCTTGCCCATTTGCGCAAGGATCGGCCCGGCCGCGGCAAAACTGTCGGCCGGGCCGCCCACCATAAAGGTCAACGTCCCCGCATTGGCCGCCGCAATCCCACCGGACACCGGAGCATCCACCATGCGATAACCTGCCGCCTCGGCCATCACCGACACTTCGCGCGCCGTGGCAACATCGATGGTCGAGCAATCCAGCAGCAGCGCGCCAACAGGCGCCTGACCCAGCACATCAGCGCTGTAGACCGACTTCACAATCGCGCCATTGGGCAACATCGAGACCACCGCATCCGCGCCCGCCACCGTTTCGCGCGCGGTGGCAAAAGTGGTGCAGCCATTGGCGCGCGCACGCTCCAGCGCCGCTTCAGCCAGATCGAAGGCCCGGACATCATGACCTGCCTTGGCCAGATTGGCCGCCATGCCGCCACCCATATTGCCAAGACCGATAAATGCAATTTTCATGCAAACCTCTCCTTTTATACGCTCCGGCCCGTTGGCCTGAAGCCTTTCGGCCTTTAGCGGCCTTTCCAGACGGGCTGACGCTTTTCGACAAAGGCTGCCATCCCTTCGGCCTTGTCCTGAGTGGCGGTGAGGATCTGGAACAGCCGCCGTTCAGTCAGGAGGCCCTGTTCGAGGCCGGTTTCAAAGGCGATATTGACCATTTCCTTGTTCACCATCGCGGCCATGCGCGGCATTCCCGCGATGGTTTGCGCCGTTTTCACCGCATCCTCGACCAGATCGGCCAGAGGCACGATGCGCGCCACAAGACCGCTGCGCTCGGCTTCCTCGGCGCCCATCATGCGGCCGGTCAGGCACATTTCCATCGCCTTGGCCTTGCCCACCGCACGGGTCAGACGCTGTGATCCGCCCATGCCCGGCGCCACGCCCAGCTTGATCTCTGGCTGGCCGAATTTAGCGGTATCGGCCGCCAGAATGAAATCGGCCATCATCGCCAGTTCGCAGCCGCCGCCCAATGCAAAACCGTTGACCGCCGCGATCCACGGCTTGCGGGTGGTGCGCACAATATACGCCTGCCAATCGGCAAAGAAATCGCCCAGAAAGAAATCGGCGGCAGGTTTTTCGGCCATTTCCTTGATGTCGGCACCCGCTGCAAAAGCCTTGTCGCCGCTGCCGGTCAACACGGCGCAGCCCTGTGTATCATCGGCCTCGAATGCGGCGAAAGCCTTGACCAGTTCGGCGCAAACCTGCGAATTGAGCGCGTTGAGCGCCTTGGGCCGGTTCAGCGTGATGAGCGTCACCGCACCGCGCGTTTCGACGAGGATCGTTTCGTAACTCATAGTGGTTTCCATTCCTCAAGTGCCGCAAGAGGCGCAAAAATATTCTCGATCATCGTGTCGGTCACGGCCTCTGCCGTTGGGGGCGACCACTGCGGCGCATTGTCCTTGTCAATGATGACCGCCCGCACCCCTTCGGCAAAATCGGGCAGCATCAGCACCCTTGCGCCGATGCGATATTCCATAGCCATATTCGCGGCGAAGTCGGGCAATGTCCGGCTTGTGGCCAATTGCCGCAACGAAACCTTGCAGGTCGTCGGGCTCTTGGTGCGGATCGTGGTCAGTGTGGTTTGGGCAAAATCGCTGTCATCCGCCTCCAGAGCGGCGAGGATGTCCTCCAGCCGGTCACTGGCAAACAGGCGGGCGATGGCATCGGCATGGGCCGCGATTTTCGCCTCAGGCGCGGGCGCGGCCATTGCATCGAGCACCGCATCGGGGGCCTCACCCGCAATCATCCGCGCCTTGGCCTGCGGCAGGTCGGCGGCGGGCAGATAATGGCTCGCCAGCCCTGCCCAGACGCATTCCGCCCCATCAAGCCGCGCGCCGGTCAGCGCCAGATATTGGCCCAGCCTGCCCGCGAGGCGCGAGAGATACCAGCCGCCACCGACATCGGGAAACAGGCCGATCCCGCTTTCCGGCATGGCAAGGCGGGTGTTCTGGGTCGCCACACGCAGCCGGGCGGGCTGGGAAATGCCTACGCCTCCGCCCATCGTAATGCCGTCCATGAACGCCACCACCGGCTTGGGATAGGTAAAGAGCAGGTGGTTGAGCTGATATTCCTCGTAAAAGAAACGCCTCCCGGCCACACCATCCTCCAGCGCCGATTGGCGCAGCAGGCTGATGTCGCCGCCCGAGCAGAACCCGCGTGAGAGTTTGGGATCACCACCCGCATCCACCGCATGGCCGATCAGCACCGCGGACACCCGATCATCCCCGCGCCAGTCGAGCAACGCGCCCGTCATGGCCCGCACCATATCCAGCGTCAGCGCATGGATCGCGCGTGGGCGGTTCAACGAGAGAATAGCTGCCGCGCCCTCGATACGAACCAGAACTTCCGGCGTGGCGGATGCGTCATCAAGGCTCACTTCAACAACTCCCGCGCAATGATCAGGCGCATCACTTCATTGGTGCCTTCCAGAATGCGATGCACACGCAAATCGCGCCAGAAGCGCTCGATCGGATAGTCGCGCAGATAGCCATAGCCGCCGAACATCTGCAGCGCCCGGTCCACTACGCTGCTGCCGGTATCGGTGGCGAAACGCTTGGCCATGGCGGCAAAGGCGGTCTTGTCCCCCGCACCCGCCGTGATCTTGCTGGCGGCGATATAGAGCAGCGCGCGCGCCGCCTCCAGCTCGGTCACCATGTCGGCCAATTGGAACTGTGTGTTCTGGAAATCGGCAATCGCCTTGCCAAACTGCTTGCGGTCCTTGGTATATTGCACCGCCTCGTCAAGGCAGCGCTGCGCCCCGCCCAGCGAGCAGGCGCCGATGTTCACCCGCCCGCCATCGATGCCCGCCATGGCGATCTTGAAACCGTCCCCCTTGGCCCCCAACAGATTGGCGACCGGCACGCGCACATCGTCCAGAATGACCTGTGCCGTGGGCGAAGCGTTCCAGCCCAGCTTTTTCTCCGGCGCGCCAAAACTGACGCCCTTCATACCTTTTTCCACCACGACGCAGGAAATTCCCCGCGCCCCGGCCTCACCTGTGCGCACCATGATGAGGTAAACATCGTTCACCCCGCCGCCCGATATGAACTGCTTGGTGCCGTTGAGCACATAATCACCGCCATCCCGCCGCGCCGTGGTCGACAGCGCGGCAGCGTCCGACCCGCTGCCCGGCTCGGTCAAGCAATAGGAGGCCAACTGCTCCATCCCCACCAGCGCGGGCAGATAGCGCGATTTCAGATCCGCGCTGCCAAAGCGGTCGATCATCCAGGCGGCCATATTGTGGATCGAGATAAAGGCGCTGGTCGCCGCGCAGCCATAGGCCATCGCCTCGATCACCAGCGCCGCTTCCAGACGCCCCAGCCCGATCCCGCCGCTCTCCTCGCCGACATAGATCGCGCCAAAGCCCATTTCACCGGCGGCCTGCATCACCTCGCGCGGGAAGTGATGTTCCTCGTCCCAGCGTGCGGCGTGGGGGGTGATCGCATCGGCCGTAAATCGGCGCGCCGCTTCCTGTATGGCCAGTTGATCCGGCGAAAGTGTGAAGGCATCCGTCATCATAGGTCAGGCCATCGTTGGAATAACAAAGGCATTGCCGCCGTCGAACGAACCGTCAGGCCATTTGGCGGTGATCGTCTTGATTTTGGTCCAGAACTTGATGCCTTCCATGCCATGCTGATTGGTATCGCCAAAGGCGCTGCGTTTCCATCCGCCAAACGTGTGATAGGCCACCGGCACTGGAATGGGCACGTTGATGCCTACCATGCCCACATTGACCCGGGCGGCAAATTCACGCGCGGCATGGCCGTTGCGGGTAAAGATCGCCACGCCATTGCCATATTGGTGCTTGCTGGGCAGCGCGAGGGCCGCTTCGAAATCGACCGCACGCACGATTTGCAGGACAGGCCCGAAGATCTCGTTCTTATAGCTTTCCATGTCGGGCGTAACATGATCGATCAGCGTCGGCCCGACAAAGAAGCCCTTTTCGTGGCCCTGCAGAGTGAAGCCGCGGCCATCAACAAGGATCTTGCCCCCTTCCTCCTCGCATTTGGCGATCCAGCCCTCAACGCGGGCCTTGTGATCGCCGGTGACGACCGGGCCGTAATGGGCATCAGGATCGCTCGAAATGCCAAGGCGCAGGCTCTCGATTTCGGGCAGCAGCTTTTCGATCAAACGCTCTGCCGTCCCCTCGCCCACCGGCACCACCACGGGCAGCGCCATGCAACGCTCGCCCGCCGAACCGAAGGCCGCGCCCGACAGATCGCGCACCACCTGATCCATATCGGCGTCGGGCATCACGATGCCGTGGTTTTTGGCCCCGCCCATCGCCTGCACGCGCTTGCCATTGCGGGCGCCGCGTTCATAGACATAGTTGGCGATGTCCGACGAGCCGACAAAGCTGATCGCGCCGATGGCGGGGTGGTCGAGGATGGCGTCCACCATTTCCTTGTCACCATGCACGCATTGCAGAATGCCCTCTGGTGCGCCCGCCTCCAGCATCAGTTCACACAGGCGGACCGGCACCGAAGGATCGCGCTCCGAAGGCTTGAGGATAAAGGCATTGCCGCAAGCAATCGCCACGCCAAACATCCACATCGGGATCATCGCGGGAAAGTTGAAAGGCGTGATGCCCGCACCGATGCCAACAGGCTGACGCATCGAATAGACATCGATGCCGGGGCCCGCGCCCTGCGTATATTCACCCTTCAGCAAATGGGGCACGCCGCAGGCAAACTCGATCACATCCAGACCGCGCTGGATGTCACCCTTGGCATCGGCGATCACCTTGCCATGCTCGCTGGCCAGCAGTTCGGCCAGGCTCTGCATGTTGTCCTCGACCAGACGCTTGAATTCAAACATCACGCGGGCGCGGCGCTGGGGGTTGGTCGCGGCCCATGCCGGTTGGGCCGCCAAAGCGGCGGCCACCGCCCGTTCCAGCAGCGCGGCATCGCCCAAGACCACCTCGGCCTGCACTTCGCCCGCCGAAGGGTTCAGCACCGGCGACCTGCGCCCGGTTGCCCCGGCGGCGGTGCCAACAATATGATGGTCAATCAGGCGCATCTGGCTCTCCTCAAAATCTTGTTGCCGATGGAGTAAACCGACAAATCTCTATGGCAACCATCGTATTTGCATCCTAAGATGCAAAAATGCAGGTCACGGACTGGAGCGATTTTCAAACCTTTTTGGCCGTCGCGCGCGCGGGCAAACTCGCCATGGCCGGTGAGGCCCTGGGCATGGACGCCACCACGGTCAGTCGGCGCCTGCGCCGCCTTGAAAATCGGCTGGGCGTCACGCTCTTTGAACAAACGCGCGAGGGTCAGATCCTGACGCAGGCCGGCGAACGGGTGCTGGTCGCGGTTGAGGGCATGGCGCAGGCGAGCCGGGAACTGGAAACAGGCAGCCCGGATTCGGGACTGACCGGCCATGTGCGGATCAGCGTTTCCGAAGGCTTTGGCAGTTGGGTCGTGGCGCCCAATCTGGGCGATATGGCCGCGCGCCATCCCGGACTGGTGATCGATCTGGTGGCCAGCAGTGGATTTCTCAGCCCTTCGCGGCGCGAGGCGGACATCGCCGTTCTTCTGTCCCGCCCCAAATCCGGTCCGCTGATCGCAGGGAAACTGTCTGATTACGCTTTGCGACTTTACGCCACCCCGGACTATCTGGCAGGCCGCCCGGCGATCCATCAGACGAGGGATCTTAAATCGGGCCATCAACTCGTCGGCTATGTCCCTGAACTGATCTATGCGCCCGAACTCAATTATCTGTCCGAGATCGACGCCGATCTGGTTGCCAATCTGCGCTCCACATCGATCCTTGCCCAACATCGCATCCTGGCGGCATCGGGCGGCATCGGCGTTTTGCCCTGCTTTATGGGCGACGGCGATCCCGCACTGGTCCGCGTCCTGCCCGATCAGGTGATTATCCGCAGCTTCTGGCTGGTCACGCATAAGGACACCCATAGCCTTCAACGCATTCGCGCCGTTCACACTTGGCTGACCGAGACGACCAAGGCCAGACACAAACTGCTCATGCCTTGATGGTGCGGTCAGGCGATCGGGCAAGGCTCATTGTGCCTGAACCCGCGCCTTGGCGGCAACCGCGGCGTGGATGGTGGCCGGGTCGAAATAATAGGGTTTGATCTGGCAACATTTGCCATCGCGAAAGCGAAAGACTTCGCACAATTCTGCGGGTTCCAGCGCCGGATCGGCAAAGCGCAGCGAAAGGATCGTCACGGCATGGTCCCGTCCGGCGGTGGTTTCCACCCGGTCCATCGCCACCACATCCATCATGCCCATCACCTTGACGAACAGATCATAAAGACCACTCTTGCCACGATAGGATCCCTCCATCGGCAGGCCATCGGCCTCGATCGCCACGAAATCATCGGTCAGACGCTCTGCCGCCGCGTCCCACTGGCCGGTGCCGGTCAGTTCATAGAGTTCATCAACGAAAGCGATCATCTCGTCCGGGGTCATGGCGGCATCCTTTTTGTTCTTGTTCGATCTGGCCCCATCATCGCCGTTGATGGGACGATCACCACCTAGCGAAAAGGCTAGAGGCCATCGGGCCGCCACGCGCCCTATCAAGCGGTAACAAAACAAACAGGATGCCCCGCCATGGCCTTACCCCCAACCCTTCCGGCGTTTGCCCGCCATATCATCCTGCGCCGCCGCCCGGTCGGCGTGCCGACCCCGGATTGCTTTGCCTTGTCGCAAACCCCGATGCCCCGGCCCGGCCAAGGGCAGATGCTGGTGCGGATGCTGGTCGGATCGGTCGATCCGGCGATTCGCGGTTTTCTCGATGACCGCCCCTCCTATCTGCCCCCGGTTGCGCTTGGCGCGCCGGTCAATGGCATGTCGCTGGGCCAGATTGTGGAATCGCACCATCCCGACTGGCGGGTGGGCGACTATGTCCGGGTCTTTGCCACATGGTCGGATCATTTCGTCATCGGGCCTGATGCGCTGGGGCTGGAGCGCGTAACGCCCGCCGCCAATGTGCCGCTGCGCAGCTATATGGGCGCGCTGGGCCCGGTGGGGCTGACGGCGTGGGTGGGCCTGTTTGCCGTGGGCGAGGCCAAAGCGGGCGAGACGGTGCTGGTCAGCGCGGCGGCGGGCGCCACGGGCAGCACGGTGGTGCAGCTGGCCAAGGCGGCGGGGTGCCGGGTGGTGGGCATGGCGGGCGGCGCGGACAAGGCGCAGGTCCTGCGCGAACTGGGCGCGGATGCGGTGGTGGATTATCGCGCCGTCGAGGGTGATCTGGGCACAGCGCTGGATGCGGTCGCGCCCGAAGGGTTCGATGTCTATTTCGACAATATCGGCGGGCCTACCCTCGACGCGGTATTGCCCCGGATGCGTGAAAAAGGGCGCATCCCTCTCTGCGGCATGATCGCGCAATATAATGATGCCGACCACCCCTATGGCGTCCAAAACCTGTGGCAGATGGTGGTCAAGCGTGTGACGATGCGCGGTTTCCTGACCTATGACCATGCCGACAGGCTGGGTGAGGCACAGGCGATGCTCGACCGGCTGCACAAGGCGGGGCAACTTCGCCCGCTGGAAAATGTGCATTACGGCTTTGACCACTTGCCAGAAGCCTTCATCGCCTTGATGCAGGGAAAAACCATCGGCAAGACTCTGGTGGAAATAGCATAATCGGGAAAGGAAATGCACGAGTGAGCGATGTGGTCTGGCACCGGCTGGGCGCCGAAACCGAGATCGGGGATGGGCAGATGGCGGATGGACAGATGACCGTCCATGCCGTCGGCGGATGGCAGGTGCTGCTGGCACGCCATGATGATGGATGGGTGGCGCTCAACGACCGCTGCACCCATGCCGCATCGCGGCTGTCCAACGGGCGAATCCGGCGCGGAGCGATCATGTGCCCGCTGCATGGCGCGCGTTTCGATCTGGCCGATGGGCGCTGTATCGGCGGGGCCTATCCGGCGGTGCGCCAGTTTGATCTGCGCGTGGTCGATGGCATGGTCGAGGTCGCCGTGCCCGCCCGCCCGCCGGGCATGGATGAAACGCCGGTCGAGGTCTGAACGCGCGCGCCTGTGCAATGCGCTAGGCGCGCGGCACGGTGCGAGGCCCTATGATCGCGTGAAACAAGAAGTGGGAGAGCATCCATGCCCTTTACCGGCCCTGCCGAAGACCGCCTTGCCCTGCGCGAATTGCTGGAAACCTATGCCGACGCCGTCACGCGCTGCGACGCGCAGGCATGGGGCGCGACATGGGCCGATGATGCTCAATGGTCGCTGCCCGACTATCCCGAAATCGGCACCACCCATGGCCGCGAAGCCATCGTCGCCATGTGGGTGGAGGCGATGAAACATTACCCCGGCATCATGTTCGAGGCATGGCCGGGCAGCATCGAAGTGCATGGCGACAAAGCCGTGATGCGCTCCTATACGGCCGAGGTCTATGACTGGCCCGATGGCGTCCACCGCGACCGGGGGCAATATGACGATGAATGCATCAGGATCGACGGGCGCTGGTATTTCAGCCGCCGCACCTTTCGCAATATCCATCGCCAGATCGGCCCGAAAGGTCTGTGATCGCAGCCATGGCGCGCAACCGCTATTGGCGGCTCGATGCCCATCCCGACGGGCATGATTATGCCGCCGCCCTGAGCCTTCATGAGGAAACGCCAGCCCCTCTGGTCGAGGGCCAGGTGCAGGTTGCGGTTGATTATCTCTCGATGGATGCGGGCACCCGGATGTGGATGACGGGCCGCACCGATGGCTATCAACCGCCCTTGGCCTTGGGGGCAACGATGGTCGGGCTGGTTCTGGGGCGTGTGTGCGAAAGCCGCGATCCCGACTTTGCCGTGGGCGATCTAGTGCGCGGGTTTGGGCAATGGGCCGAACTGTCCGTGATGGTTCCCTCGCTGGCCGGGCTGGAGCGGATCGCAGAGCCTCTGGCCGATCCGCGCGATCCCTTTGGCGTGCTGGGGCTCAATGCCTGGACCGCGCATATCGGCGTTTGCGATGTGGCGCAGGTCAAGGCCGGACAGTGGCTGGCCGTATCGGCCGCGGCCGGGGCGACCGGGGTGATGGCCTGTCAGATCGGCCGCAATCTGGGCGCGCGCGTGGTGGGGATTGCGGGCGGACCGGCCAAGTGCCGTTATCTGCGCGAGGTGATCGGGGTTGACCGCACCATCGATTATCGGGGGGAAGATGTAGCGGCAGCACTCTCGGACATAGACGGCGGCATTCATGCCTATTTCGATAATGTCGGCGGGCCGCTGCTGGATGCGGTGTTGCCCAATATGGCGCATTATGGGCGCGTGGCGGTCTGCGGCATGGTGGCGGCCTATGGCGGGGCGCCCTTGCCCGGCCCGGCGCGTTTCGATCAAGTGTTAATGCGGCGATTGCGGATCGAGGGTTTTTTCATCCCCGATGTGCTGGCCGCGGGCGGAGCCTTCCCCCCGATTCTGCGCGAATGGGCGCGCGATGGGCGTCTATCCATGCCCTTTGACCAGAGCGAGGGCATCGAGAATGTCCTGACGGCCTATGGACGCATGATGCGCGGAGCCAACATCGGCAAAACCATTGTGAAAGTGAGCCGCTGATGCCGATCATCCGCCACCATGCCCCTTTGCGCGCGCTGGTCGCGGTGCGCGGGCATCCGTTTGACCGCACCGCTTTTGATGCGGTGTTTCAGGCCATGGAAGGGGTTTCGGCCACGATGGTCGATCAACCCGCCGCCGCGCTGTTGATGAACCCGGACGGCATGCGCGATTTTGATGCGCTGGTGCTTTACGATATGCCGGGGCTGGATTTCGAAGCGGATGCACCGCCCGCCTTCATCGATCCCTCGCCCGCCTTGCAGGTCGGCTTCCGCGCCTTGCTGGAACAGGGCAAGGGTGTGTTGGCGCTCCATCATGCGCTGGCCGGATGGCCGACATGGGGCGATTATCACGAATGGCTGGGTGGACAATTCCTCTATCGCCCTGCCCATGTGCGAGGAGCGGACAGGCTGGACAGCGGTTATCGCCATGATGTGGCCTATCAGGCCAGCGTGATGCCTCATCCGATCACGGCGGGCCTGCCCGCCAGCTTTACGATGCAGGACGAACTCTATCTGGCCGAAGTGTTTACCGATTTGGTCGAGCCGCTGATGACCAGTGATGCCGACTTTACCCGCGATCACTTCTGGTCGGCGGATCTGGCGGTGCGGGGACAGATGTTCTGTCGCGATGGCTGGGATCATCCGCCCGGTTCATCGCTGATCGGCTGGACCAAGATGGCGATCAACAGCCGACTGGCCTATCTGCAACCGGGCGATGGGGTGGCGGCCTATGACAATCCGCATTACCGGCGGCTGGTGGAAAACGCGCTGCGCTGGGTGGCCGGGCAATAAGGTGGCGGGCGCCGCAACGCCCGCCTTGAGCCTTTAGCGAGCCGTCATCCCGCCATCGACCACCATTTCTGCGCCGGTGATATAGCGTGCCTCGTCCGAGGCGAGGAACAGGTTCATGTTGGCAATGTCATCGGGCGCGCCCATATAGCCCATCGGGATCAACGCCATGGTCGCATCATAATTGGCCGCATTGTCTTCAAGAGCCACGCCCTGAATATTGGTGGCGATCATGCCGGGATGCACCGAATTGCACCGTATGCCATCGCCCGCGCCTTCCAGCGCCACAACCTTGGTCAACAGACGCACCCCGCCCTTCGACGCGGCATAGGAGGCGCAGCCCGGCACACCGATCAACCCGGCCACCGAAGAAATATTGATGATCGAGCCGCCACGCGCTTTCCCGTCATCGCCAGCCCGACGCATCATCGCCATGGCCCGCTTTGCGCCCTGGAATACGCTGGTCAGATTGACGTCGATCTGGCGCTGCCAATCGGCGGTGCTGACCGTGTCCATCATGCCCAGAACCGCGATCCCGGCATTGTTGACCAGAACATCGAGCCGCCCCTCCGCCTCGTCAATCGCGGCCATCACCCGGTCCCAATCCGCCTCGCTGGTCACATCCTGATGCAGCGCCACCGCATGGCCGCCCGATGCACGAATGCCTGCGGCAACCTTTTCCGCGCCGTCCAGATCACGGTCGGTCAAATAGACGCGCGCGCCTTCCTGTGCAAAGCGGACGGCAGTGCTGCTGCCCAATCCGGGCACCGATGCCCCGCCCGTCACCAGCGCCACTTTGCCTTCTAGCCGTGCCATATCGAATCTCTCCTGCTTGGAAAAAGGGCGGCACGAGATACCCCGCGCCGCCCCTTATTTTCATCTCAATATCAGAACTTTACGCCCAACGTCGCGCCATAGGTGCGCGGTTCAAGCGCCGAGGCAAAGGACCACAGGCCCGCCACGGTAAAGGCCGCCGTGGTCGTGCGCGTATCGGCCAGATTGCGGCCAAACACGCGGACATAGGCATCGGCCCCCTGCATTTTGAAATTGACGGTCATGCTGGCGTCAAGCAGGTCTTGTGTAGCGGTACGGACGCGGGCGTCATTGCCGTTGACGATAACCTTGGTCACCGTGGTGCCCGACATCACAGGTGTCAGCCCGCCCAGCGAGATCTGCGAATCGTACGGATCGATATGGCGCAGACCGACGGTTGTCACCACGCTGCCAAAGCTGGTTTTGGCCATATATTCGGCATTGATCGAACCGGAGAATTTGGGCGCATAGATCAGCCGGTTATTGGAATAATCGAAGGGTACAATCGCCCCGTTATAGATATTGCCGACCACGAAATTGCGGAAATGCGAATCCATGATCGATGCACTGGCCGTCAGCTTCAGCCCGTCCATGGGCCGCAAGGTGGCGTCCATTTCCAAGCCCTTGATGGTCGCGCCGCCCACATTGCTGGTAATCGTCTGGTTGCCGGTGGGGCCGCCGGGGATTGTGGTGTTCTGCTGCATGTTCTTGTAATCGGAAATGAACCCGGCCACGTTGAATTGCAGCATGCGATCGAGCGCATCGAATTTCGCGCCGATTTCATAGGAATCGACCGTTTCGGGCTGGAACGGCGTGCTGGCGGTGGCCGCCGTGGCGGCGCGGGGGCTGAACCCGCCCGAACGATAGCCGCGCGACCAACTGCCATAGAACATCATGTTTGCGTTGGGGCGATAGTCGACGCCGATCTTGGGCGTAAACTTGGAAAAGCCCCGCTTGCCCGATCCGACCAGACCGCTGGTGGCAAAACTATTGGTCAATTGCTTGTCGTCATGGCTCCAGCGGCCGCCAAACGAGATGCGCCATTTATCCGCAACCGCCCAGTTGAAGTCACCAAATGCGGCATAGCTTTCGGTCTTGCCATAGACGCTTTGCGCGTTGGTATCGAACACGCAAGGCGGCGTATTCGGGCTGAAGCCAAACACACGCGAGCATTGTGTCAAATTATAGTTAGACGTGAAATAGAAGAGGCCGACCACGTAATCGAAGCCCTCAAACAGCTTGCCCGCGCCGCGCAATTCCTGACTGACCTGGGTGTAGCGCTGGCGACGATCGACGTAATAAAGGTCGGTCGAGGAACCGTCAAAGTCCTGCGTCTGATATTCCTTGCTGTGGCGCCATCCGGTGATCGAGGTCAGCTTTACCCCGCCCACATCGTAATTCATTTCCAGCGTGGCGGCGGGGGCCTTGTAATTGCTGGTCGCGCTCTGACTGAAGGTCGTATAAATGCCCGTAGTATTGTTGCGGTTGCATTCCTGTGCCGGTTCAAACGCACAGAACAGCTCGCTGCTGTTGGCGATATTGGCGACGACCGGATCGAAATTCTGGACCGTGTTTTCCAGCGTCAGGATCGCATCAAACGTAGAATTTTCCGGCCGATAGCGCAGGGCCGCGCCGAAATTGTCGCTCTTGCTCCACCCGCTGGGCTTCTTGGTGGTGACGTTGTTATAGAACCCGTCGGTCTGATTGTGGAAATACCAGAATTTGGCGCCAAGCGAGGAACCATTGCCGACATTGACCACGGCCTTGGTGTTCCATGTGTTCCACTGGCCATAGGAACCTTCGATTTTGACCCCGTTCTTCATCGTCGGCTTTGTGCGGCGAATGTTGATGACGCCGCCGATGGTGTTGGCACCAAAGAGCGTACCTTGCGGCCCGCGCAGCACTTCGAGCTGTTCGATGTCGAAGGCGTCTTGCAACTGGCCGGTGTTGGTGCCGATGGTCACGCCATCGACCACCACACCCACGGTCGGGGTCTGGCTCTTTTCGATATCGGCATAGGTCAAGCCGCGGATCGACAGATTGGCGGCCTGCGCGCCGGAGTTCTGTTGGGTGATAAGCAGGCCCGGCGCCGAGCCGGTCAGATCGCCGATATTGGCCGAAGCCTTGTTGTCCAGCATTGCGGCATTGATCGCGGTGATGGCAACCGGCGTTGTTTGCAGCGTTTCGGAACGGCGCCGCGCGGTAACGATGATCGCATTGCTGTCAACCGGAACAACGCTCACCTGCGCCCCCGCCGTTTGTTGCGCCAGAGCCGCCATGGGCATCCCCGCCAGACACGAACCGATCAATAGCGCGCCAATTGTGCGCCTTGCAAAGATGCTCTGCATGTCTTTCCTCTCCGTGGATTGTCGAAGGGGTATGCCCCTTTCCTTCCGGCGCAAACTAAGCTTGGGATGGCAAACGAACCTACTGCAACAAATCATAGGTGCATGCAGACGCGTTTGGTTCACATTCCCGCCAGAGAGAGGATGACCCATGCCCAATACTGAAAACCGCCGATTTCTGTTGGTAAAGCGCCCCTTTGGCACGCCTGCACGCGATGATTTTCAACTGGTGCGCGAAGCGGTGCCTCATGCGCCCGAAGGCGGCATGGTGGTGCGCAACCGCTTCATTTCGCTCGATCCGGCCCAGCGCGGATGGATGGATGACGCGCCCAGCTATATGCCGCCTATTGCGCTGGGTGATCCGGTGCGCGCGACAACCGTTGGCGTGGTGGAGGAATCGCGCAATCCCGATTTTGCGCCCGGCGACTGGGTGCTGGGCCTCAACGCGATTGAAGATTTCTCGATAGTGTTGCCCGGCGGCTTCACCAGCCGGATCGATGTGGGCATTGTCGACCGGCCATCGCGCTATCTTTCGGCGGTGGGGGCGGTTGGGCTGACGGCCTATTTCGGACTGCTGGATGCCGGACAGCCCCAAGTGGGCGAGACGCTGCTGGTGACGGGCGCGGCCGGTGCGGTCGGTTCGATGGTGGGCCAGATCGGCAAGATCATGGGAATGCGGGTGATCGGCATTGCGGGCGGCGCGGAAAAATGCCGCCGTCTGGTGCGCGATTACGGCTTTGATGCGGCCATTGATTACAAGGACAAATCACAGGCCCAAATCGCGGCGGAAATCACCGAGGCTGCGCCGCAAGGCATTGACATCCTGTTTGAAAATGTCGGCGGCGAAGTGATGGACGCCGCCATGCTCAACCTCGCGCTGCATGCCCGCGTTGTGCTCTGCGGCCTTATCAGCGAGTATAACAGCGCCGAAAAAGTCGGCATGCGCAACCTGTGGCAGGTGATCGTCAAACAGGCCACCATCAAGGGCTTTCTGATCGCCGCCTATGTCCCCCGCTTTGCCGAGGGCGGCGCGCAAATCGCCCAATGGATTGCCGAGGGCAAATTGCGCGTGGACGAGGATATTCAGTTCGGGCTGGACAATGCCTATGATGCCTTCATGCGCCTGTTCACCGGGGCCAATACCGGCAAACTGGTGCTGGAACTCGATTGATGGCGGGGCGATCACCCGGATGTGATCGCCCCGCCCCCCGTCAGAACTGGATTCGTTTGGTATAGCCGCCATCGACCACGATGTTGGTGCCCGTGGTGTAGGATGACGCCGGGCTGGCCAGAAACACCACGGCGCGCGCCACTTCCTCTGGCCCGCCCCAACGGCCCAGCGCGAATTGCGCCAGTGTTGCGTCATGAAGTTCGGGCATCATCCCCTCAATCGCCTCCCAATTGCCGCCGGGGAATTTGATCGGGCCGGGCGAGACGGCATTCACGCGGATGCCCTTCGGCCCCAGAGCCTGACTGAGCTGTCCGGCATAGACGATCAACGCGCCTTTGAGCGCATTATAGCCCTGCGGAACGATAAAGGTTTCCAGCCCCGCCGTGCTGGCGGTGATGACGATGCTGCCCGCGCCCGATGCGGCCAGATGCGGTTCAAGCACCTCGACCCCGATGACGGCGCCCATGATGTCGTAATCAAGGCCCTTTTGCCAATCGCCGGTCGCGCCCGCGCCGCTGGTGGAAATCATCGGCACAAATATGTCGCAGCCGCCCAGAGCATTCGCCGCCCCGGTCAGCCATGCACGATAGGCGTCATGGCCCGATTCCATGTCAAAGGCCGAGCCAAACACCTTGCCGCCATGCTTTTCGAGGCTGGCGACGGTTTCGGCCACCTGATCGGCGTTGCGCGAACAGAAGGCGACATCGGCCCCTTCGGCGGCGAACAATTCGACGCTGGCGCGGCCAATACCCCGGCTGCCCCCGGTCAGAATGACCTTTTT
Source organism: Novosphingobium sp. Sphag1I (assembly GCF_056279125.1). Taxonomy (NCBI): domain Bacteria; kingdom Pseudomonadati; phylum Pseudomonadota; class Alphaproteobacteria; order Sphingomonadales; family Sphingomonadaceae; genus Novosphingobium; species Novosphingobium sp. Sphag1I. The sequence continues at coordinate 95,182 of NZ_JBWBQS010000015.1, read as the reverse complement.
GCCCTTTAGTCCCAGATCCATGTTCGTAAATCCTCTCTGCCGCGCCACAGCAGCGCCGGTGACAGGGTGACCTTGCGCATCCCTCCCCCGGCCTGCCACTCGCCTTTTGGAGAGGAATGGCGGACAGGCCAGTGTGATAGCAAGGGGCAACCAAGACAAAGCGAGGGGATAAAATGGGCCGATTGACAGGCAAGCGCGCCATCGTTCTGGGCGCCAGCAGCGAAGGCAACATGGGACAGCACATCGCCCGCCGCTTTCTGGACGAGGGTGCCAGTGTGATGGTCGCGGGGCGCAAGGAGAGCGTGCTGGCCGAATTTGCCGGGGCCAATGGGTGTCACTGGGCCACCTGCGACATCACCAGCGCCGAGAGCCTGGCCGAGATGGCCGATGCCGCCGTGGCGGCGATGGGGGGCGTGGATATTGCGGTCAACGCCACCGGCTGGGGCCTGCTCAAACCCTTCCTCGACACTACGCGCGAGGAATTGGATGCGATGACCGATCTGCAATACATAGGCCCCTATCAATTCTTTCAGGCCATGATCCGCAAGATGGCGCGCAGCATGGGCGGCAGTGGCGGCTCGATCATCCAGATCAGCAGCGCCACCGCCACAATCATGCTCAACGACCACGCCGCCTATATGGGCACCAAGGCGGGGACTGATCACGTCATCCGCTGTGTCGCCCATGAATTTGGCATCGAGGGCATCCGGGCCAATTCGATTTCGCCGGGCCTGACCGAAACGCCGATGACGGCGGATGCCAAGACGGTGCCGGGCCTGTTTGACTGTTTCGTGGCGGGCTATCCGCTGGGCCGGATCGGCACCAGCGATGATATTGCCGCCGCCGCCGTCTTTCTGGCCAGCGACGAATGTTTCATCACCGGCGAGAACCTTCAGGTGAATGGCGGGCTGACCCTGCGCCGCAACCCCACGCGCGAAGAAATGGGCGCAGCCATCGCGGCGGCAACAGGGGGATGAGGGACAAGGCCGGGGGAGGTTTCAGCCCCCGGCCTCCTGCCCGATCCGCTGGGCGATATCCTCGCGCAACTGGTCTTTGCGGATCTTGCCCGAGGCGGTGCGCGGCAGGCTTTCAACCATTTCGAAACGCTCGGGTATCTTCTGCTTGGCCATCCCGCTTTGCGCGACATGCTCGGCCAGTTCCGTGGCCTGTGCTGCGCCCTGCACGACAACATAGGCGCAAACCCCTTCGCCAAGACGCGGGTGCGGCATGGCCACCACCGCGCAATCGGCAACGGCGGGATGGGTCAGCAAGACCTGCTCGATCTCGGTGGCCGAGATGTTTTCGCCGCCACGGATAATGAGGTCTTTCTTGCGCCCGGTGATGGTCAAACCGCCGCGCGCATCGCGCAGGCCCAGATCGCCGGTACGGAAATAGCCCTGCGCGTCAATGGCCTCATCGGTCTGGGCCGGATCGGCATAGCCCACCATCATCGCCGGGCCCCGCGCCAAAATCTCGCCCTCCTGTCCATCGGGCAAATCATGGCCCGCCTCGTCCACGATGCGCACCAGATAATCAACGATCCGCCCGTCGGTGGCGGCGGCAAGGTCTGGATCTTCGGGCCAGCCAAAGGTGACCAGCGGCACTTCGGAACTGCCGAAAACGCGGAACGGGGCGCAATGGGCAAAGGCCCTGCGCGCGCGGGCGATGACTTCGGGCGCGACCGCCGCACCGCCACAGGCAAAGAAGCGCAAGGAGGGCAGCCTATCGCCCGCCGCCAGCGCCGCTTGGGCCAGTTCGACCAGAAAGGGCGTTGCCGCCACCGTGCCCACCACCTGATGACGGTTGATCAGCGCCAGCGCCTCATCCGCATTCCAGCTTTCCATCAGCACAGTTTGCGTGCCCACGACAAAGGGCATCGCCAGACCATTGGCATAGCCCGAAACATGCGTCACCGGCGAAGGCATCAACATCACATCGCCCCGGCCCAGCCCCCAATGGGCCGCGCTCTGTTCGATGATGCGGCCAAGCGTGGCATGGCTGTGGAGCACGCCTTTGGGCCGCCCCGTGGTGCCTGATGTATAGAGCACCATGCTGATGCTTTGGGGATCAATGGCTTCGCGGGCAGAGGGCAAAGCTGCGCCCGCCTCGATCAACGCGGCGTAATCATCGCCTCCCTCGCCCCGCACGGTAAAGATATGTGTCAGTTCGGGCAGATCGGCCTGAACCCGGCGGGCCATGGCAAGGTAATCCACCTTGCGGAAGGTATGCGGCACAAAGATCGCCCGCGCCCGGCAATCGCCCAGCATGATCCGCATTTCGGCATCGCGATAGATCGGCACAATCGGGTTCAGCACCAGCCCCGAAAGCGCCGCCGCCATATTCAGCGCCGCCGCCTCGCGCCAGTTGGGCAATTGGAACGCCACCACATCACCGCGCACCAGCCCCCTTGCCCGCAACGCCGAGGCCAGTGCCATCGCCTCAGCCCAGACCTCGGCCATGGTCATCGCCCCGTGCGGGTCGATCAGGCAAATGTCGTCGGCGCGGCTCTGCGCCCAATCCTGCGCCCGATCGGCGATGGTGCGGTCCGGCCACAGGCCTTGGCGCGCAAACGCATGCTGATGCGGCGCGGGCATATCCGGCCAATGTCGGGGATTCTGATCGCTATTGCCCATGAACCTCTCTCTTATTTAGGTGTCTTTTGGATCCGCCCGTCGGGCCTGTCCACTTGGTAAAAGAGTGAGGAACCTGTCACCTGTCCCAGCTTGGCAGCACCTTGCGCCTGCGGCAGTCTGATGTCCGAAAACCCCGCATGAGGGAGGAGAGGATTGATGAACACCCATAAGGTGGACCGCCGCCAGCGGATCGGCGATGTTGCGGAAATCATGCTGGATTATGTGGAACACAAAACCACCTATCAGGCCCAGTCGACCGCAAGGGTGCGCACAGCCAGCTATACCGACCCCGATCAGTGGAAAGCGGAAATGGAGCTGATTTTCCGCCGCGTGCCGTTGATGTTGGGCTTTACCGCCGAAATGCCCAAGCCCGGGGATTACAAGGCGATGGAGGCGATGGGCCTGCCCGTGCTGATCAGCCGCGACAAGGGGGGCAAGGTGCGCGCCTTTCTCAACGTCTGTTCGCACCGGGGGGCGCCGGTGGCATCGGAAGGGCGGGGCAATTGCGCGCGCTTCACCTGCAAATATCACGGCTGGACCTATGGTCAGGACGGCAAGCTGATCGGCCTGTCGGAAAGTGCGACCTTTGGCGATGTGGACAAGGCCGGGTTGGCCTTGCGCGCCCTGCCCTGCGAGGAGCGGGGCGGCATGATCTTCGTGTGCCTCACGCCCAACGCGCCGATGGATCTCGACCGCTATTTTCAGGGGTTTCTTGAGGATTTCGAGGCGGTCGATTTCGCCAACTGGGCCTATCTGGGCAGCCGTGTGATTGAAGGGGCCAATTGGAAGATCGCCTTTGACGGCTATCTCGAAGGCTATCACTTCGCCTCGCTCCACCCCAACACAATCGAGCCGCGCACCCCGTCCAACCGCACATTCTATGAAGGTTTCGGCCCCTCGATGCGCATCGGTTTTCCCCAGCATCGCATCGCCGAGGCGCTGAAAGACGTCCCCCGCGATCAATGGGGCGATCAGGAAAACAATGGCTTCGACTTTGTGCGGATCCTGTTCCCCAATGTCTCGGCCTTTCTGGCCCCCGAAATCACGCAGGTCGCCCAGCTCTTTCCGGGGCCGACGCCGGACCGGAACCGCACCGTCCTGCATTATCTGCGCCGCGAACCCGTGCGCGACGATGCCGACCGCGAAAGCGTTGAGGGCATGATGAATTTCTTTCGCGATGTAACCTATCAGGAAGATTACGTCATCGGCATGGAGATCCAGAAAGGTCTGGAAAGCGGCGCGCATGACAATCTGACCTTTGGCCGCAACGAGCGGGGCAACCAATATTTCCACGAATGGCTCAATTGGTATTTGCAGGACGATCCGACCCTGCCCGAACCAGTGATGTGACCCACGCGCCACGGCCCAGGAAACGGAACAAACCATCCCATGACGCTTCATGAAAACAAGTCGCGCTATTCGCCCGAATTCGATGTGGCCGTGCGCGGCGATACGATCACGGCGGATCGCTATATCTCGCCCGAATGGATGAAAAAGGAACACGCCAACCTCTGGCCCAAGGTCTGGCACCTTGGCGGCATGTTGGCCGAGCTGGAGGAAGAGGGCGACTTTATCCGCCACGATTTCGGCAAGGAATCGGTCATCATGGTCCGTCAGGGTGATGACACGATCCGCGCCTTTTACAACTCGTGCCCGCATCGCGGCAACCGGCTGGTGCTGGGCGATGCCGGGCATATGCCGCGCATCACCTGCGGCTATCACGGGTGGCAATTCACCCCCGACGGCGTGTTGGCCAAGGTGCAGGACCCCGATGACTTCCCCGATGGCAATCCCTGCGGCAAGGTTCACCTTTCATCTTTGCGCTGCGAGACTTGGGGGCCTTTCGTGTTCTGGTGCATGGACGATGACGTCCCACCCTTACGCGAATGGATGGCACCCTTGCAGGACCGTCTGGCCAATTACGGCCTCGACAATTGGGTGCGGGTGCTCAAACTGTCCTGCGATGCCAATTTCAATTGGAAAATCATCCGCGACAATTTCAACGAGAGCTATCACCTGCCCACCATCCATCCCGAACTGGCCACTTTCATCAACGATGGCCTGCCCACCACCTTGTTCGAAATGTATGAGAGCGGGCACAATTCGATGTGGATGATCGGTCATCAGGCCACCACCCGCGCCGATTATCACAGCGCCGAAGTGCCAGCCCCGCTCGACGATATTGCGCGGGCATGGGGCATCGACCCGGCCGATTACAACGGCCACACCGGCGATATCCGCGCCGCCGTGATCGAGGCGAAACGCCGCCTTGGCCCGGAACGCGGCTATACGATGTATGCCGACATGACCGATCAGCAATTGGTGGACTATTTCCACTGTACGCTGTTCCCCAATCTGACGCTGACCATGTCGCCCGAACAGTTGCAGGTCCTGCGCACAGAGCCGCATCCCACCGACCCGGAAAAGTGTATTTTCCAGCATTGGGTGCTGATGCCGCCCATCAAGGGCATGAAGGAAGTCGTCACGCCGATCGGCACCGTTCCCCTGCGCCATGACGCGGTGGTGCGCCACAGCACCTATGGGGACGGCGTCTCGCTGGGCTTTGTCGCGGATCAGGATCTCTCAATCGGCACGACCCAGCAGCAGGGCCTTAATTCGCGCGGCTTTAAGGGTTGTTTCTTGCCCGCGCAGGAAAAGCGCATCCAGCGCTTTCACGAATTGCTCAATGACTATGTCGAGGGCCGCCGATGACCTGCCCCCCTGCCGAACGTTTCGCCATCGCTGATCTGGTCAACGCCTATGCGCTGGCGGTTGACCGGATTGGCGATGCCGATGGCGTGGCCGCGCTCTTCGCGCCCGACGGCGTCTATGACCTGACGGCCTTGGGCATGGGCGAAATTGCGGGGCGCGACGGGGTACGCGCTTTTTTCGTCAATGCCTTTGCCGGCATGGCGCAAAACGCCCATTTCATCAGCAATATCGTGGTCACCGCTTATGACGCCGCAGGGGCCGCCCAGGTTCAGGCCTATGGCCATGCCTTCAGCCTGGGCAAGGACGGCAATCTGCTGGAGGTCAAGGCGCGCTATGCGTTTGATCTGGTGAGGCGGGGCAATGGATGGCTGATCGCGCGGCTTGGCATGGCCATGCTGCTGCCCCCGGTTGTCACGCCGCAGGGGTGAAGAAAAGGCCCGGTCGGATCGCTCCGCCGGGCCTAATTTCTAACTCATGCAATACCCGCCATCCATCATGAACTCGCTGCATGTCACGAAACTGGCCGCGTCAGAGCAGAGATAGACCACCCCGCCCGCCATCTCTTCGGGCCGCCCCAACCGCCCGATGGGATGGGCCGCCACCACGCCCTGCATCGAGGCCTCGATCGACGGCACCGCGCCCAGATCGACATAGCGCTGCATAATGGATTGCAACATCGGCGTGTCAATCCCGCCGGGATGCACGCTGTTGGCGCGGATGTTGTAGCCAAGGGCCGCGAATTCGGCGCCCATGCACTTGGAGAGCATTTTGACCGCCGCCTTGCTGGTGCAATAGGCCCCGTTAAAGGGCGCGCCCTTGATGCCGCCCACGCTGGAAAAATTGACAATCGAGGCACCGCTGGCCCGCGCCTTGCCGCCTTCTTTCAGCAAAGGCAGCAGTGTCTGCACGCCCACGATCACGCTTTCCACATTCACCTGATGGATGCGCCGCCATTCCTCCAGCGGGGTTTCCTCGATGCTGGCAACAATGCTGATCGCGGCCACATTGACCAGCGCATCGAGACGGCCATATTCGCACCCCACCAGATCGGCCACCGCCTGCCAATCGTCCACATTGGTCACATCATGGGCCAGCGCATGATCGGCCCCGACATCGCCGGGCGCGGACATATCGGTGGCCACCACCGTTGCCCCCGCCTCCTTCATCGCGCGCACCACTTCGCGCCCGATGCCGCCGCGCGCCCCCGTCACCACGGCCACCACATTGTTCAACGAAATGCTCATCACGACCTCCTATTGCGCGGTCCAGCCGCCATCGACCACCAGTTCGGCCCCCGTCACATAGCTGGCGTCTTCGCTGGCCAGAAACACCGCTGGTCCGGCCAGTTCCGATGGTTCGGCCAGACGGCCGATCGGCGTTGCCCCCTCCATCGCGGCCACCAGATCTTCCGGCTTTTGGGCAAAACCCTTGTCCACCCAACGCTGAAACCCGGCGTTGAGCAAAGGCGTTTTGACAAAGCCGGGATGGAGCGAATTGGCGCGGATCGGCATGCGCTTGGTGGCAAATTCAATCGCGATGCCCTTGGTGAACAGACGCACCGCGCCCTTGCTGGCATTATAGGCCGAGACTTCGGAATAGCCGACGATCCCCATGATCGAGCTGACATTGATGATGCTGGCCCCGCCCGCGACATCGGCCCCGCTCTGCGCCATCAACGGCACCAGCGCGCGCGTGCCCAAAAACACCCCGTCGACATTGACCGCCATGATCCGCCTCCATGCTTCAAGGCTGAGCGTTTCAACCGCCCCCGTCAAATCAATCCCGGCATTGTTGACCAGAATATGCGCCGCGCCATACGCGCTGCGCATATGCTCGGCGATGCCCTGCCACGATGCTTCATCGGTGACATTGGCGCTGATATAGGCGGCTCGATCACCCAGCCCTTCTAAGGCGGCACCCACCGCCTCGCTGCCCTGCGCATCAAGATCGGCCAGCAGAACCTGCGCCCCTTCGGCCACGAACCGCGTCGCAATGGCAAGGCCTATGCCCCGCAACCCGCCCGTGACCAGCGCAACGCGTCCATCCAGCTTACCCATCGTCAAACTCCCATCATGCCGGCGGTGGTGGCGCCATCGATTGTGATTTCTGCGCCCGAAACAAAGGCGGCCTCGTCGCTGGCCAGATAGGCCACAAGGCCCGCCACTTCCTCGACCCGCGCCATGCGGTTCAGAGGCGCCATGCCTTCATAGATTGCGCGCACAGCGGCGGGATCGGGCATGCTTTCCATGATGTTGCGGATGAGGTCGGTTTCCACCACGCCGGGCAGGATGGCATTGACGCGGATGCGGTATTTCTTTTGCCCGCAATAGACCGCCGCCGATTTGGCCAAGGCCACCACCGCCGCCTTCGTCGTCGAATAGGTGACGTAATTGCCAAGGGGCCGCGCGGCATTCATGCTGGAATTGATGATGATCGAGCCGGTTGCACCCTCATTTTTCGTCATCGCGCGGATCGCATGTTGTACGGTCAGCATCACGCCGGTCTGGTTGATCCCGACCAGCCTGCTCCATGCCTCGATGGAGACATCCTCGATGCTGGCGTCGCCCTGTTCGGTGCCCGCATTGGCAAAGGCGATGTCGAGCCGCCCATAGGCCCCCAGCACCGCGTCGATCAGCGCGGGCCATGCGTCGGCATCCTCGACCCGGTGGCTGACGAACATTCCGCCAACCTCGCCCGCCAGCGCCTCGCCAATGTCGGCCTTTGATCCGGTGAAGACCACTTTGGCTCCTTCGGCGGCCAGACGCCGCACCGCGCCTGCGCCGATCCCGCTGGTGCCGCCCGTCACAAGCGCAACTTTTCCTTCCAGCCTGCTGGCCACTGATCGCTCTCCTAGGATTTATGCTCTTAGGCCCCATCATGCCCGATTAACGCGCGAACGAAACCTATGCTTTCAGCAAGGTGACTTGCCCCTGCCGACCATAATAGACCATGATCGGCATAACAGCCGGGCGCCCTCGACCCGGCACGAGAGGACAGGACGGCACACCACCCATGGCGGACAGCGACCCCACCACCACACGCATCAAACCGACCCCCGAAAGCTGCGGCTTGCCGGTGTCCGAGGGGATAAGCTGGCTGGAACTGATGGCGCAGGATTCGCGGCCCGCGCCCAATGTGCTGACCACGCCATCCTATCAGAACCGGGGCAGCAAGCCCTTGGCCGCCGCGCGCTATACCAGCGAGGATTTTGCCCGATTAGAGCGCGAGCGTATGTGGCCCCGCGTCTGGCAATTTGCCGCGCGCGAGGAGGATCTGCCCGAGGCGGGCGATTATGTGGTCTATGAAAACGCGGGTCGCTCTTTCCTGATTTCACGTCAGGATGATGGATCGGTGCGGGCCATGCACAATGTCTGCCTGCATCGCGGCCGCAAATTGCGGACCGAAGACGGCCATGCCGACCGCTTCGTCTGCCCCTTCCACGGCTTTGCCTGGAACAAAGACGGCAGTTTCAACCACATGCCCTGCAAATGGGATTTCGCCCATCTGGAGGAGGCCAACCTGTCGCTGCCCCCGGTCGAGGTGGGCCAGTGGGGCGGCTATATCTTCCTGCGCGAAGAGCCGGGCGGGCAGAGCCTTGAGGAATACCTCGCCCCCCTGCCCGAACATTTCAAGCGCTGGCGGCACGAGGAATGCACCACCGTCATGTGGGTGAGCAAGGAAGTGCCCGCCAATTGGAAAGTGACCGCCGAAGCCTTTATGGAGGCATGGCACACCATCGTCACCCATCCCCAGCTTTTGCCCTTCACCGGCGATTGCAACAGCGCCTATTGGACATGGGGCGATCATGTGAACGTCAATCTGGTGCCCTTTGGCATCATGTCGCCCCATCTGGACCCCAGCGCCCACAACCAGCAGTGGATCGTGGACGAATTCGTCAAATATAACGGGCGCAGCGGCGACAATTATGACGCGGGCGGCGATCCCTATTACGTCGCGGTCCCCGAAGGCATGAGCGCGCGTCAGGCGCTGGGCGCCAAGATGCGCGCGGCCTATACCGCCCAGACCGGCTATGACCATTCCGACGCCACCGATGCCGAATTGCTCGACGCGCTGGTGTATAATGTGTTCCCCAATTTCGCGCCTTGGGGCGGGTTCATGCCCAACATCGTCTATCGCTGGCGCCCTGGAAAAACGCCCGACACCTGCATCATGGAGGTCCGCATCCTGATGCGTGTAAAAAAAGGCGAGAAACATCCGCGCGGCGTGCCGATGAAATTCCTGCGGCTTGACCAGAAATGGACCGAGGCTCCCGAACTGGGCATTCTGGGCGATGTGTTTGAGCAGGATATGGACAACCTGCCCTTTGTTCAGGAAGGGCTGCATGCGTCCAAAAACGGCATCGTCAATCTGGGCAATTATCAGGAAATCCGCCTGCGCCAGTTTCAGCAGACGCTGGACAAATATCTGGGCATTCCCGAAGGCAGCGATGGGGCGGGCGCATGAGCGAGACGCATCCAAAGCGCGTCAATTGCGTGCTGATCTGTGGCGGGGTGTGGCACGACATGGACTTTGCCCGGCTTGAACTGCTCAAGCTGCTGGGCGAAGATCCCGCCATCCGCACACGCGTGTTTGAAGATTATGAGAATATCGCCGCCATCGAGGCTGCCGACATCATCATCACCTATACTTGCGATGTCACGCCCTCGCTGGCCGCGCAAGAGACGTTGAAAGCATGGCTGGAGCGCGGTGGGCGCTGGTATGCGCTGCATGGCACCAATTCGGTGCTGCGGCTTCTGTCCGACGGGCCGGGTGCGGGGCTTTGGGACGCCCCGCGCTGGGCGCCGCTGTTCATGGACCTGCTGGGCGGCCAGTTCATCAGCCACCCGCCCATCGCGCCCTACCTTGTCGAGGTGGCCGATCCCACCCACCCTCTGGTGGCCGGGGTGGAGCCGTTCGAGACGACGGACGAGCTATACCATCTGGAAACCCACGGCGATCTGCATGTCCTGCTCGACACATGCTGCACCCAGCCGGGCACCGGCTTTGTCGAGGGGGACAGCGCGCCGGGGCGCCATCCGGTGTTTTACATCAAGGATCACGGCAAGGGCGCGGTGCTTTACCTGACGCTGGGCCATTGCCGGGGGCATTATGATCTGCAACCGATGCTCGACTGGTGGCCAAGCGTGGATCGCTGCGCATGGGATCTGCCGGTGTTCCATGATCTGCTGCGGCGCGGGCTGGGCTGGTTGAAGGAACCGCTCTCCGCATAATCGAAAACCCCGGTGAGGCCCTCCTCACCGGGGTTTTGTTTCAGGCCGCTTCCTGCGCGTAACGGTCAAGCTGGGCCAGCGGATCTTCGGGCCAGCGCGAGAGCAGCACCAGCCGCTTATGCCCATGGCCGATCGAGAGTTCATCGGTCACGCCCATGCCGCCATGGAACTGGATCATATCGTGCCCCAGTTCCACCGAGACCTGGCTGATAAAGGCCCGCGCGCCGTGGACGGCCTGGGCAAATCCGGCCTGTCCTTCGGCCACCAACGCGGAATTGATCAGCGCCTTGCTCTGCTCCAGAGCGGCATAATGGGCGACCATCCGGTGCTGGATCGCCTGAAACCGGCCCAGCGCGGTGTTGAACTGGCTGCGGGTGCGCAGATATTCCAGCGATTCATCAAAGATCCGCTGCATCACCCCCACCGCCTCGGCGGCGCGCGCCAGATCGGCCAGCGGCATGATCGCATCGAGCAGGCCCAGCCCGCCGATAAGCTGATGGCTGGCGGGCACATCGTCAAAACGCAGCAGCGCGGCCAGACTGCCATCAATCATCCGCCACGGCGTGATCGACAGGCCCGGCGCATCGGCGGCCACCAGATAGAGTTCGACGCCCTGATCCCCGACCGCGCTGACGATATAGGCATCGGCGCCAAGTCCTGCGGGCACACAATGCTTTTCGCCGCTGATCCGCATGGCCTTGGCGCTGGCCGCAACGCCGCGCGTGGCGCGCTCGCTATGGGCCAGCGCGACGCGGCGGCGGCCGCTGCACAGATCATCGGCCCATTGCCCCGCCAGCGACTCGTCAGCGCCGCCCAGCAACAGGCGCGACCCCACCAGCACGCTTTCGCACAAAGGTTCGACCACCAGCCCCCGGCCCAGCGCCATGAACAGCGTGACCATCGCCCCGGCGGTCAATCCCAGCCCGCCATGTTCGGGCGCAATGGGGGCCGCCATCAGGCCAAATTCGCCCATCATGTCCCAGTTTTCCTGACTGAAACCATAGGTTTGCGCCTGATAGGTCCGTCGCCGCTCGATGTCATAGCGCTCCGCGGCAAAACGGTCGGCCAGAGCCTCAAGCATCGTTTCTTCTTCGCTGAGATCGAAATTCACAGTTTTGCTCCCTTGGCCGATAATCTAGCACTACCGTCAGGCCAAAAACGCTGCGAAAAAGGCTAGGAAGCCTCAACGCCAGAACAAAAGAAGGCAAAGCGAAATGGTACTGGAGATGGATGCCCCAAGTCTTGAATGGGTTGACGCCGTGCGAATCGCATCGCCCGACCAGATCCGACCCGCCGCCGAAGCGCTCAACCGCATCGCGCTGGATTGCGGGATGCAGGTCGCCCCGGCCCACAGCATTGCCGACAAGCGCACCCCGGTGGATACCGAGGGCAACGTGTTGGCCCGCGATGTGTTCGGCTGGACCAGCGAAAAGGCGTGGTGGCGCAATCCGCGCATCGCGCTGGATTCGCCGATCACCTCGGCGTGCCGTTTCGAGAGCGAACCTTTCTGGCTGAATGAGAAAGGATTTCGGACAAGGCAGGCCAACCGATATCTGAGCGCCATTGATCTGAGCAATTTTGAAGCCCGTGCGATGACCAAGGCCGCGATTGTCGTGCCGGTCCATCTGCCCTTTGGCCAGATCGGCGCGGTTTCGTTCAACCCGCTCGACCAGTCGATCACCGACCTTGCCGACATGTTTGAACGCTATGGTGACATCTTCGGCCTGCTGGGCCGAACCTTCATCGCCAGCTATGTCAACACAATGGGGCTGGCGCAGGCTTTGCCCGCCACCTCACGCCTGTCAAAACGCGAGGTGGAATGCCTGCGCTGGGCCGCGATCGGCAAGACCGATCTGGAAATCAGCATGATTATCGGCCGCAGCCGCGCCACGGTGCGGTTTCATATCCATAATGCCTCGATCAAGCTGGACGCGGTCAATCGCAGCCAAACGGTCTTCAAGGCCGCGCAATTGGGCTATATTTCGCTGCACAAGTAATGGCCGCGCCCATATGGCCAAGTTTTGCGCCCCACGCCGCGGCGGTCGTGGGGCCAAACGCGTTTGTGTCCGCACCCAAGCGACCAATCGGGCCTGTAAACTGTATCAGCCTAGCGTTTTGAAGAGTCGCCAGCGGGCGCATCGGCGCGCTTTATCAAGCCATAAGGAATCACGGGAACAAAGAGGAGAGCCACCCTGTCAGCCGACGCAGCCCTGTTTATGCCGGATGCCCCGCTGCATCTGATGGGAGGACGCCATCGGCAGAGCGGGCGGATCACGTTTCCTCATCCCGGCGACGGGTTTGATGCGGTGGCGCTGCCTTCGCGCGGGACGCTCTGGTCCTATACGGTGCAGCGGTTCCGTCCCAAATCGCCGCCCTATGCCGGGCCGGAGTCGTTTGAGCCTTGGGCGCTGGCCTATGTCGAATTGCCCGGTGCGGTGATTGTCGAGGCGCGGCTGGTCGATGTCGAATTTGATGCCATCCGCATCGGCATGGCGCTGGAACTGACCAAGGTGGCGCTCGATCCCGCAGCATTCGCGCCCGTCTGGCTGCCCGCCTTTCGCCCGGTGGCGGAGGATGGCCAATGAGCGCGGCCACCAATGTCTGCATCATCGGCATCGGCATTCACCCCTTTGGCCGCACCGATGGCGCCTCAGGGCTGGATCAGGGCGCCTATGCGGTGCGCGCCGCGCTGGCCGATGCGGGCGTGGGCTGGGGCGATGTCCAATTCGCCTATGGCGGATCGGATGCGGCGGGCAATCCCGACACGATGGTGGATCGCCTTGGCCTGACGGGCGTGCAATTCATCAATGTCAAAAACGGCTGCGCCACCGGCGGATCGGCGCTGTTTTCCGCGCAAATGGCCATTCGCTCGGGCGAATTCGAACTTGGGCTGGCGGTGGGCTTTGACAAGCATCCGCGTGGGGCGTTCAACGCGATGCCCGCCGAATATAACCTGCCCGAATGGTATGGCGCGGCGGGTTATATGGTGACGACCCAATTCTTTGCCGCCAAGATCATGCGTTACATGCATCTGCATGGCATCAGCCGGCGCACGCTGGGGCTGGTAGCGCAAAAGGCCTTTGCCAATGGGGTGCATGCCCCGCACGCATGGCGGCGCGAGGAGGTGGCGCTCGACACGATCCTGAATGCGCCGATGGTCTCGGACCCTTTCACCAAATATATGTTCTGTTCGCCCGGCGAAGGCGGGGTGGCGCTGCTGCTGGCCAGCGAGAAGAAGGCGCGGGAACTGGGCATCAAACCGATCCATCTGGCCGCCGCCACCATGCGCACGCGCCCTCCGGGCAGCTTCGAGGTCTTTGCCCCCAGCATCGAGATCGGCGGCGGGGTCAACACCGCCACCCGCCTCGCCTCTGCCGCAGCGTTTGAAAAGGCGGGCATCGGGCCGGGCGAAATCAACGTGGCCCAATTGCAGGACACAGAGGCGGGGGCCGAAATCATGCATATGGCCGAAAACGGCTTTTGCGCCGATGGCGATCAGGAACAATGGATCGCCGAGGGACGCACCGCCATCGGCGGCACGCTGCCGATCAACACCGATGGCGGCTGCCTTGCCTGCGGCGAACCGATCGGCGCCTCGGGCCTGCGTCAGGTCTATGAAAATGTCGTCCAGTTGCGCGGGGTGGGCGGCGGACGACAAGTCCCCGCCGCGCCCCGCACCGCCTATAGCCATGTCTATGGCGCCCCCGGCGTTTCCGCCGTCACCATTTTGCACACGTAGATTGGGGCCATGAACCTAGAACTATCCCCTGATGAACTCGGCTTTCGCGAAGAGGTTCGCGCCTTTCTGGCCACGCATCTGACGCCGGAAATTCGAGAGGGCGCGGCGGCCACACCCTCGGTCTTTGTCGAACCCGACATTGGGCAGACGTGGAACGCGATCCTCAACGAACAAGGCTGGCTGGCCTATCAATGGCCCAAGGAATATGGCGGCACAGGCTGGACCCCGGTACAACGCTATATCTTTGAAAAAGAATGCGCCGAGGCGGGCGCGCCCAACCTGACCGTGCTGGGGCTGAAACTGGTGGCGCCGGTCATCTACACCTTTGGCACGGCGCAGCAGAAGGCCCATTACCTGCCCCGCATCCTGTCGGGCGAGGATTATTGGTGTCAGGGCTTTTCGGAACCGGCCAGCGGATCGGATCTGGCCAGCCTGCAATGCCGGGCGGTGCGGGATGGCGACCGCTATATTCTCAACGGATCCAAGATCTGGACCACCCATGCCCATTGGGCCAACCGGATGTTCTGTCTGGCCCGCACCGATGCCAGCGGGCACAAGAGCACCGGCATTTCCTTCTTCTTGGTGGACATGAACCAGCCGGGGATTTCGGTTCGCCCGATCCTGACGCTGGCGGGCGACCATGAGGTCAATCAGGTCTTTCTGGAGGATGTCGTCGTGCCCGCCACCGATCTGGTCGGCGCGGAAGGCGATGGGTGGAAGCTGGCCAAGTTTCTGCTCGAAAATGAACGCGGTGGTTCGTGCCATGCGCCCAAGCTGGCCTATGACCTGCGCCGGATCTGCGCCGATGCCGCCGATCAGCCTGATGGCGCGGGCGGCGCGATGGCCGCCAATGCCGATTGGCGACGGCGCGCGGCGCGGGCACGATTGGGGGTGGAATCACTGGAGATGATCGAGCTCAAGATCCTCTCCGAAATCGCGCAGGGTCGGGCGCCGGGGCCGCAAACCTCGCTGGTCAAGCTGCTTGCCTCCAACCTGCGGCAAGAGATCGACCTGATGGCGATGGATCTGCTGGGCCTTGCCGGGCTGGAACTGGACACGCGCCGCCCGCTCTATGGCCCCGATGCGCCGCCCCCCGTTCACAGCCGCCAGACACAGGTTGCCGCCGCCCGTTATCTCAACAGTCGGGCATGGACCATTTTTGGCGGGACCAACGAGGTTCAGGCCAGCATCATCGCCAAGACGGTGCTAAACCTCTAGTCCATTCAACAAGATAACAAAACGCCGGGAGCCGGAAATGCAATTGAGCCGAGAAGCCCTGCTGGCCGCCTATCGCCAGATGAAGATCATCCGCGAATTTGAAGAGCGGCTGCATGTCGAAATCCAGACCGGCGAGATTGCCGGTTTCACCCATCTCTACTGCGGCCAAGAGGCCGTGGCGGTGGGCGTGTGCGAACACCTCTCCCCTGCCGACAAGATCGTTTCGACACATCGCGGCCATGGCCATTGTCTGGCCAAAGGCTGCGATGTGAATGACATGATGAAAGAAATCTGGGGCAGCCGCGAAGGCCTGTGCAAGGGCAAGGGCGGGTCGATGCATATTGCCGATGTGACCAAGGGCATGCTGGGTGCCAATGGCATCGTGGGGGCGGGCGCGCCGATTGCGGTGGGCGCGGCGCTGGCATCGCGGGTCGATGGGCCGGGGCCGGACGGGCTGAGCGTCGCCATTGCCTTTTCCGGCGACGGCGCCTGCAATCAGGGCACAACCTTTGAGGCGATGAACCTTGCCTCCGTGACAAAGGCGCCCTGCATCTTTGTATTCGAAAACAACCATTATTCCGAACACACCGGCGTCTCCTATGCGGTGGGCACCAATCAGGACATCGCCAGTCGCGCCGAGGCCTTTGGCATGAAGGCATGGCGCGCGGACGGCACCGATTTCTTCGCCGTCCATGACACGATGCGCGAGGTGCTGGATTACGTGCGCGCAGGCAATGGCCCGGCGGCGGTGGAATTCGATACCGAACGCTTCTTTGGCCATTTTGAGGGCGACCCCCAACGCTATCGCGGGCCGGGCGAACTCGACCGTATCCGCGCCACGCGTGATTGCCTCACCAAATTCCGCGCCTCGGTGACGGGCGCGGGCGTGTTGGCCGATGCCGATCTGGACGCGTTGGACGCCGATGTGATGGGCGCCATCGAGGGCGCCGTCGCCGCCGCCCGCGCCGCCGACCGGCCCACCGCCGAGGACATTCTGGCCGACGTCTATATCGCCTATTAAGCGCGGGAGAGATTTGATGAGCAATATGATGTACCGCGCCGCCGTGCTCTCCACCATCATGGAGGAGATGGAGCGCGACCCCAATGTGGTGGTGCTGGGCGAAGATGTCGTGGGCGGCATGGGGACCGAGGGCGGCCCCGAAGCCATCGGCGGCATCTGGTCCACCTCGACCGGGCTGTATGATAAATTCGGGCCGACCCGCGTGATCGACACGCCGATTTCGGAAAGCGCGATTGTCGGCGCGGCGGCGGGTTTGGCGCTCTCGGGCAAAAGGCCGATTGCCGAGTTGATGTTTGCCGACTTCATCGGCGTCTCGCTCGACCAGATCTGGAACCAGATCGCCAAATTCCGCTATATGTTCGGCGGCAAGACGCGATGCCCGGCGGTGATCCGCATGGCCTATGGCGCGGGATATAATGCCGCGGCACAGCACAGCCAGAGCGTGCATCAGATCCTGACCGGGATGCCGGGGTTGAAGGTGGTGATGCCGACCACGCCCGCCGATGTGAAGGGCCTGCTGCGCACCGCGATCCGCGACGATGATCCGGTGATCTTTCTCGAACACAAGGCGCTTTACGCCACCACCGGCGAGGTGCCCGATGATCGTGATTTCATGATCCCCTTTGGTCATGCGCGTCTTTCGCGCGCGGGCGGCGATGTTACGATCATCTCCTCCGGCCTTTTGCTTGGCATGTGCGAGGCGGTGGCGGACAAGCTGGCGGGCGAAGGGATCGGCTGCGATGTCATCGACCTGCGCACCACCAGCCCGCTGGATGAGGAGACCATTCTCGACAGCGTGGAGGTGACGGGCCGCGTGGTGGTGGTGGATGAAGCCCCGCCGCGCTGCGGGCTTGGCGCGGATCTTTGCGCGCTGGTGGCCGAAAAGGCCTTTTCCAGCCTCAAGGCTCCGCCGCTGCAGGTCACCCCGCCGCACACGCCCATCCCCTTCGCCCGCGAATTGGAAAGCGCCTATCTGCCCTCGGTCGACAAGATCGAGGCGGCGGTGCGCCGCGTGCTGGCATGGCGATAAGGGAGGCGATGATGCCGGACATCCGCCCGTTCTGTATGCCCAAATGGGGCATCGAAATGACCGAAGGCACGCTGGCCGACTGGAAAGTGGCCGAAGGAGAGGCCTTTTCCCGTGGCCAATTGCTGTGCCTGATCGAAACCGCCAAAATCACCAATGAGGTCGAGGCCGAATATGACGCCGTCTTGGCCCGCGTGCTGGTGCCTGCCGGGGGCGAGGCGCAGCCGGTCGGCACGCTACTGGCCGTGACCGCACAGGCCGGGACCAGCGCGGAGGAGATCGACGCCTTCATCGCCGCGTTCCGCCCCGCCAATGCGCCGGTCAATCCCGGCGCGGCGGCGCAGGATAATCCCGCCTCGACCCCGCGCCCGATCCAGACCAACCGCGCCATCAGCCCCGAAGCGCTGAAATTGGCGCAGGCGAGCGGGCTGGACATTGAACCGATCGAGGGTTCGGGCCGGAATGGCCGCATCACCCTGCAGGATGTGCAGCAGGCGCTCAAGGCTCCGGCAAATCCGATGCTGTCGGGTGCGCTGGTGGTGGCGGTCGAGGATGGCAAGGCCTTTGCCTCGCCTCTGGCCCGGCGGATTGCCGCCCAGCATGGGATCGACCTGTCGGGCGTGACCGGAACAGGCCCGCGCGGGCGCATTTCCAAGGCCGATGTGCTGGCGCTGGTCGATAAGCCGGTGCCGACGCCGGGCGCGGCCTTTTCGGCCGTGCCCAATCCGCCCGCCATCATCCCCTTCGACCGCGTGCGTAAAGTGGTGGCCCAGCGCCTGACGCAGGCCAAGCAGGAGATCCCGCATTTCTATCTGCGCTCCAGCGCGCGGCTCGATGCATTGCTGGCCCTGCGCAAGACGGCCAATCTGGTGCTGGGCGCGCGTGCCTCGATCAACGACTATCTGGTGCGCGCCGCCGCTTTGGCGCTGGTCCGGCATCCCGATGTCAATGTGCAGGTGCACGGGTCAACCATCCACCGCTATGCCCATGCCGACATCGCCATTGCGGTGGCCGGCCCCCATGGCCTGGTCACCCCCATCGTGCGCCAGGCCAACCGGCAAAGCGTGGCCCAGATCTCGCAGGCCACTAGCGCTTTGATCGACAAGGCCAAGGCCGGGCGGCTTTCGCTGGGCGATATGGAGGGCGGGACTTTCTCGATCTCGAACCTTGGCATGTTCGGCGTGGAGGAATTTGCCGCCATCATCAATCCGCCGCAGGCCGCGATCCTTGCCGTGGGCGCGGCGGGGCGGGCGCCCTGTGAAAAGCCTGATGGCAGCATGGGTTTTGAGACCCGCCTCGCGCTGACCCTCTCGGTCGATCATCGCGCGATTGACGGCGCGGCGGCGGCCCAGTTCCTCGCAACGCTCAAGGGGCTGATCGAAGCGCCCGAAGCCCTGTTCGCCTGAAAGGATCATCATCATGGCCAAGCGTGGCCCGCTTACCGACATCGGCCCGATTTTTCAGATGGCCTATCTGCCATCCGATTTTGACGCCGCCATCCGCCATTGGACGCAAGTGGTGGGGGCCGGTCCCTTCTTTATCATGGAAAACATCCAGATTGCCGACATGACCTATCTGGGCCAGCCCAGCGATGCGGTGATCTCGGCGGCATGGGGCTATTGGGGCGACATGCAGATCGAGTTGATCCGCGCGGAAAATGACGCGCCCTCGATCTATACCGGCGAATATGCGGTCAAGGACCGGCTGCACCATGTATGTGTTGCGGTGGACGATATTGACGCGGCGCGCGCGGCGTTGAACGAAGCGGGCGCGACGATCCTGATCGAGGGCAAGGTCGGGGAAAGCGGCGCGGTCATCTATGCCGACGCGGGCGGCGGGCCGGGCAATGTCATCGAATATGTCAAGCTGATGGAGGGCGGAGCGGAATTGTTCGCCATGATGCGCGAGGCCGCCCGCGACTGGGACGGCAGCGAACCGCTGCGCAGGCTGGGTTAAGGACATGGTGACACAGCGCGCAGCCGAAATCGCGGCAAGGGTGGAGGATTTCGTCCGCACCCGGATCATCCCCTATGAGAGCGACCCGCGCCGCGACCATCACGGCGCGCCGCTGGACGAACTGGTCTATGAAATGCGCGATCTGGCGCGGGCCGCCGGGGTTTTGACCCCGCATATCCTGCCCGATGGGTCGCATCTGACCCAGCGCGAAACGGCTATGGTGCTGATCGCCTCGGGTCTGTCGCCGCTGGGGCCGCTGGCCTGTAACACGATGGCGCCCGATGAGGGCAACATGTATCTGATCGGCCATGTGGCCTCTGCCGAACTGAAGGAGCGCTTCCTTCGCCCGCTG
This sequence comes from Novosphingobium sp. Sphag1I, assembly GCF_056279125.1. Classification (NCBI taxonomy): domain Bacteria; kingdom Pseudomonadati; phylum Pseudomonadota; class Alphaproteobacteria; order Sphingomonadales; family Sphingomonadaceae; genus Novosphingobium; species Novosphingobium sp. Sphag1I. The sequence goes on along the minus strand of NZ_JBWBQS010000015.1, from coordinate 75,293 downwards.
GTCGAAGGGCGGGCGCGTTCGGCCTTTTTCATGACCGAACCGGCCGAACTGGGCGGGGCGGGTTCGGACCCTGCGATGATGATCACCACCTGTCGGCGCGATGGCAACCACTGGGTCATCCATGGCAAAAAGCGCTTCATCACCGGGGCGCAAGGGGCCAGCGTCGGCATCGTCATGGCCAAATCCGAGGAGGAGGACAGCAAGGGCGGCGCCTGCATGTTCCTGGTCGATCTGCCCGATCCGGCGATCCGGATTGATGATGTGCCCAATACGATCGACACTTCGATGCCCGGCAGCCATGCCGATGTGACGATCGACAATCTGCGCGTGCCCGCCGATCAATTGCTGGGCCATGCGGGCGACGGGTTCAAATATGCGCAGGTGCGCCTGTCCCCTGCCCGGCTCTCACATTGCATGCGCTGGCTGGGCGGCTGCATCCGCGCGCATGAAATCGCCAGCGATTATGCGAACCGCCGCATGGCTTTCGGTAAACAATTGATCGACCACGAGGGTGTGGGCTTCATGCTGGCCGAAAACATGATCGACATCAAACAGGCCGAATTGATGATCGACTGGTGCGCAGGCGTGCTGGACACGGGCAGCCTTGGCACGGTGGAAAGCTCCATGGCCAAGGTTGCGGTGTCCGAGGCGCTGATGCGGATCGCGGATCGCTGTGTTCAAGTGATGGGCGGGACGGGCGTGACCGACCGCACCATCGTCGAACAGGTCTTTCGCGAGGTGCGCGCTTTCCGCATCTATGACGGCCCGACCGAGGTTCACAAATGGAGCCTTGCCAAAAAGATCAAGCGCGATTGGAAACACGCCCATGGCGGATAAGGCCGACATCGCCGCCGCCAACAGCGGGGTGGGCGCCATGCGGACACTGTTCGATGTGGGCGCGCTGGAAAGCTGGGCGGCGGCCCATCTCGACGGCTTTGGCGGGCCGATCACGGTTGAACAGTTCAAGGGCGGGCAATCGAACCCGACCTATCGGCTGACCACGCCCGGCGCGCGCTATGTCCTGCGCCGCAAACCTGCCGGGCCGGTGCTGAAGGGCGCGCATGATGTGCTGCGCGAGGCGCGGGTGCAGCAGGCGCTGGCGGGCAGCGATGTGCCGGTCGCACGCATCCATGCCGTGTGCGAGGATGAGAGCATCATCGGCAGCGCGTTCTACATCATGGATATGGTCGAGGGCCGCGTGTTCTGGGACGCCGCCCTTGCCGATTTGCCCAAGGGCGCGCGGGCGGCCTATTACGATGAAACCAACCGCGTCATCGCCGCACTGCATAATGTGGATTACGGCGCGGTCGGGCTGGGCGATTACGGGCGCCCCGGCAATTATTTCGCCCGTCAGATCAAACGTTGGAGCGAGCAATATCTGGCCGATGATCTGGCCGGGCGCGACCCTGTGATGGATGAATTGGTAGCATGGTTACCCGGCGCCATTCCGGACGGCGATGAAACCAGCATCGTCCACGGCGATTTCCGCATCGACAACGTGATTTTCCACCCGACCGAGGCGCGCATTCTGGCCGTGCTGGATTGGGAACTGTCAACGCTGGGCCATCCGCTGGCCGATTTTGCCTATCACGCGATGGTCTATTCGATGCCGCCCGATATTGTCGCGGGGCTGGGCGGGGCCGATCCCGTGGCGCTGGGCTTGCCCCCGCTTGAGGATTACATCGCGGCCTATTGCCGACGGACCGGGCGGACCGGCATCGACAATTGGAACTTCTATCTGGCCTTCAACTACTTCCGTCTGGCCGCGATTTTCCATGGCATCAAGGGACGCGTCCTGCGCGGCAATGCCAGCAATGCGCAGGCCGCGCAAAGGGCGCAGGCCTTTCCCAAACTGGCGCGCCTTGCCCATTCCTTTATCTAGAAAGCCACGTCATGGCCACCATTCCCGCGCATATCTCCGCCGATCTGGTCGTCGATTTCAACATCTTTGATCCGCCCGGCGCAGAGGTTGATTATATCGCGGCATGGCAGGCGCTGCGCCGCCCCGGCGGGCCGGGACTGGTGTGGACAACGGCCTTTGGCGGACACTGGATCGCCACCGATGGCGCGGTGATCCGACGCCTCTGGGCGGACGGCCAAAACCTGTCGAGCCAGGTTCTGGCCGTGGTGCCGGGGCTGGGCGAGGTGATGCAATTGATCCCGCTGCAAAATGACGGGGCCGAGCATAAGGCGTTTCGCAATCCCATCATGAAGGGCTTTGCCGGACGCCATATTGCCGCGCTGGAACCGGCGGTGCGCGCGCTGGCGCAGGAATTGATCGCGGGCCTCGCCCCGCGCGGCTCATGCGATTTCATGCCCGATTTTGCCGAGATCTTTCCGGTCCACATCTTTCTCTCGATGCTGGGCGTGCCGGTTGAGGATCGCGAAAAGCTGCGCCCGCTGGGCGCGCAACTCACCCGGCCCGATGGCACGATGAGCGTGGTCGAATTGCGCGATGCGGTGGATGATTATCTGCGCCCCCATGTCCAGCAAAGGCTGGCCGCGCCGGGTGATGATCTGCTCAGCCGCATTTTGGCCGAGCCGGTGCAGGGCCGCGCATGGACGCTGGACGAGGCGCTGCGCATGGCACGCAATATCCTGTTTGCGGGGCTGGATACGGTGGCGGCGATGGTGGGCATGGTGGCAATGCACCTTGCCCGTTATCCTGCGGATCAGCGCCTGCTGCGCGCCCGGCCCGATTTGATCCCGGCGGCGGCGGATGAGTTGATGCGCCGCTATCCCTCCGCCTCGGTGTCGCGCAATGCGGTGGCCGATATTGACGTCAACGGCGTCACCATCAAAACGGGCGACATCGTCTATCTGCCCAGCATGCTGCACAATCTCGACCCGGCCTGTTTCGACCAGCCCGAGGTGGCGCGCTTTGATCGCGGGCTTAATCCCATCCACCACACCACCTTTGGCGCAGGCGCGCATCGCTGCGTGGGCGCCGGGCTGGCGCGGATGGAAATGATCGTGTTTCTTCAGGAATGGCTGGGCGCGCTGCCCGAATTTGCCATCGACCCAGCGCGGCCCGTCACGATGAAGGCTGGCAATGTCGGCACCTTGACCAGCCTTCCTCTGATCTGGGATCAGCGCGTGGGAACGGGCGCGTCGCCGGAGTAATCATAGAAGCCCCGGCCCGTCTTTCGGCCATACCATCCGGCCTCGACATATTTTTGCAGCAAGGGCGCGGGGCGGTATTTGCTGTCGCCGGTGGTGCGCAAATAGACCATCATGATCTCATACAGCGTATCCAGCCCAATGAAATCAGCCAGTTCGAGTGCCCCCATCGGATGGGCCAGCCCCAGCTTCACCCCGGCGTCGATGTCAACGATACTGCCCGTGCCATTGCCCAGCACAAAGATCGCCTCGTTGATAAAGGGTACAAAGATCCGGTTGACGACAAAGCCGGGATCATCCTGCGCCAGCACCACGGTCTTGCCCAGCTTTTCGCCAAAGGCGCGGGTGCGCGCGGTGATGTCGGCGCGGGTGGCGAGGCCGGGAATGACTTCGACCAACGGCATCACCGGCACCGGATTAAAGAAGTGCATGCCGATAAATCGCCCCTGATCGGGCGCGGCGCGCGACATGCGGGTGATCGAGAGCGAACTGGTGTTCGTGGCCAGCACCGCATCGGCGCCCAGCACGGCGGCGGTGCTTTCAAAAATTTTGAGCTTGATATCCTCGCGCTCGGTGGCGGCCTCAATAATGATGTCGGCCGCCGTCATGGGGGCGATATCGGCGACCGGCGTGATCGCGTCGAGAATCGCGCCCGCCCGCGCCTCGTCCATCTTCCCCTTGGCCACCAACCGGTTCAGCGCCTTGCCGATCCCGGCCTTGCCCTGCTCGGCCCGCGTCAGGCTGACATCGGACAGGAACACCTTGTGCCCGGTCTGCGCGGCGGTCTGGGCGATACCCACGCCCATCTGACCTGCGCCGATCACGCCAACAATCTGCATGTTTCTCAACCTTTCATGGCCATGTGTTGAACCAGAGGTAAGGCGCGCATGCGACCTGCAACACTGCCTCAAAGGATAGGGGGCAAGCGCGCCCCGCCATGCCAGAATTACCCCGGCCGCACAGATGGCAAACGGGAGAAGGGCAATGCGAAACAGGCTGAATGGCAAGGTGGCCTTGGTCACGGGCGGCGGCATGGGCATGGGCGCGGCCACGGCACAGGTCATGGCCGGATATGGCGCAAGCGTGATGGTGGCCGACCGCAATATGGATGCGGCGCGCGAAACCGTGCAATCCATTCTGGATGCGGGCGGGGCGGCTGCGGCGCAACTCTGCGATGTGGCCGAGGAAGATCAGGTGGCCGCGATGGTTGCGGCCTGTGTTGCCACCTATGGCCGCCTTGATTGCGCGGTCAACAATGCGGCCATCGCGCCCGATCTGTTGCCGATTGCCGATGCCGACATGGAGGTGTGGGACCGGGTGATCCGGGTCAATCTGCGCTCGGTGATGCTTTGCATGAAATATGAGATCCGCCAGATGCTGGCGCAGGGCGGCGCGGGCGCCATCGTCAATATCGCCTCGGTCAGCTCGGTGCGGCCTCTGCCCGGCAATTCGGCCTATGTCGCGGCCAAACATGGCGTGATCGGCCTGACCAAGACCGGCAGCGTCGAATATGCGCCCAAGGGGATCCGCGTGAATGCCGTGATGCCCGGCGCCATCGACACGCCGATGCTGCGCCAATCGCTGGCCGACACCGGCTATACCGAGGCCGATTTCGCCCCCGCGCTCAGTCTGTTCGGCCGGTTTGGCCGCCCCGAGGAAGTGGCCGAGGCCAGCGCATGGCTGTGTTCGGATGCGGCCAGCTATGTCACCGGCCACGCTCTTGGGGTTGAGGCGGGGTATCTGACACGATAAGCCGTCAAGGGCCGCCCGCTTCAGGCTTACCGGAACCGTTCCACCACCGTGATTTTTCGGAGATATGCAATGCTGCCACCCACCACCCGCGCGCTTGTCACCACTTTGCGCGAAGACGCAAGGATGGTGGTCGAACTGGTCGAACAGCCCCTGCCCACGCCCGGCCCGGACGATGTGGTGGTTCAGGTGGAGGCGGCCCCGATCAACCCTTCCGATCTGGGGCTGATGTTCGGTCCGGCACTGATCGCTGAGGCCACCTATGGGCCGGGGCGCGTTGAGGCCCCGGTGTCGCCCGCCGCCATGAAGGCACTTGGCGCGAGGATAGGTCAGCCGTTGGGCATCGGCAATGAAGGCGCAGGGATCGTGGTGGCCGCAGGCGCCAACGCTCAATCCTTGATCGGACAGCGTGTGGCCGCCTTTGCCGGGGCGATGTACAGCCAGTATCGCGTCATCCCGTCCGCCGATTGCATGGTGCTGCCCGAAGGGGTAAGCCCGCGTCAGGGCGCAGCCGCCTTTGTCAACCCCTTGACGGCGCTGGCCTTTATCGAAACCATGCGGGCCGAAGGGCTGTCCGCCATGGTCCATACGGCGGCGGCATCCAATCTGGGCCAGATGCTGGTGCGACTGTGCCTTGCCGACGGTATCCCGCTTGTCAATATCGTGCGCAGCGCCCAGCAGGTTGAATTGCTGCGTGCCATGGGGGCGCAATATGTAGTGGATAGTACCAGCGCCACATTCTCTCAAGAACTTGAGCAGGCGTTGACGGAAACCGGCGCGCGGGTTGTCTTTGATGCCATCGGCGGCGGGCCGTTGCTGGGCACGATCCTGACCGCGATGGAACGGGTGGCAACGGCTGATGGTGCCTATTCGCGCTATGGCTCGACGCAGGTGAAGCGGGGATTTGTTTATGGCGCGCTGGATATGGCGCCAATCAGCCTGCCGCGATCGCTCGGCTTTGTGTGGGATGTGTCGGGCTGGTTGCTCGTGCCGATGATGGAACGGCTCGGCCCCGAGGCCAGGGCGCGAATGTATGGCCGCGTCGCGGCGGAACTGACGACGACCTTTGCTTGTCATTACAAGGGTGAATTGTCGCTTGCCGATGCCCTCTCGCGTGAAGCTGTCACTGATTATACAAGGCGCGCAACGGGCAGCAAGTTCCTGATCCTGCCTTCGGCCCCCGTGTGATGAACGGGTCGATTGGCGTGTAACAGCGCGATCCTTTTGCGGCAGCGGCACGCGCGCGAACTGCGGATCTTGAACGCCCCCGTTGCCGAACGTCCGACAACGGGGGCAATGTCTGGCTCCCTAAAAGCGCGGGAGGATCAGAACTTGGCGTCCACCGTCACACCCACCGTGCGCATCGCCTGCGTGGTCAGCCATGCGGTCTGATAGCTGCCATTGTTGGTGATCGCGGTGACAAAGCGGGTGTTGAACAGGTTACGGGCAAAGACCGCCGCGCTCCAGCGTCCATCGGCGTCGCGAATGCCGATCTGGCCCCCGGCGATACCATAGCCGCGCTGCGCGGTGAGTGCATCGCCATTGGCGCTGAAGTTCACCGAACTGCGATAATTGTAATTGGCCCGGATAAAGCCGGTCATGCTGGCACTGACGGGCACGTCATAGCTGGCATTGACCGAGAAGGTGAATTTGGGGCTGTTAGGCAAAGTGCGTCCGGTGTTGTTCATAAAGCTGGTCGCCGGAACTGTGGTCGATGTGCCGGGAATGGTGGTGCTGGTGAAACACCCTGGCTGGCTGGTGTAATTGCAGGTGCCGTTGGGGAAATAGGCAAAGATGGCGTCGATAAACGCCATGTTGCCACCAATCGTCAGCCGCTGGCTCGGGCGGGCGGTAAAGTCCATTTCCACCCCACGCGTGCGCACCTTGCCCGCATTGGCGATCTGAAGAATGGCCAGATTGGTGCCGTTAAAGATAAAGGGCGTGGCCACCTGTGTCTGGAAATCCTGAATATCGGTGTGGAACGCGTCGATGTTAAACACCAGCTTACGGTTGAACCACGCGGTCTTCAGGCCCACCTCATAATTGGTGGGGATTTCCGGGTTTGAAAACAGCGGTTGGCCCAAAGCATAGCCGCTGACCAGACCGATGCCCGGCCCCTTATAGCCGCGCGAATAGGTAGCATAGGCCATCACATCGGGCGTGATCTTATATTCCATGCCCAGCTTATAGCTGAAATTGTCGGCCTTGCGGTTGCTGGGATAATTGGTCTGATTGAACGACAAAGGCGCCGCGCCGGGAAAGGCATTGTCGGTCGGGCTGACCAGTGTGCGGTTGTAATTGACCATGGTCAGATCGTCGTGAGTATAGCGCCCTCCGACAATCACTTTCCACTTGCTGGTCAGATTGATATTGCCCTGGCCAAAGAGCGCGTAGTTGAGCGTTTGAATATCGGGCTGGGCCTTGCGGCTGAAAACGGCGTTGGTCGCGGGCAGCCCAAGTTGGCCCTGCTGCGGATAGGCGGCCTTCAGGTTCTGATTGAAGTAATAAAGCCCTACCACATAATCGAGCAGTCCCCGCTTTGGCGAAGCAAATCGCAATTCCTGCGTCAACTGCTGCTGGGCCTCATCGGCACCATTGATCGGAAAGAAGGGCGTGTCGGTAAAGCCGGTGTCGGTGTTGTCATGGATCAGCCAACGCCGGAACGCCGTGATCGAGGTCAGCGTATAATCGCCAATCGATTTGTTGAGTTCCGCCGATGCGCCCCATTGCACCATGTTCAGATAGACCGGCCCGCCAACATTGGTCTGGCGATTGTTGAGGCTGGGTACAATGTTGTAGGCGTTCAGGCGCGAAACAACATAGTTCGTCGGCGAGGCACCCACCGTGCCCACGATAACCGATTGGCAACAGGCCGAATTGTGCTGTCCCCAGTCAAACGAGAGAAGGGCAGAAAAGTCATCGCTCGGCTTATAAAGCAGCTTGGTTCGGAAACCGCCCTCGGATTGGCGACCAAGCGTTTTTCCGGTGTATACGTTTTTGATGAAACCATCGCGGTGGTTGAAATAGCCGTTCACGCGCCATGCCAATTTATCATTGACCGGAAGGTTGACCATCGCCTCCAGCTTGGTTTCATTGTCGGTGCCATAGGATGCGCGCGCGCTGGCTTCAAATTTCTGGACCGGGTTCTTCGTGCTGATCGACACGACGCCCGCCGAACCGCCCTTGCCAAACAACATGCCTTGTGGTCCGCGCAGAATGTCAACCTGCGCAATATCGGCCAGATCGCCCGTGCCCATGCCAGGGCGGCCCAGAACCACGCCGTCCACCACCACGCTCACGCTTTGTTCGGTGCCATCGGCAAAGGCGAAAGTGCCAACGCCACGAATGGCAAAACCTTCCCCGCGCACGCTGTTTGACTCCGCGAACTGAACGCTGGGCGCCAGAAAACGGATGTCGGTGATGTTACTCAGATTGGCCGCTTTGAGAACTTCTCCGCTCACCGAACTGACCGCGACAGGAACATCCTGAAGGCGCTCACTGCGCTTTTGCGCGGTCACGACAATGTCGACAACCCCTGCGCCCTGCTCTCCCTTGGCGGGCGCGGCGGCGGCGTGCCCCACCCCCGGCATGCCCAACGTCAACGCGGCAAGTGAAATCGACAAAGCGAGTTTGGTTTTCATAGCGTATCTCCCAACAAATATTGTTTTTTCATATAGTTGAAAGGAAAGCCCGCCGAATATTTGCCGCGACGGCAGGTAAAGCGGCACACGCTTCCCTTTCAGAAATCTCTCATCCCACGGCACACGCGTGACGTATGCAATTATTGCTTGTTTTTAGAGTTTGCGCATACCTTATGCCGCCACTCGCGCATTCAGGTATTTCAGAGTCAGCGTACTGTCAAACATGAATCTCATAATTGTATGCGCAATATTACGATAATCCATAAATTGCGCACAAAACCCTGCCGTCAAACCATAGCCATCTGCAAAATACCCCATATCCCCGACGACAGACGCCAGTTTTGTATACAAAATTAAAATTTCCTCTTATTCCGACCTCAACGAACAGGAATCCGCAACGATAAAAAAAGCGCACCTTTGGCCTCTTTCCAAACCTTGCGCACAGCTCCCTCCATCAGAAAGGCGCCCGAAATGACCTATCGGATCAACCGCAGAACCATGCTCGGCCTGCTGACCTCGGCCCCGCTCGCGGGTCCGTTGCACGGCGCCGGCGCCCAGCGACTGACCGTCGCCACCGCGCAAGGGTTGGTGCGAGGCAGAGTCGAAGGAGGCATCCGTATCTTTACCGGCATCCCCTATGGCCATGCGGCACGCTTCAAACCCGCCGTCATGGCCCGCAAACGGCGCGATGTGCTGGATGCCACCGGCCCTGCGGCCGTCGCCCCCCAATTGCCGGGCATGACGCCCTTGCCCGGCCGAATGAGCGAGGATTGCCTCCATCTCAACATCTGGGCACCGGCATCGGCGGGGCCGCATCCGGTGCTGGTGTATATACACGGCGGCGCCAATGAAGCGGGATGGAGCGGAGAAGCGCTGACGGCGGGCGATCGCTTTGCCGATGACGGTGTGGTTTGCGTAACGGTCAATTACCGGCTCGGCGCTTTGGGCTTTATGGAATTGGGCGGGCTGCTCGGCGCCGATTATGCGGGCAGCGCCAACCTTGGCGTTACCGATCTGGTGCTGGCTCTGCGTTGGGTTCGGGCCAATATTGCCGGTTTCGGCGGCGATCCGCGCCGCGTTACCATTGCGGGCGAATCGGCGGGCGGGAAAAATGTCGGCACTCTGATCGGCATGCCGATGGCGGATGGACTTTACGCCCGCGCTGCCCTGTTCAGCGGCGGCGCGCAAACGGTGCACAACCGCATGGAGGCAGAAAATTTTGCCCGCCTCTATGCGGAAAAGCTGGGCGGTTCGGACAAATTGCTTACGGCGGACATGGATCATATCCTTGCCGCGCAATCATCGGCAAAATCGGCATGGCCGGGTAATTTCCCATTCCGCCCGATGGTCGATGGCCACACCTTGCCGATGGTCCCACTCGACCGGATCGCATCGGCAAAGGCACCGCCGATCCCGATGCTGATCGGCAGCAATGCGGATGAAAGTCGGCTGTTTTTACCGGCCAATCAGGCCGCAGGACCCTTGCGCACGCAATCCGTGGCCAATGAAAGCATGGCGCGCATGGCCGCTCTCGATCAGGCCTATGCTGCTGCTTTTCCCGCACTGACCGACGCTGAACGTCATTGGCGACTGTTGACGGCGGAGGAATATGGCATGCCCGGCCTGCGTATCGCACAGGCCCATGCGCGACGCGGGGCCAATGTCTGGCGCTATCGGCTGACCTATCCGGCGCCAGGTGGCCCCTTCAAGGGGCTTTCGCCGCATGTCCTCGATGTTCCCTTCACGTTTGACCATCTGAAAGCGCCCGGGATTGTTGCCTTCTTTGGCCTTTCCAATGCGGACCAACCGCTGGCCGATGCCATGCACAGCGCGATGGTCAGCTTTGTGCGAGGCGGTGCGCCAAAGGGCGCTGGCCTTCCCCTGTGGCCGCGCTACATGCCGGAGGAACGGGCAACAATGGTCCTCGATAAAACGTCGGTTCTGGCTCATGATCCTGACCGGCAGGAGCGCCTGATATGGGAAATTGCTGAACGAGGATAGGCAAGGCGAACTGCGCCGGAGCCACGCAGTCATGTCACCATGGCATGATGCAGCGCCCCTTGCACAAACGTTTGCTCATGCTATCATCCGGCCATGCGACACAGCCTCCTCATTTCCGCCGCGATACGGTCAGGCCTGTTCCTGACCGGCTGCGCCATCACGTTCAGCTCCGCTCAGGCAGCGAGTGCCACAGGCTGCACCGCACTGGCCCAAGCCCCCCTGACCGATCTGGTGATAGAGAGCGCCCGTCACAATGCCGCAGGCCCCGGACCGACCAGCCCGGTTCCCCCCGGCGTCACCCCGCCTCCTGCCCCGATCCTGCCCGCCCATTGCGAGGTGATCGGCCACACCGAGCAACGCGTGGGGTCCGATGGCCAGCATTATGCCATCCGCTTTCACCTGCGCCTGCCCGAGGCATGGAACGGCAGCTTCTTCTTTCAGGGCGGCGGGGGCAGCGATGGCGAGTTGGGCGATGCGGTGGGCGGAATGGGTGTCTCACCTCCGGCTCTGGCGCGCGGCTATGCCGTGTTGTCGCAGGATTCGGGCCATGACAATATCGCCAATTTCGACCCCAAGCGTGGCGGCACTTTGGCCTTTGGCTTCGATCCTTTGGCCCGCGTCAATTATGGCCATGCCTCGCTGCAAAAATCGGTGCTGGCCGCGCGCAAGGTGATCGCCGCCCGTTATGGCAAGGCACCAAAGCACAGCTATTTCGTCGGCTGCTCCAAAGGCGGTCAGGAAGGCATGGCGCTGGTCCAGCGATACCCCAGCCTGTTTGACGGCGTGGTGGTGACGGCGCCGGGCATGTCGCTGCCCCGCGCCGCCATTGGCGAGGCGTGGAACACCAAGAGTTTTGCTTTCTCGGCCGCCAATGGCCATGGGCCGCTGACCCCGCTCAACATTGCGCAGGGGTTTTCCGATGGCGATTTCGCTTTGGCCCGCAAGGCAATGCTGCGCGCCTGCGACAAGCTGGACGGGTTGGCCGATGGCATGATTCTGGCGGTGGGCCAATGCACCTCGGCACGGGTTCTGCCCGCCATTAACGCCATCCGGTGCAAAGGCACCAAGACCAACGCCTGCCTGACCGGCGAGCAGATCACCGCCCTGCAACGCGTGCATGACGGCCCGCGCAACAGCCGCGGCCAGAGCATCTATGCCGGGTTCCCATGGGATGCCGGATGGGGCGCGGCCGACTGGCGTATCTGGCAATTGGGGACCGCCGACGGGCGCGTTCCCTCGCTTAATATGCTGATGGGAGCGGGCGCGCTGGCCTCGGTTTTCTCGGTGCCGCCGCAGGCTTTGGCCCCCGGCGCAGAAGGCGGGCTGGCCTTTCAGATGGCGCTCGATCTGGACCGGGCCGAACAGGGCATTCTGGCGCGCGGCGGTGATTTCGTCACATCGGGATGGGAAGATGTCTCGGCCCGCTCGACCGACCTATCGGGCTTTCTGGGCCATGGCGGACGATTGATGGTGCTGCATGGCGGGTCGGACCCGGTGTTCTCCATCGCCGACACGCTGGATTGGTATCGCGCGATGCTGGCGCGGGGCGGCCGTGCGGCGCGGGCGGGCACGCGCTTTTTCGCCGTGCCGGGCATGAACCATTGCACCGGAGGCCCGGCCACCGATCAATATGCCGCCTTTGACGCCATGGTCGCATGGGTTGAACAGCATCGCGCGCCTGAAAAGATTATCGCCCACGCAGGCCCCACCTCGCCCTTTCCGGGCCGGAAACGCCCGCTTTGCGCCTTTCCCAAAATCGCCCGCTATCGCGGCGGTGACCCGGAAAAGGCGGAAAGCTTCACTTGTAGCTGACGCCTAACGCGCCCGATAGAAACGGATCACCACCGAGGGATGGGCCGGATCCTTGCCCCCTTCCAACCGGCTGATCCAGGCGCCATGGTTAAGCCAGCCATAGCGCCCCATCGGCGCCTCAAACCGGGGCTGGGTAAAGGCGGGCGTGAAAGGCTGGCCCTTTTCAAGGCAGAACTGGCCATGGTTGACCACATTGAACATCACGCCATCGTCGGTTTGGAGGAAATAATCAGCGTGCAGGCTGCTGCACCCCGCCGATGTCTGCAATTGCCAATCCCATCCGCCCGGCACGACCTTGCCCTTGATCGCGGGGCCGGAAAACGTGCCGCCGATGATGGGTATATAGCCGCGCTGACCAAAGGCGGTGCCGCCGACATCAACACGCGGGGCCAGCAGGACCTCGGCCTCAAACATGAATTCCAGTTGCGGCGCGGGTTGCGCCGCCACGGCCACCGGAGCCAGCGTCAGGGCCAAAGCGGTGGCGATTTTCAGAACAGGCACGATAGAGTCTCCCAACAGCTGTGATTGTCAGCTATGGTAAGGCAAACGTTTGTGCATTCCAAGGATGACTGAGATGGACAAGAACATTTTCGCGCCCGATCGCCGCACCGCCATGCGTATGATGGCGGGCGCCGCCGTCGCCCTGCTACCGGGCGGATCGCTGTGCGCCAAGGAAACGGGCGGGGCTGCCGGGCTCCCCTTTGTCGATCCGGAACTGCGCGAGGCGGCCAAACAGATCATCGCCATGACCAGCGGCTTCTATCCGATGGGCCCGTCCAAATTGCCCATGCTGCGCGGGCCGATTGCCAAGGCGGCCCTGCCCGAACATCCCGCCGTGCCAATCCGCACCGCCATGGCGCCCGTCGGCAAGGGGTTGGGCGAGGTGAAGCTTTATGTGGTGAATGAAAAGCCGAACGCCGCGCCGCGCCCGGCCATTCTGCACACCCATGGCGGGGGTTTCATCACCGGCTCGGCTTTGCTGGAAATCGGCGGACTGATCGATCTGGCGCGCGAATTGGATTGCGTCATCGTCTCGGTTGAATATTCCCTCGCGCCCGAAGCGATCTGGTCCGTTTCAATGGAGCAGACCTATGCGGGCCTGCTCTGGCTTTACCATAACGCCGCCGCGTTGGGCGTGGACCGGGCGCGGATCGCGGTGGCGGGCGAAAGCGCGGGCGGAGGCCATGCCGCGCTGCTGGCGCAAACGGCCCGCGACCGCGGCGAAGTGCCGGTGGCCTTCCAATGCCTGATCTATCCGATGCTGGATGATCGGACCGGATCGACATGGCATCCCGCGCCAGGGCTGGGTTGTATCGGGTGGGATGGCGATGCCAACCGCTATGGCTGGCGCGCCTTTTTGGGCCAGACGCCGGGTCAGGCCCAGGTGCCCCGCCGCGCCGTCCCCGCCCGCGCCGCCAGCCTTGCCGGTTTGCCCCCTGCCTTTATCGCGGTGGGCTCCATCGACCTCTTCACCCGCGAGGACATCGCCTATGCCGAGCGATTGACGGCCAGTGGCGTACCCGCCGAACTGCTGGTTCTGCCCGGCGCGTTTCATGGGTTTGACAAGGTGATGCCCGGCGCATGGGTCTCGCGGCAGGTTCTGGCGGCGCGGTCGGCCGCCTATCGGCGCGCATTTGGGATTTGACCCGGTTTTGCTTGCCCGAACGGAGCGCGGCGATAGAACGACAGGCGTGAACATGGAGCCAATGGATTGAACAGCCCGACCAATATCAAACAATTGGCCGAACTGGCCGGGGTTACGGCGGGCACGGTGTCGCGCGCGCTTTCCGGTTCGGGCCGGGTCAGCCCCAAAACGCGTGAGCGGATCATCACACTGGCGCAAAAGCTGGGTTATCAGCCCAATCAGTTGGCGCGCAACATGCGGATGCGCAGGACCTGCACGGTGGGCATGCTGGTGCCGCTGGGCCATGATGATCTTCAGCATCTGTCCGATCCATTCTTCAACACGATGAGCGGCTATTTGGCTGATGCTCTGGCCGATCAGGGCTATGACCTGCTGCTTTCGCGCGTCATCCCGTCCGATGGGCGCTGGATCGAGAATTATGCGCGGTCGGGCCGGGTCGATGGTGTGCTGATCATCGGTCAATCCAATCAGCTGGCGGTGATCGAGGCGACTTCGCTGGCCTATCACCCCATGGTGGTGTGGGGCGGTCAGGTTTCGGGGCAACACCATTGCTCGGTGGGATCGGACAATCGCGCGGGCGGGATGATGGCGGCGCGACATCTGATGGAGCGCGGCTGTCGACGCATCGCCTATATGGGGCCGGTCGAAGGGCCGGAATTTGGCGCCCGACTGGATGGCGTGCGACAAGCGCTGGCCATCGCCGGGCGGGGCGAGGAATTGCAGATTATGCCTTCGCATTGCGAACCGGCGGCGGCCTATGACGATGCGCTGGGTTTGCTGCGCGCCTTGCCGGTGATGCCCGACGGCGTGGTGGCGGCATCGGACGTGACCGCAATCAGCGTGATCCGCGCGCTTGGCACAATGGGACTGCGCGTGCCCGAACAGGTCAAGGTGATCGGCTATGACGGCCTGCCGCTGGGCGAACTGGTTTCGCCGCCATTGACGACAATTGACCAGCAGTTGCGCCATGGCGCAAGGGTGATGGTCGATCTCCTGCTCAAACGCATGGCGGGCGAGCCGACCAGCAGTGTGCTGATCGACCCGCACTTGATTCAGCGTGAATCGACCTGAATCCGGCTGGTGTCGCCCCTGAGTTCAAGGGTGAACCATGGCGCCAGAGTGCCGCCAAAGGCGCGGCGGCGGCCTTCGGCATCCGATGGTGCGCCGTCCGGCGCTACACCGGGCAGGTCGGCAAAGCTGGTCACGCGCCCGTCGCCCAAGACCCACCAGCTATAGGCCTGCCACGGGGCTTCCTCCGGATTGCCCGCCACCAAAGTGTCGCCATTGATCGGGCGGAACGGCCCCAACGGCCCCTCGCCCACCACGCCATACAGCCCCGTTGGCCCCTGCGGCCCATCCTCGGCAAAGACTTTGCGCTGGGTGGACCAAAAGAGGTAATAATGGCCTCCCTGATAGCGCATATGGGGGCGCTCCAACTCATTGTTCAGCCCATCGCCATCCACCACCGGGGGCAGCAGGCGCCACGGCCCATCCGGCCCGGCGAGCGAATGGGCCACACCGATCACCCCATTCCATGGCGAGGCGGAAGCCGCTTTTGACGCTGTGAAGAAAAGGAAATGCTCGCCGCTGCGTGGGTCTTGAAAATAGCATGGATCACGGAAAGCCTTGATCGTGCCTGCGCCGCCCGCGCTACCGCGCACTTTCAGATAGATCTCGCCATCGGCGGCGGCGACTTCGGCGGGTTCGCTCCAGTCAAGCAGGACGGGCCTGTCGCCATGCCATTGGAGCACACCCTGCGTCACGAACAGGCGCTGTTCAAAAGTGGGGCTTGCCTCATCGCGGCGGCCTGCTGCGGTAAACCAGCAGCGTACGCGGCCATCGTGGGCGTCAAATAGCGCGCTGCCCGACCATTCGCGGCTGCCCGGCGTATGGCCATCGGGAAAAGCGGGGCCGCAATCGGTCCAGCCTGAACCGTCCGCCGCCTCAAGAAGAAGGTGGATACGCGCAATGGCATGGCGATCTTCGGGATCGGGCAGAACCGGGGCGGCGAGCGCCAGCCACAGCGCTCCTTGCGCAAAGGTGTGTGCATGGCCTTCAAGGTTCTCCACCGGCCACATATCCCAAATATCCAGACCGGGCAGGCGCGGGGCGCAGTGGCCCGATATAAAGGCAGGGATTGTATTTTCTGCGGTTGGATACAGTCCCGCCACATGGGCGACGGTCCAGCAGAAGGTCAATGGGTGAGGCGAATCGGCCACACATTGCAAACGTTTGTCCATAAAATTCCCTCCCTCATCACGGATTGCCAGAGATAAGCACCATTTATCAGCAAATTAGGCCAAAAATTGCACCATCCATGAGCGGAATTGACGCTTGAAAATTCCCACTAGGCAACGAATGCTATCGATTGTAACAGATGCTCAATCGGTTGCGCAAGAGCAGCGACTCATTGCAGCAGCCGTCAGGAGAGTGGCGCCGCACCCGGCGCCAAAAAACACAGGTATGATCCCGGGAGGACGCCATGAAAAATTCCGCCATTCTACTCACCAGCGCCGCGCTGATTCCTTTGGCCACCCCTGCTTTTGCGCAGAATGCCACGGCGGCAAACGACCAACTGACCACCGAAATCGTAGTGACCGCGCAAAAGAGCAGCGAAAAGATCTCCAAAGCGCCGATCGCCGTCAGCGTCGTTTCACAGGCCGCGCTTGATCGCCAATCCATCACCAGCGCCGATCGTCTGGTTTCGACCGTACCCTCGCTGCAACTCAGCCAGAACGGCTTTTCCATTCGCGGCATCGGCAGCAACAACGGTTTTTCGGGCTATTCGACCGTCGCCACCCAGTTTGACGGGATCTACAATCCCTCCTCGGTGGCGCTGGGTCTGGCCATGTTCGACATCGGCTCGGTCGAGGTGCTGCGCGGGCCGCAGGGCACCGTTTATGGCCGCAACGCGACGGCGGGCGTGGTCAACATCAACACCGCCGATCCGGGCAAGCATCTGGGCGGCAGCGCCAGCCTGCAATATGGCCGCTTTAACGACATCCGCGCACAGGCGGCGGTCGATCTGCCGGTCAGTGATACGTTTGGCCTGCGCATTGCCGCCTTTCGACAGGTGAACGATGGCTATGGCCCGCAACTGGGCACCGCGCGTTTCGACCAGACCGATCTGGGCGGCGTGCGCCTGACCGCGAAATGGGCGATCACGCCCACGCTGACATGGCGCGTGTCGGGCTCTTATGCCGAAAACAACGGCACGGTTCCCGCCGTCTATCTGCGCAATTACAATTACTATCCGCAGGCCAATCTGAACACCGGCAGCTTTGGCCCGGTCACGATCGTTCCGACCCGCTTTGACACGGTCAATCCGGGGCTGGATCAGGTCCGCAACAACCGCATCAACGTCAAGAGCTATGATGTACGCTCCAAGCTGATGTGGCAGGCGACCGACAGCCTCAGCCTGACTTGGCTGGCTGGCTATTCTTCGCTGGTGAACAATGGTGTGGCGGCGGCCTCGGGCGTGTTTTCGCAGGAATATGTCAACCACAAGACCAACAGCTGGTCGCACGAACTGGACGTCAATTTCCAGCGTGGGCCGGTCAAGCTGGTGGCGGGCGCCTATATCTATCAGGACGAGATCCCCTCGGGCCAGCGCCTGCTGCATGCGGGCAACACTGCGCCCGCGCCCTTTGCCGGCGTTTACAACATCTTTGGCCCGCTGGTGGCCAGCACCGGCAATCAGATCGGCACGATCAACGCGGTGGACGTGGTCAACACCTATTCGGGCGAAGGCAGCAAATCGCGCGCCCTGTTTGGCCAGGGCACTTTCTCGCTGACCGATCGCCTGCGCGCCACGGCGGGCGTGCGCGCCACGTGGGATGATGTGAACGGGCGCGAACAGCAATTGGTCTGCCCCGGCGCCACTGTCACCCGCGCCACGCTCAACGCCTCGGCCTGCCCCGGCGGTTTTGCCATCGCCTATACCGATGATCGGGGCCGCGCCGAGGCCAGCTTCAGCAAGGTCAGTTGGAAGGCCGGGCTGGATTATGACCTGACGCCGGGCATTCTGGCCTATGCCACGGTTTCGACCGGCTATCGCGGGGGCGGCCTGCAATCCAGCGGCAATCCGGTGGCCTATCGTCAATACGCGCCCGAAACCGTGACCAATTACGAAGCGGGCCTGCGCGCCAAATTGCTGGGTGATCGCCTGTTCATCGGCCTGACCGGCTATCAGATGGATTACAAGAACCTTCAGGTTTCCTCCATCGTGGTCGATCCCGTGCAGGGACCGATTGCCGTCACCACCAATGCGGCCAAGGCGCGTATTCGCGGTGTGGATCTGGAAACATCGTATCGTCCCACACGGAACGACACATTCTCGGGCTATGTGGCCTATATGGTGGCGGAATATCTCAGCTTCCCCGGCGCGTCGGACAATTTGCATTCGGCCGATACGATGTACAACATCTTTGCCCCGATCCTTGGCTATGCGGCGATCCCCTCGGCCTCGGCGGATTATTCGGGCAAGCGTTTGACCAATGCGCCGCAATTTTCCGCCCGCTTCAGCTATGCCCACAGCTTTGATCTGGCATCGGGCGGCAAGATCACGCCCTCGGTCGATTTCTATGCCCAGTCCAAGACCTTTGCCAGCAGCGACAATGCCGTGCAGGGCCGCATCGCGGGCTATACCAAGACCGATCTCAACCTGCGCTATGACGAACCGAGCGGCCATGCCTATATCAACCTGTTCATGAACAATGTTGAGGACCGCCGCATCGCCACCACTGTCGTCCCGGTGTGGAGTTCGACCACGGCCAGCTATGCCCCGCCGCGCACCTATGGCGTGCGTATCGGCTTCAAATACTAAAACCATCTTGGCAATATGCGGCGCGTCGATCATGCTGATCGGTGCGCCGTTGCCGTGCCCACAAAACGTGTGACGAAAGGAAATTCCCCTGCTCTGGAACCGACGCCGCACGATACAGGCCGGATTTGCCGCCCTTGCCGGAGCCGCCATGACGAAGCCCGCCCAAGCCGCCGCACCTTTGATGATCCCCCAAGGAAGCGGCCCCCTGCCCGCGCCATGGCAAAAGGCGCAGCCTTTGCCGCTGTGGCCCAACGGCGTGCCGGGTAAAGGTTTCGCGCCGCGTGTACGTCCCGCCGACTGGCCGCAAACCTTTCTGAGCAATATTGCCGAGCCGGAATTGCGCCTGTTCCGCGCCGCCCGACCCAATGGCAAGGCCTTGCTGGTCATTCCGGGGGGCGCGTATAATTTCGTCTCGATCCGCAATGAAGGCGCCGATGTGGCCCGCGTGTTCAATGCGGCGGGCTATCATGTCTATGTTCTGGTCTATCGCCTGCCGGGCGAAGGCTGGGCCGACCGCGCCGATGTGCCGTTGATGGATGCACAGCGCGCCATGCGCGTGATCCGTTCGCGCGCCGAGCAGGACGGGGTTTCGGACCCCAACATCGCCGTCATCGGTTTTTCCGCCGGGGGCCATCTGGCCGCCTCGCTGCTCACCGGGTTTGAAGAAAAGCTGGCCCCGCCGGTCGACGCCATCGACGGGATGGATGCGCGGCCCCATGCCGCGATACTGGTCTATCCTGTGATCAGCATGACGGCGCCCTATACCCATGCCTGGTCGGCGCAAACGCTGCTCGGCCCGGCGCCCGATCCGGCCCTTGTCGCACGCCGCTCGCCGGTTCAGCACGTTTCGGCCCAAACGCCGCCGGTGTTTCTGGTCCATGCGCTCGACGATGATGCGGTGCCTTATCAGAACAGCCTGATGATGGCAGACGCTTTGACGAAGGTGGGCCATGCGCCCGAAATGCATCTGTTTGCCGAAGGAAAGCACGGTTTCGGCATCGGCCCTGCCAATGGCTCGGCGGGACAATGGACGAACTTGGCGCAAAAATGGCTGGAACGGCTTTAACAGCCGCGCCAGGTACGTGACGCGAATTATTGATCCGCGGGCATTCCCGCCGCAGCCGCGGTGATATTGGCCTCAACCTCGGTCGCCTGCGCGATCAGGTTGCGCAACACTTGGGCTGTGTCTTTGAGCAAGGCGGCAGTGATCGGACGTTCGCCATTGACGAAACGACGCAAAGCCCGTTCATCGATGCCAAGCCGCCGCGACGCCGCAGCCACCCCGCCAAACACCTGAACACAATGGGCGAACTGATCTTGCAGATCCTGCGGTGAAGACGGCGTCGTCACAAAGACCCCTTTCGGTCAAATGGGCAATGAATAAACACCGGCTCGATGCCCAACCGGCGCGCGCGCGTCAACCGCTGGGCGACAAAGATCTGTGATCTGGCGGCCGGCCTGAATTTGGCCGCAATGCAGGCAACGCAGTATTAATCCCATCAAGTTAGGGTAGCACTTCATAAGATTCAGGACCTTTCCAGATGCGCCACGCATTTTCCTCCGACTTCGACTTGTCCTCCTGCGGTTCGACCTCGCTGAGCGAAATCTTGGCCGCCTTCTCTTACGCGCTCGACCTGACCGAGGGACAGCCGGAAGGCCATTCTCTGCGCAGTTGCTGGATCGCCAGTCGTATCGCTCAGGCGCTCGGCCTGTCCTCGGCTGAACGGCGAACGGTTTATTATGCCACGCTGCTCAAGGATCTGGGCTGTTCCAGCAATGCCGCACGTATCGCCGAAATCTATCTCGCGGACGATCGCAGCTTCAAACATGATTACAAACTGGTTCCCGAAGGCCTTGGCCCCACGTTGCGCTTTGTGTTCAGCCGCACGGGCCGTGGGCAGTCGCTGGCCGCACGCGCACGTGCTATCGCCACGATCCTGAAAGACGGCACCAACATCGCGCGCGACCTGATCCAGACGCGCTGCACCCGTGGCGCCGATATCGCGCGCCGCCTGCGTTTCCCAGAGCCGGTGGCAGAAGCCATAGCCGCGCTTGATGAACATTGGGATGGCAGCGGAAAACCGCAGGGGCAAAGCGGCGAAGCGATCCCGCTCGCTGCGCGCCTTGCTTTGCTGGCGCAGGTGGCCGACGTGTTCCAAAAGGCCGCCGGGCCGCAGGCGGCATTGGCCGAGGTGGCGGCGCGGCGCGGCACCTGGTTTGATCCAACGCTCGTCGACAGCTTTCTACGCCTCGGTGCCGATCCAAACTTCTGGCAGGAAGTCAACGCGCCAACGCTGGAGGCACGGATTGGCGCGTTTGAACCGGAAGATACCCGCATCGCGGTCGATGAAGATTACCTCGACGACATTGCCGAAGCGTTTGGCGCCGTGATTGACGCCAAAAGCCCCTACACAGGCGGCCATTCGGGCCGCGTGGGCCATTATGCGCATGGGCTAGGCCACAAGATGGGGCTGGCGTCGCAAGAGGTTCGCCAATTGCGTCGTGCCGCCATCCTGCATGATGTGGGCAAGCTGGCGGTATCCAGTCGGGTTCTGGAAAAGCCCGGAAAGCTGGACGATGCGGAATGGATCGAAATGCGCAGCCACGCCTCACACACCATGGCCATTCTTTCACGGATCGGCCCATTGCGTGATATGGCCTCGATCGCGGCGGCGCATCATGAAAGACTGGACGGCAAGGGTTATCCGCTGGGGTTGAATGAAAGGTTGATCGCGCAGGAAGCCCGGATCATTACCGTCTGCGATTTCTATGACGCGCTGACCGCCGACCGGCCCTATCGCGCCGCTCTTCCGGTCGAAAAAGCCTTGTCGATCATGGAGGCCGAAGTCGGCAAGGCAATCGATGGAAACTGCTTTGAGGCCTTGCGCGACCTGGCGCGGGATGAGGGCGCAAACGGCGGGTGAACGCGACAAGTTTCATGCCGCAGCCTCGATGCGCTCTGCGGCGGGCGGCAGGATGCGGAACCACAGCGCATAGAGCGCGGGCAGGAACACCAGCGTCAGCACCGTACCCCCCAGCGTGCCGCCAATCAGCGTGATGGCCATCGAGCCCCAGAACACCGAACTGATCAGCGGCACAAAGGCCAGCACCGCGGCCAGCGCGGTCAGGATCACCGGGCGGGAACGCTGGACGGTGGCTTCGACAACGGAATCATACTGGCTCATGCCCGCCTCCTGATTGTCGCGGATCTGGCCGATCAGGATCAACGTATTGCGCATCAAAATGCCCGCCAGCGCGATGAGGCCCAGAATGGCGTTGAACCCAAAGGGCGTGCCGGTCAGCAGCAAAGTGGGCACCACCCCGATCACGCCCAAAGGCGCGGTCAACAGCACGATCCACATGGCCGACAGGCTGCGCACCTGAAGGATTATGACGATCATCATCGCCGCGATCATGATCGGAAAGATCGGCGCCAGCGCGGCATTGGCCTTGGCGGCCTCTTCAATCGAACCGGCCATGTCGATGCGATACCCGGCGGGCAGGCTCTTGATGATCGGTTGCAATTTGGCCAGCATCGCGGTGGAGACGTCGGGGGGCTGAAGCCCGTCGGCAATGTCGCCGCGCACGGTGATGGTGGGCACGCGGTCGCGGCGTTGCAGGATGGGGTCCTCCATGCGCACCTCGATCTTGCCGATCTGACTGACGGGGATGCGCTGGCCCTGTGCGCCCACCAGCGTGTAATCGCCGATGTGGGCCGGATCGAGTCTTTTCCCGCCCGCCGAGCGCGCCACGACATCAACCGTGCGGATGTCTTCACGCGCCTGACTGACGGTCACGCCGGTGAGCAGGAACTGCAACTGATTGGCCACATCGCCAGATGTCAGACCCAGCGCCTGCAACCGGTCCTGATCCAGCACGAAATGCAGCGCGGGAACGCGGTCGCCCCAATCGGCATTGACCGTGCGCATCATCGGATCGGCCTGCATCACCGCCTGCACCTGCGCGGCAATGGTGCGCACCGTAGCAAGGTCCGGCCCGTTGACGCGGAAAGCCACGGGGAAAGGCGAAGGCGGGCCAAAGACCAATTGCGTCGCCCGCACCCGCGCGGCAGGGGCCAGACCATTGGCCGCCGCCTGACGCAGGCGCAGTTTCAAGGCATCGCGGTCGGCCTCCTTGCCGGTGCGCACTATGATCTTGGCGAAGGAAGGATCGGGCAATTCGGGCGAGAGCGGGACATAGAAGCGCGGCGCGCCCTGCCCCACATAGGTCGTGACAATGCGCGATTCCGGTTGCTGGCGCAGCCAAGTTTCCACCTGCCGTGCGGCCTCACTCGTCTGGCCGATGGCGGTGCCCTTGGGCATCTGCACCTCGACCAGCAATTCGGGCCGGTCGGAGGTGGGGAAGAACTGCTTCTTCACCGGCCCCATACCCACGCCCGCCACCAAAAACGCCCCAAAGGTCGCCCCGGCCACCAGTTTCTTGCGCCGCACCGCCCATGCGATGATACCGCGCACCTGATGATAGCGCGGCGTTTGATAGATGGCGGCATGGCCTCCCTCCACCGGCTTGATCACGGGCAGCAGTTTGACGCCCATATAGGGCGTGAAGATCACCGCCACGAACCATGAGGCGATCAGCGCAAAGCCGACAACCCAGAAGATGTTGCCCGCATATTCGCCCGCCGTGGACTTGGCAAAACCCACCGGCATCAGGCCGATCACCGTGACCAGCGTGCCCGCCAGCATGGGCGCGGCCGTATGGCTCCACGCATAGGCCGAGGCGCGAATGCGGTCATAACCTTCCTCCATCTTCACCACCATCATCTCGATGGCAATGATCGCATCATCGACCAGAAGGCCCAGCGCCAGGATCAGCGCGCCCAGCGTGATGCGGTCAAAGGCGCGTCCCGTCGCCCACATGATCAACAGCACCACCGCCAGCGTCAAAGGCACGGCGGCGGCCACCACAATCCCCACGCGCCAGCCAAGGCTGATAAGGCTGACGATCATCACGATGATCAGCGCCTCCATGAAGGTGTGCATGAACTGATCGACGGCATCGCGGATGTTGACCGACTGGTCGGTCACATTGCTCAACGTCATGCCCAAGGGTAATTGCTGGCGGATCTTGTCGGTCTCGGCGGCCAGCGCCTTGCCCAGATCGAGCCCGTTCCAGCCCTCGCGCATCACCACACTCAGCATCAGCGCCGACTCGCCCTCGCTGCGAATCAGGAAAGTGGCGGGATCTTCATAGCCTCGCTCGACCTTGGCAATGTCGGACAGGCGCAAGGTGCGACCATTGGCGATGATGGGCAGGTCGCGGATTTTGGAGAGGTCATCAAATGCGCCATCCAGACGGACGACGACCTGCTGCGCCTTGCTTTCGATCGAACCGGCCGGCGTCATCAGGTTCTGCTTGGCCAGCGCGTCAAAGATCGCGCGGGGCGAGACACCCAGCGTGGTAAGCCGCTCCTGCGCGAATTCGACATAAATGCGCTCGGGCCGCTCGCCCAGAATCTTGACCTTGTCGACGCCGGGCACATGCAGCAATTGCTGACGCAGCCTTTCGGCTTCGCGCGCCAGATCGCGCTGCGGCACGCCTTTGGCTTTCAACGCATAGAGACCAAAGCTGACATCGCCAAATTCATCATCAACAAAGGGACCGACCACGCCTTGCGGCAACTTGCGCGCCTCGTCCGAGATCTTTTTGCGCGCCTGATAGAATTGTTCCGGCACATCCTTGGGCGGCGTCTGGTCACGCAAAGTCAGTGTGGTGAAGGCAAGGCCGGGCCGGGTAAAAGTCTCGCTGCGGTCATACCAGCGCAATTCCTGAAGCCGCTTTTCCAGCGGTTCGGCCACCTGATCCTGCATCTCCTGCGCGGTGGCGCCCGGCCATGCCGTCACCACCGTCATCACCTTGATGGTAAAGCCCGGATCCTCGGCCCGGCCCAATTTCAGGAAGGCAAAGACACCGGCCAGAATAATCGCAATCAGGAAGAACAGCGTCACCGATTGTTCGCGCACGGCCAGCGCAGAGAGGTTAAACCCACCCTTGGTTTCCGACCCGCCGCTCATTTCGCCGACACCCGGACGGCCTGGCCGTCATGCAACATATGCGCGCCCATCGCGACGATGCGCTCGCCCGGCCTTAACCCGGCGTCGATGGTCGCGGTTTCCTCGGCCAGCGCGGCAATATGGACCGGGCGCCAATGGACCGACGGAGCCGTACCATCGCGCAGCACCCAGACCCCCGCCCCCTTGCCCACATCGCGGATTGCGCCCAGCGGCACCTGCGTCGCCACCATATGGCCCGCCTGCGCCAGAGAGATCGTGACGGTGGCCCCCAACGGCGCCTGTGCGGGCCCGCCATGCAGGACATAGCGCGCCTCAAAGGTGCGCGTGGCCGGATTGGCTGCGTCGGACAATTGACGCAGCGTGGCCGAGCCTTGGGCGCCGTCATAGGTGCGCGCTTTGGCCGGAGAGCCAATGGTCGGGCGCACCGTTTCGGGCAATTGTACCAGCGCCTCTCGCGGGCCGGAGCGGGCAAGGCGCAGGACAATCTGGCCCGCACCAACCACCTGCCCCGGTTCGGCCAGCGTTTCGACCACCGTGCCATCCGCATCGGCCACCAGCAGGCTGTAGCCCGCCGCATTATGCGCAACCCGCGCCTGCGCCTCTGCTGCGGCCAGTTGGGCGCGGGCGGCATCGGCGGCGGCCTTGGCCTGATCATAGGCGGAGGCAGACACCGCCCCCGCCGCAATCAGATCGCGCAGGCGCCGCTCATCCGCCGCGGTTTGTGTGGCGCGGGCGCGGGCGCCCTGCACCGTTTCCTGCGATGCACGGGTGGCCAGCGTCAGATCGGTGGGGTCGATCCGCATCAATGGTTGTCCGCGCCGCACGGTCTGCCCGGCCTGGACCAATCGCTCGGTAATCTTGCCCCCGACGCGAAACCCCAGATCGCTTTGAACGCGCGCGGCAATGATGCCGGTAAATTCATGCGCGGCATCGCCCGCCGCCGCCGGCGCGATCACCCGCACCAACGGCGGCTGGGCGCGCGGATCAGGGTCGGCGCCGTGGCAGGCCGAAAGTCCAAACGCGGGCAGGGCCAGCAGGGCGAGAGCAGATTTGCGATACCGATTCGTCACGCACGATTCCTCCAACGAGAGAGGGATCATGTGTACTCATGTAACCTTTTTGTCAATTGGTCACATTTTGCATCAAGGAGCCAGACTCCGCAGGATCAGGCCGCACACCTCGACCTGCGCATCGGGCAGCAGGTCCAGATTGCGCTCCAAATGCAGCGGATCGATAAAGGGCATCATCGCGTAAAAGATGCTGCGGCAGGTCTCGTCGAGCGGGGTTTTTCGCTCAAACTCGCCATTCTCGCGCCCTTCTTTGACGATCTCGATCAGCATGGCCTTGAGCGTCGCCGTATAGGTCCGCGCCGAAGCCCATTGCTCGGACGCCGAGAGCGCGGCAATCTCATAGATCTTGCGGTCATCGAAAAAGAGTTGCAGGCTTAGATTTACCAATGTCTTGAACATACGTCTAAATTTTTCCGTCGCACTACCCCCTTCATCAATCGCGGCGCGCGCCTCGCCCACCAGTTGATCCAGCCTGTCGGTGCAGATCGCCTCGCCAATAGCCTGCTTGGATTCAAAGAAGCGATAGATATAGGCCTTGGAAAAGCCGATTTCCTTGGCCAGGTCGGAAACCGTTGTCTTGCCATAGCCATAGCGGGCAAAACATTCATGGGCCGCCGCGATGATCTGGTCGCGCACGGTGTGTTCGGCCGGGCCGCGCGGGGCGGTATCGGTGGGTGCATTGGTCATGGCGCAACCATAGTCTTCACGCTGCGCATTGACAACGTGTAACCAAACAATATATTAGTCACAAACCAACCGTCGGCGCTGCGAGGAAGAAATGCGGCCTTTAACTTTGATCCTGCCTGCCTTTGGCGCTCCTCTGCTGCTGGCCGGTTGCTCCGCCGGCCCCCGCTATGACCGGCCGGTTTCCGCGCTTGCCCCCGCTTTTCACGGCGAGGCCGCCGTGGCCTCGCGCCATGGTTCGGCCCAAACCGCCGATCTGGCCGACTGGTGGCGCACGTTCAACGATCCGCTGCTGACCAGCCTTGTCGAACGGGGGCTTGCGCAAAATCTCGACCTGCAACAGGCCGCTGCCCGCGTGTTTCAGGCCCGCGCCGCGCTTAAAAATGCCAATGCCGCCCTGCTCCCGTCGGCACAGGTCAGCGGACAGGCGGGGGAAACCTATCAATCGCTGCAAACGCCCATCGGCCGGATCGGCAGCGCCTTTCCGGGGTTCCAGCGCTCCAGCGAAACCTATGAGGCGGACCTTGGCGCAAGCTGGGAAATCGACCTGTTCGGGGGCCGCGATGCCGCGCGCGATGCCGCGCGGGCCGATTGGCAGGCCAGCGAAGCGGGCGCGGTGGCGGTGCGCCTGTCGGTCGCGGCGCAGATCGCCAACACTTATGTCACGATCCGCATGCTTCAGGCGCGGCTCGATGTGGCCCGCGCCCAGCTTGATACGCAGCAGCGCCTCGTTGATCTGGTCGCCCTGCAATATCGCAAGGGCGTCGCGGCGGAATTGCAGTTGCGGCAGGCCGAAGGCGCGCTGGCGCAGGTGCGCGGCTCGATCCCCGCATTGAACAATCAACTGGACATGGCGATGAACGCGCTGGATGTGCTGATCGGTGTTCAGCCCGGATCGACCCGCGCCGAACTGACGGCGCAGGCCCCCATCCCCGCCCCACCCGCCATCGCCACAGCGGGCGGCCCCGCCGCCATGCTGCGCCGCCGCCCCGACATTATCGCGGCGGAAAGGATGCTGGCCGCCTCCAACGCGCGGATCGGGGTCGCGGTGGCCGAATATTACCCGAAATTCTCACTCAGCGGACTGGTGGGGAGCGCCACTACCGCCACGGGCGGCCTGTTCACCGGCGGCGCGACACAGGCCAATGGTGTCATGGGCCTGCGCTGGCGCCTGTTCGACTTTGGCCGGGTGGATGCCGAGATCCACGCGTCCAAGGGGCGCCATGCCGAGGCACTGGCCGCCTATCGTCTGGCCGTGTTGCGCGCCTCGCAGGATGTCGAGGATGCTTTCTCGACACTGGTGCAACAGGAGGCGCGGGCTGCATCGCTCCACGATGGCGAAGCCTCGCTGACGCGTGCGCGCGATGCTTCGATGGCGGCCTATAAAGGCGGGATGGTCAGCCTGATCGAGGTGCTCGATGCAGACCGTCGCCTGCTGGAGACAAGCGACGGCGCGATACAGGCACGGGCGGCGGCAACACGCGGCGCCATCGCCTCATTCCGCGCACTGGGCGGTGGATGGAACCCGCCAGCCATATAGGAGGAACAACCATGACCACATCACCAACCGGCCTTGAACAGGTCAAAACCTTGCTGGCGGCGGGCAAACAGCCGCCGCTGGGCGAAAAGCTGGGCATCGCTCTGGTCGAGGCCGATCATGGCCATTGCGTGTTTGAAGCCACCCCCGATGGCAGCGCCTATAATCCGATGGGCACCGTGCATGGCGGTTTCATCGCCACCATGCTGGACAGCGCCTGCGGCATTGCCGCGCACACGGCGCTGCGGCCCGGCCATGCCTACACCACGCTCGAACTCAAAGTGTCCTATATCCGCCCCCTCACCGCCAAAAGCGGCACCGTGCGGGCTACGGGGCGCCTGCTCTCGATCGGGGGCCGGGCCGCTTTCGCCGAGGCCAGCCTGCACAATGGCGAGGGACAATTATGCGCCACGGCCACATCCACCTTGCTGGTTTTCGAACACCGACCCTAGGCGTCTTCAAATATTTGGCCGCCGGGCGCGGGCCGGTATGGACTTCTGGTGCGGGCGCGCCATCTTGGGCGCGACGGCCATTCGCGTCGCCCCCACCCCCCCGACAAGGAGGCTCCATGCCCCCGATCCTTTCGATCACCAATCTTGGCAAGCAATACAAGTCCGGCCACAAGGCGCTTGATGGCGTCGACCTGACGATTGAACGCGGCGAAATCTTCGCGCTGCTCGGCCCCAATGGTGCGGGCAAAACGACCCTCATCAGCATCATTTGCGGCACGGTCAGCCGCACCAATGGCGCCATCGCCGTGGCCGGTTTCGACATAGACCATGACCGCCGCGAAGCCCGTCAGCGCATCGGCCTGGTGCCGCAGGAGATTGCGCTGGATATGTTCTCGACAGTGCTCGACACGGTGCGTTTCAGCCGGGGCCTGTTTGGCAAGGCGCCCGACCCGGCCTATATCGAGGAGATCCTGCGCGACCTCTCGCTGTGGGACAAGCGCCATGCGCGCACCATGGAGTTGTCGGGCGGCATGAAGCGCCGCGTGATGATTGCCAAGGCGCTGAGCCACGAGCCGGAACTGCTGTTCCTTGATGAACCGACCGCGGGGGTGGACGTCAATCTGCGCCGCGACATGTGGGCGTTGGTGCGACGCCTGCGCGAGCGGGGCGTGACCATCATCCTGACCACGCATTATATCGAGGAAGCCGAGGAAATGGCCGACCGCGTGGGCGTCATCAACCATGGACGACTGTTGCTGGTAGAGGACAAGGCGGCGCTGATGCGCAAGATGGGCAAACGGCAATTGACGCTGACGCTCCAGACGCCATTGGCCGCCATTCCCGCCGAATTGGCCGAATGGTCACTGACACTGGCCGAGGACGGGCTGCACCTCACCTACAGCTTTGACGCCGAGGCGGAAGACACCGGCATGCCCGCCCTGCTGCGCCGCCTTGGCGAATTGGGCCTTGCCTATCGCGATCTGGACACCAGCCGCAGTTCGCTCGAAGACATATTCGTCAATCTGGTGGAGGAAGCAGCATGAGCGGGGTCAACCTCCACGGCATCTGGGCCATATATCGCACCGAAATGGCCCGCGCGATCCGCACCGTCTGGCAAAGCATCGCCACGCCCGTCATCACCACTGCGCTTTATTTCGTCGTCTTTGGCGGGGCCATCGGCTCACGCATGAGCCATGTCGGCGGGGTGGGCTATGGCGCCTTCATCGTGCCGGGCCTCATCATGCTCAGCCTGCTCACACAAAGCATCTCGAACGCATCGATCGGCATCTATTTCCCCAAATTCACC
Source organism: Novosphingobium sp. Sphag1I (assembly GCF_056279125.1). Lineage (NCBI taxonomy): Bacteria > Pseudomonadati > Pseudomonadota > Alphaproteobacteria > Sphingomonadales > Sphingomonadaceae > Novosphingobium > Novosphingobium sp. Sphag1I. The sequence goes on along the minus strand of NZ_JBWBQS010000015.1, from coordinate 45,416 downwards.
GGCACGATGTTTGAAATCCTCTCCGCGCCCCTCAGCGCCGTCGAAGCGGTGATCGGATATGTTGGCGCGGCGGCCAGCAAGTCGGTGGTGATCGGCCTCATCATTCTGGCCACTGCCACCTTTTTCACCGATGTGCGCATCCTGCATCCGGTGTGGATGGTCGCCTTCCTGCTGCTCACCTCGCTCACCTTCAGCCTGTTCGGATTTCTGATCGGCATCTGGGCCAAGAGCTTTGAACAGCTGGCTATTATCCCCTCGCTGGTCATCACCCCGCTCACCTTTCTTGGCGGCGCGTTCTACTCCATCGACATGTTGCCCCAGCCTTGGCGCACGGTCAGCCTGTTCAACCCGGTGGTCTATCTGGTCAGCGGCTTTCGCTGGAGCTTCTACGGCCTTGGCGATGTGGGCGTCGGGGCCAGCCTTGGGTTCACCGCCGGGTTCATGGCGCTGTGCCTGATCGCGCTGACATGGATCTTTCGCACCGGATGGCGCCTCAAGCCCTAGGGCAGAAGCGCTAGACCTGCCGCAAGGATAGCCTCAACATCCTGTTGGGCCGAGGGCAATGCGCCACGCATGTTGACAAAACCGTGGATCATGCCCTCGGCCTCCAACTGGACCACCCTGGCCCCCACTGCCCGCGCCCGGTCGGCATAATGGCGCCCGGAATCGCGCAAAGGGTCAAGGCCCGACATCTGGATCGCCAGCGGGGTTGGGGGGATCGGCCCGCGCAGAAGATTATAGCGCTCGTCAAGGGGCGGCGCGGCGCAAAGCGCGTCGAACCAGTCCATCGCGCTTTGGGTCAACATATAGCCATCGCCCAATTCGCGAACCGAGGGCCAGTCGCGCCCGGCCCCGACAAACGGATAGATCGCCCATTGCGCCAGCACCGGCAGATCGGCCGGCATCGCCCCCAACCGCTGGGCGACAAGGATCGACATATGCCCGCCCGCGCTGTCGCCGCAAGTCACAAGGCCCGTCAACACACGGCACAGCGCGGCCGGTTGGGTCGCGGCCCAACGCGCCACGGTTTCGGCATCTTCGGCAAAGGCGGGAAAGGGATGTTCAGGCGCCAAACGATAATCCACCGCCAACACCGGCAGATCACAGCGTCGGGCAACAAAGCGGCAAAAGGAATCGTGGCTGTCCAGATCGCCAAACACAAAGCCGCCGCCATGGAAATAGAGGATCAGCGGCCCCGCCTCGCGTGTCTCGCGCATGTCATAGAGCCTGAGAGGGATCTCGCCGCAGGCAAGATCCCGCACCACCGCCAACGGTTCAGGCGGCAGATCCAGCGCCTGCCCCATGGCGCGAATGGCCGCGCGCGCCTCGGCCACGGGCAGCTCGTTGATGGCCGGATCGCCGCTGGCCTGTCCTGCGGCCAGAAAAGCGGCGACATCGGGGCGTACAAAGGGCTGTGTCATGGTCTGTCCTCTCGGCTGGGCCGTTTCAACCCTTGGCGACGTTGATGATTTTGGCCTGTGTGAATTCGATCAGACCCTCCATGCCCTGCTGACGCCCGATGCCCGATTGCTTGGCCCCGCCGAACGCCACGTCGAAAGGCAGATCGAGATGACGGTTGACCCAGACCGTGCCACTGTCGATCCGCATGGCCACCTGTTCGCCGCGTTCGGGGTTGCCGGTCCAAATCGTGCCGCCCAACCCATAGTCGCTGGCATTGATGGCCGCGACCGCCTGGTCCAGATCGTCATAGGCCAACACCGGAAGAACCGGCCCGAACTGTTCCTCACGCACCAGCCGCGCATCATCAGGCAAGTCGCGCACGATGGTGGGGGCGATGAAATAGCCCTCGCGCTCAATCGGTGCGCCTCCGGCCACGATCCGGCCCTGCTCGCGCGCCTCGGCCAGATAGTCGACCAGCTTGGCATATTGCGCGGCGTTCTGGACCGGGCCAATCTGGCTGCCCTGATCCAGCCCGTCGCCCACCACGGCGGCGCGCGCCAGATCGCCCAGCGCATCGCACAGATCATCATAGATCGCGCGCGGGGCATAGACGCGCTTGGCCGCTAGGCACACCTGCCCGGCATTGACCATGGCCGCGCCAAAAATCGCGGGCGCCGCAGTCGCCACATCGGCATCGTCCAGCACCAGCGCCGCATCATTGCCGCCCAGTTCCAGCGTAAAGCGCTTAAGCGTGTCGGCCGTGCTGGCCAAAACCTTCTTGCCCGTGGCGGTCGATCCGGTGAAGCTGACATGGGCCACGCCCGGATGACTGCTCAAAGCCGCGCCCAGATCATTGGCATCGGCCAGCGTCTGAAACACGCCCGGCGGCAGAATGTCGGCGGCCACCTCACCCAGCAAAAGCGTGGTGAGCGGGGTGGATGGCGCGGGCTTGGCGATCACCACATTGCCGGTGATGAGCGCCGGCGCCAATTTGACCACCAGCAGGATCAGCGGGAAATTCCACGGCGTGATCGCCGCCACCACGCCCAGCGGGCTGTGATGCTGGGTGATACGCTCGGTTGGTGTGTCGCGGATGACATGGGGGGCGATTTCCTGCGCGGCAAACCAGCGCAGCCCGGCAATCGTGCCACCCACCTCGCCACGCGCCTGATCCAGCGGCTTGCCCTGTTCCATCGTCATCAGGCGCGCGAATTCCTCGAACCGCGCCTCAACCGCGTCGGCAAAGCGTTCGATCAAGGCCCGCCGCTCGGCATAGGATCGCGCGGCCCAGCCCGGAAAGGCACGGCCCGCCGCCGCAACCGCCGCATCCAACTGGCCCTGATCCGCGCGCGGGGCGGTTGCAAAGGCGCGGCCCGTGGCTGGATTGATGACGGGCATCTGTCCCGCTCCATCCACCAGACGTCCATCAATCAACAGGCGAAACGCTTGATCCATATTACATTCTCACAATCGGTTTGATCACCGCGCCGCTTTCACCGGCCGCAATGGCCTGTGCGATATCGGCGAAGGGATAGAATTGAACAAGGCGCTCGAACGGAAAAATTCCTTCGCGCCAATAGCTAATCAGTTGCGGGATCAGGCTTTGCGGATCGGCCGAGCCTTCGACAATGCCGCGCACGATGCGCCCGCCGCTCATGAGAAAAGCGGCATCCAGCTTCACCTGCGCGCCGGGCGCAAAGGCCGCCAGCAAGCCCGCCTGCCCCTGTGGGCCAAGCGCCATGATCGCTTCCTCGATCAGGGGCACATGGCCGGTGGTGTCCAGCACATGGTCCAGACCCGCCAGCCCATGTTCGGCAAGGCTTTGCCCATCGGCCACCACGCCCCGCGTCGCCCCCAGCGAAAGCGCCAGCGCCACGCGCGAGGCCGAACGATCCACCGCGATGATGCTGTCCGCACCCCGGATGCGCGCGGCCATGATCGCCGCCATGCCCACCGCCCCTGTGCCCAGCACGGCAATGCTCTGCCCCGCACACACATCCAGCGCATTGAGCACCGCCCCCGCACCGGTCAGAAAGCCGCAGCCCAGCGGCCCCATCAGTTCAAGCGGCAGGTCGTCGTCCACCTTCACCGTGTTGCGCCCATGGGCAATGGCATGGGTGGCAAACGAGGACTGGCCAAAGATGTGGCTGTGGACCGGCCCTTGTTCGTCGTGGATTGCGGTGGAACCATCATCACGCGTGGCCAGAAAGTTGCGCGGGAAAAACGCGTGGCAATAGGCCGGCGCGTCATGGGCACAGGACGGACAGGCCCCGCAACTGGCAAAGGAGAGCACCACCGCGTCGCCGGGCGCCACATGGTCAACCCCCGGCCCCACGGCCACCACATGGCCCGCGCCCTCATGGCCCAGCACGACCGGCAAGGGCACCGGCAAATGGCCGTCGCGCATCACCATATCGGTGTGGCAAACGCCCGTCGCCACCAGTTTGACCAAAACCTCGCCGGGGCGCGGATCGTCGATGATGACCCTTTCCAGCCGGGGTGCCTCGCCCGCCACTCTTGAAACGGCGGCTGTTGCTGGCGTGCCCATCAGAACTTCATCCCATAGCGCAAGTACCATTCACGCGGGCGGTTATAGGTGCCAAAGGCCGTGCCCGCCGCGATGTTCAGCCCGCCGCTGGTCAGATAGCGGGTGTCGGTCAGATTGGTCCCGCCCAGTGTGAGCGACCATTTGGCGTCCGGGGCGTTATAGGTCATGCTGGCGTTGAACATATCGTTGGTGGGGCGGCGCAGCAGCAGGGCGCGGGCGATGTCGTTCCACACCTCGGTTGTGTGGGTCCAGTCGCCCAGCACCACAAACGACCCGCCATTGCCCAGCTTCATCTCATAACGGGGCGAGACATTGATCTTCCAATTGGCCGTCTTGGGTAAAGGCGCGCCGACATAAATGCCCGCCTGAATGCCCGGAATGGGGCTGGCATTGACAAGGGCAGCAGGCAGCAGCGCGGTGTAATGGGCATCAATATAACCCACAGCGCCATTGATGGTCAGGCCCCGCACCGGGGCGGCCACGACCTCCAGTTCCAGCCCCTTGATCCGCGCATCGCCCGCATTGGCGATGGTGGGCGAGGTGCCGATCTGGATGTTGAGCTGAACGCCCTTATAGTCGGTGGTGAAGGCGGCCATGTTCACTTGCAGATGGCGGTCGAGCAGGCTGGATTTGATGCCCGCCTCGATGGTGGTGGCTTTTTCCTCGTTGAAATCGGGCGCGACATTGCCCTGCGGGTTGGTCAGGCGCGTGGTCCAGCCGCCGGTCTTGTAACCCTTGGACCACGAGCCATAGACCATGATGTCGCGCGAGGGATGGAGTTGGACCCCGAGCTTGGGCGAGAAATTGGAAAAGCTCTTGCGGTTGACGCCCGGCACATAGACCTGCACCGGATTGGCCGGATTGGGATAGGACAGCGCCGCATAGCAGGGCGGCCCGCCCGCCGCGACCGGGGGCGCCAGAGGGAAATTGCCATAGGGCGCAATCGTGCCATCGCCCGCCGCACAGCCGAACAGCTTGTAATTGCCGCCGTTCAGATCCTGCTGCCCGCCTTCAAACAGCTTGCGCTCCTGCGTATAGCGCCCGCCTGCGGTGAAACCGATCAGGTCGGAGGGGCGGAAATCGATCTGGCCAAAGAGCGCCCAGTTTTCGGTGTTGAACTTGTTGGGGCCGTCCACCTGAAGCAGGCCTTCGGCAAAGTTCACATAGTCATGCAGGTCGCCCTTTTCCTTGAAATAATAGGCGCCCAGCACATAGTTCAGCTTCTTGTCGAACGCCCGGCCCAGCAATTGCAGTTCCTGGCTGAATTGCCACTGGTTCTGGGTAAAGCTCAGTTCAAGGAAGGAGAGCGGCGAGCCGTCGGCATCCACCCCGCCTTTCCAGTTGGTCTGGCGATAGGCGGTGATCGATTTGACGGTCAGGTTCGGGCTGACCTCGGCCTGCACCGTGCCGCCAAGGCCCCATGCCGTCAGCTTGGTAAAACTGGGGCCGCTGGCATAGCTAAGATCTGGGTTGGCGATCAGGAAGCGCGAATCCCACGGCAGCCGATCGTTGAGCGGGTTGCCATCGGTGTTGACGCTGCCAAGGCCGGCCAGTTGATATTGCGGATTATATTGGGTGCCGCGTGGGCCGCACAGGGCCTGCGCATTGCGCGCGGCAATCTGCGCCGGGGTGCTGGCGATGCAGAAATTGTAAAGGCCCGCAAACAGATAGCCCGTGGTCGAGGTGGGGTCAAATGCAGTGCCGGGCAGATTGGTGGTTCCGGCAAACGGGCCGGGCACATTGGGGAACACGCCCAGCAGTTTGGTGGCCTGCGCCGGGCTGTCCTGACGCGTATAGTCGCCGGTGAATGTGGCGGTGATCGCGCCGCCATTGTCCCATTTCAACTTGCCACGCATGCTGACGCTGTTGTCGCCGCCCTCGCGTGAGCCATTGGCATAATCGGCATTGGCAAATTTGGTATAGGCATCCGAATTGCCCGCGCGCTGGTCGGGATAGGGGATGCGCTTCAAAAAGCCCTGACGGTTGATGCCCGATACGGTCAGCGAGGAAAACAGGCTGTCGGTGATCGGCACATCGACCGTTGCGCGCAGCTTGACCATGTTGAAACTGCCGGTGGTGGCGTCAAAGCTGCCCTTGAACTCCTCGCCGGGATCATGGGTGACGATGCTGATCGCGCCACCAATGGTGTTGCGGCCAAAGAGCGTGCCTTGCGGGCCTTTGAGCACTTCGACCCGCTCAACATCGGGCAGGTCCTGATTGGCGCCCACCGTGCGCGCCAGATAGACGCCATCGAGATAGATGCCCACGCCCGGATCGATGTTGAAGGCAAAGTCATCCGACCCGATGCCGCGGATCGTGGCCGAGAGCACCGCCGATGAGCCCGAAAACGGCGTGCCCCCATCCAGATTGACATTGGGCGCCAGCGCCGAGAGCGAGGCGATGGACGTGACCGAGCGTTCTTTCAGCGCCGAGGCGGTGAAGGCGCTGATGGCGATCGGCACGTTCTGGACATTTTCCGACCGCTTTTGCGCGGTGACAACGATCTCGCCAATGGCGGGTTCCGGTGCGGCTTGCTGGGCCATGGCCGGGGCTGCGATCAGCGCGGCGACCATAGCACTGGTGATCATCAGGTGATGTCGCATGGTTTTTCCTCTCCTGTTGCGGCGCTTTGGCCGCCTTTGTTGAGGAAAAGCTATCACCCATAACATTGGCCGTCTTGAACGCGCGGCCACATTTCACTTGAACGAACGACTATGCTGCCCGGCCGCTACCCCCGGAAACGGCCGAGATAACCGCTGGGCGTTTCGCCAAAGCGTTCGCGGAAACGGCGGCTGAAATGGGCCGCATCGGAAAAGCCCAATTCATAGGCCACATCGGTCAACGATGCCCCGCGAAGCCCCTTGCGCAGACGGTCGGCCGCCAGAGCCAGACGGCGGGTGTTGATATAATCGCTGGCCGTGGTGGCCATTTCGGCAAAGACCATCTGCACATCACGCGTCGGCACGCCAAGGCTTTGCGCGATGGAGCCGGTACGCAAAGCCCCATTGGCCAGATTGTCCTCGACAAAAGCCAGCACGCGTTCACGCAGGTCCATCCCGCATTCGCGCAGGCTTTCGCGCGATTGCATGGCATTGACCAACAGCCGCATCAACACCTCGCCCAAGGCATCGCTTTGCGAAGGCGCAAGGTCGTTGGTCCAGTTCTGGGCAAAGAACGAGGCGATAAAGCCGCGCAACATCCCCAACGAGGGCATGCTGTGCCGCAGGATCAGGCCGGGGCTTGCGCCGAATTGCGACAAAACGTCCCATGGAAAATCGATCACAAACATCGCATTGCGGTCGGAAATCTCGATGCCATAAGGCTCATCGGGCGCGCAAAAGGTCAGATCGCCGGAAAAGAGCGCGGCATGGCGCCCGCATTGCTCCGTCGCGCTGAAGCCCTGCGACTGGAAATGGATCAGGCCGCGCTCGCCCCCGGCATGTGGCGCGTTGCTCGACCAGCGCCGCACCGAAGCGCGCTGGGATTGGGCGAGGCTGACCCCGAAGTCACCCAGTCGGCATCCCGTCCAACTGGCATCAATGTCGCGCGCGCCATCGACCGTCATGCCCGGAAACATGTCCGCCACCAGATTGTTCCAATAATCCAGCCGCTCATGGGCGCAAACCGAACGCGTGGCGTGTTCTTTGAGCATTGTGATCTCCCATTCTCATACGCTTTCTGCCGGCGTATTTTATCCCGTTCATGATCGCCTTGCGTGTGATGCGAAACGGCGCTGCTTTGGCCAGCTCTCCGGTTGCGAGACATCATTGGCATCATTCAGGACTGTATCGATTTTGGTCTTAAGATCGTCCGGCGCCGTTCGCTTGTAAAGAGGGTTCGCAAGTGAGCGGATCAGACCGACGCTTTTTCCCTACCTTTTGGTGCTGTGAATTGCGCTTGGTGATACGCGGGCGTTATCGGGCATTTTCACCTATGAACAGCATGGCGGGATGCTCCAGCATCCGCTTAATCCGATGGATAAACATTGCGGCATCATGGCCGTCGATAATCCGGTGATCAAACGAACTCGACAGGTTCATCATCTGGCGCAAAGCCATGAATTGCCCCTGCGCCACGGGCCGGGCAACCATCCGGTTCGGGGCGATTATGGCCACTTCGGGCGCGTTGATGATCGGCGTGGTCGCGACACCGCCCAGCGCTCCCAGAGAGCTGATCGTAAACGTCGACCCGGTCAATTCCTCACGCCCGATTGTCCCGTCACGCGCCGCCTGGCTCAATCGCGCCACTTCATCAGACAATGCCCATAGCGAATGCGTTGCGGCATGTCGGATGACCGGAACCATCAGGCCAGCCTTGGTTTGAACAGCGATACCGACATGGACATCGCCATACTGGCGCAAGATATCGCGCTCATCATCGAAATGCGCGTTGAATTGGGGGAAATCTGACAGGGTTTTGACCAAGGCCCGGATAAAGAACGGCAAGAGCGTCAGCTTTCCCCGCCCTTCTGTGTTCAATTCGGCCCGCAAGGCGTCCAGTTCAGTCAGGTCGCATTCCTCTACATAGGTGATCTGGGGAATGCGGCGATGGGCTTCCTGCATCCTCTGGGCAATCTTCCGCCTCAGACCCGTGATCGCTATTTCTTTGACGAGCGATGGTTCGACGGATTGGCCGTCTTTCCCGGCGGCCATGGCGTCCAGATCAGCGGGCGTGATCCGCCCCATCGGCCCGGTGCCGGTCACACGTTCCAGCGCAATGCCCAATTCTTTGGCGCGATGGCGGGTTGCCGGGGCGGCCAGGGGCGCATGATGCGACGGCTCTCCCATCGCCGTTTCGGCCAAATCCAGATCGACCAGAACACCGCCCACGGCCATCATTTGACCGACCGCGCCGTGAACCGCCAAAACCGTCCCGGCAACCGGCGATGTCATTTCCACCGTCGCCTTGTCGGTCATCACATCGACAAGGTTCTGGTCCTCTTTCACTTTGTCGCCCGGCTGGACATGCCACGCCACGATTTCTGCCTCGGCAATGCCTTCGCCAATGTCGGACAGGCGGAATTGGTATAAAGCCATGGATCAATACTCCATCGCGCGGCGCAGGGCGGCCATGACGCGCGCCGGGCCGGGGAAATAGTCCCATTCAAAAGCATGAGGATAGGGCGTGTCCCAACCGGCCACCCGGTCAATCGGCGCTTTGAGATAATCAAAGCACCTCTCCTGAACCAGCGCCGACAATTCACCGCCAAACCCGCCAAAGCGTGATGCTTCGTGCAGGATGATACACCGCCCCGTCTTTTTGACCGATGCCGTCACCGCATCAATATCAAGCGGCACAAGCGAACGCAGATCGATCAGTTCCGCATCCACGCCCGCCTCCTCAATCCCGGCCAGCGCGACATGGACCATCGTGCCATAAGCCAGAACGGTGACATCGCGGCCTTCCCTCACCAACGCCGCCTTGCCCAAGGGGACGCGGTAAAGCCCAGAGGGAACCTGCGCCATCGGGTGATCGGCCCATGTTTTCAGTGCGCGCTCATGGTGGCCGTCAAAGGGACCATTATACAGCCGCTTGGGCTCCAGCATGATGACCGGGTCATCATCCTCAATCGCCGCGATCAGCAATCCTTTGGCGTCATAGGGATTGGAAGGAATCACCGTTTTAAGCCCGACGACATGGGTGAATATCGCCTCCGGGCTTTGGCTATGCGTCTGGCCCCCGAAAATGCCGCCGCCATAGGGCGTGCGCACAGTCAGTGGCGCCCAGAACTCCCCATTGGAGCGATAACGCAGGCGCGCGGCTTCGCTGACCAATTGATCAAAGGCGGGCAGGATGTAATCGGCAAACTGGATCTCGACCACGGGGCGCAGACCATAGGCGCCCATGCCAATGGCGGTGGCGATAATGCCGCCTTCGGCAATCGGCGTATCGAAACATCGGGTCAGCCCATGCTTGGCCTGCAATTTGTCGGTAACGCGGAAAACGCCGCCGAAATAGCCTACGTCTTCGCCAAAGATCAGGACATCGGGGTCCTGCCCCAGTTTTTCATCCAGCGCGCTGTTGAGCGCCTGAACCATGTTCATCACCGGCATGGCGTCAAATCCCCAATTCGCGGCGCTGTTCGATCACGCGCCAGTCGGGTTCCTTGAACACATCGTCAAACATCGCGCTCAATTCCGGCTTGGACTGGCCCAATGTGCCGATGGCTTCGCCCTGACGGACGGCGGCGCGCACTTCTTCATCAAGGGTCGCCATCATCGCATCGTGGCGATCCATGTCCCACGCACCGCAGGCAATCAGATGATCCTTCAACCGATCTATCGGGTCGCCCAGTGGCCATTCCCTTGCCTCCTGCGCAGGGCGATATTTGGCCGGATCATCGGCGCTGGAATGAGGCGCGGCGCGATAGGTGAACAATTCGATCAATGTCGCGCCAAGGTTCAGCCGCGCCCGCTGCGCCGCCCATTGCGTCGCGGCCCATATGGCCAGAAAGTCATTGCCATCCACCCGCAACCCCGGAATGCCATAGGCCAGAGCCTTGGCCGCAAAGGTGGTTTCATCCGCCCCTGCAATGCCGGAAAAGCTGGAAATCGCCCATTGATTGTTGGTCACGCATAGGATGACCGGCGCACGGTACACACTGGCAAAGGTCAGGGCCTCGTGGAAATCACCCTCGGCGGTCGTTCCTTCACCGACATAGCCCAGCGCGATCCGGTCATCGCCTTTATAGGCCGAAGCCATCGCCCATCCGACCGCATGGCCAAACCGGTTGCCCAGATTGCCCGAGATCGAATAGAAGCCATAGTCCCGCGCCGAATAGAGGGTCGGCAATTGCCGCCCACGTAACGGATCGACCGCATTGGAAAATATCTGATTGACCAGATCAACCAAGGGATAGTCCCGCGCCATCAGCCAGCCCAGCACGCGATATGTCGGAAAACACATATCACGCGGGTCCAGCATCATGGATTGTGCGACGCCTATCGCTTCCTCGCCGGTGGATTTGATATAAAAGCTGGTCTTGCCCTGACGATGGGCGCGGAACAACCTGTCGTCAAACACGCGCGTCAAAGCCATCGCGCGCAGGCCTTTCAGCAAGATCTCAGGCTCCAGATACGGGTTCCACGGCCCAATCGCCCGATGATCCTCGCCCATCACGCGGATAAGCCCGAAGGGCATGTCGCGCATCGTTGCTTCACCCGCATCCACTGGCGGACGCCTTGTTTCACCGGCCGCGGGAAGTTTCATGCCGCCAAAGGCGGGGTCGTCGCCGGGCCGCGCCAAAGGCTCCGGAATATGCAGGCTGAGCCGGGGTTGATTGTCCATATCCTCTCCTTGGCCTTTTATCCCGCGGCAAGGATGGATCCCTGGCTCTTCGGGAATTTCAGCTTCTTTTGAAAGTATCACGCGCCGCCCCAGAGCGCGTTTCGACCCTTGCAATTCTCTCCTTAACTGCGCCGGATTTTCTCTGAATACTGGCGCTTTTTGTGATCAGATTCCTCTTCTCCTCCCCTGTCAACGGGCTCTTCTAATCAGGCAAATCGGGGGTATTTTGCGCTATCTCCCGAAAGGTGCCTCGCCTGCTCGCGCAAGAATATTTCGCGCCTGTTTCAGATGCGGCGCATCGATCATGTGCCCGTCGAGACTCAGCACCCCGGCACCCGGTTGCGCAGCAAAGGCTTCGACAATCGCCCGCGCCTTTTCCACCTGATCGGAACCGGGCGTAAAAGCCGCGTTGATCACCGGCACCTGATCGGGGTGCAGCGCCAACATGCCGGTAAACCCATCATAGGCCCCACGCGCGGCATAGGCCGCCAACCCATCCAGATCGCGGATCGCGGGATAGACCGTTTCAATGGCCGCAACCTCTGCCGCATGGGCGGCAAACAAGGCCATCGCGCGCACCATCTGATAGGGCGCCGTATAGGCCCCATTGGGCAGCCTGCTGCCCAAGGCGCCGACAGAGGCGGACAGGTCCTCTGCGCCCCATGTCAGGCCGCAAAGCCGATCCGAAACCTCGCCATAAGAACCAAGGCCAAAGATCGCGCGCGGTGTTTCCGTTGCGATGGGCAGGATCGGCATCCCCGCATCCAGACCATCCGCCAACCGCCTTACCGTTTCAGCGCCCAGCGCCTTGGGCAGGACCACGCCATCTGCGCCCCGCAACGCGGCCAGATCATCCTCCAGCATCCCGCTGTCCACCGGATTGATCCGCACAAAGCGCGGCAAAGCGCCAGGGCGCGCCAGATAGTCACCCACCGCCGCCCGTGCCTCTGCCTTGCGCATAGGGGTAACCGAATCCTCAAGGTCCAGAATGATCGCATCGGCCCCGCATCCCGCCCCCTTGTCAAAGCGGTCGGGGCGATCACCGGGGACAAAGAGCAAGGAGCGCAGCCTCATGCCGGCCGCTTTTGCAACAGGGCTGTGCGCAAACATTGGCACACCATTTCATCACGCTGGTTCCACAATTCGTGGCGAAACGTGACAAGGCCCGCCATGGGCCGCGACCGGCTTTCGCGCAGGTCCACCACCTCGCTGCACGCCCGCATCGTATCGCCCAGAAAGACCGGCTTTGGCATCACCACCCGGTCATAACCCAGATTGGCCAACAGCGTACCGAGTGTCGTTTCGCCGACCGTCAGCCCAACCATCAGGGCGAAGGAGAAAGTGCCATTGACCAGAATCTGGCCAAATTCACTGGCCCGCGCCGCCTCGGCGTCAATATGCAGGGGTTGGGGATTATGCGTCATGGCCGAAAACAGCAGATTGTCGGTTTCGGTCACCGTGCGATGGATGGGGTGGTCGATCCGGTCGCCGATCTGCCATTCCTCGAAATAGCGTCCGCTCATCTAGACCTCCTTGACGGTCAATTCCGTCGCCAAGATTCGCGCCAACACCATGCCTTCCTGAACCTGCGCACCCGCGACAAAAGGCAATTCGGCCACAACACCGTCAAAAGGCGCGGTCAGCCCATGCTCCATCTTCATCGCCTCCAACGTCATCAGCTTCTGGCCCTTGCGAACCTGCTGCCCTTTGGTGACTTCGATGGCGATGACATGGCCCGGCATGGGCGCCAAAATCGCGCCATCGCCCGTCCCGCCATCCGGGGCCGGCGCGGATCGGAAAGGCGTCATGGCCCAGCTCTGGCCATGTTCACAAACCAAGACATGCGCAACGGGCAATTGGTTCAAATTGCCCTCCCCCGCGTGCAACTCAACATCTATCGGTTGGCCGTCCAACATCACTCGCGCCGTGGCTTGACGCGGGGCATTCAGCCGAAACCCTTGCAACGCCCCGCCGCCGCCCAATTGCGCGACGGCTTTGGCGAGCACCTGTCTGCCCGGCAAATGGTCAGGCATCAGCCCATCCCCCACGCGCGCGATCATGCCGGTGTCATGTTTTGCCGTTGCAAATTCGCTATGTCGCAACGCCTTGACCAGAAACCCGGCATTGCTGCGCAAGGGCCAGACCACCGCGCGATCCAGCGCCTCGGCCAGTTTGCACCGCGCCTCGTCCCGCGTCGTGGCATGGGCGGTCAATTTGGCAATCATCGGATCGTAATAGGGCGAAATGACGGTGCCGCGCTCGACACCTGTATCAACCCGCAAATCCCCGCCTAATTCAAAAGCCTCAATCCGGCCCGTCGAAGGCAGAAAACCGCGCAAAGGATCTTCGGCATAGATCCTCGCCTCCATCGCCCAACCGTGGATCGACAAATCTTCCTGTTTCATGGGCAGAGGCTCTCCCGCCGCCACGCGCAATTGCCATTCGACCAGATCAACGCCGGTAATCGCCTCGGTCACGGGGTGTTCGACCTGAAGTCTGGTGTTCATTTCCATGAACCAGATACGGTCGGGGCGCAGGCCATCACTGGCATCGGCAATGAATTCGACCGTTCCCGCGCCCACGTAATCGACGGCGCGCGCTGCATCGAGCGCGGCCTGACACACGATTTGGCGCATGGCTGCGTCCATGCCGGGGGCTGGTGCTTCCTCGATCACCTTTTGATGACGCCGTTGCAGCGAACAGTCGCGTTCGAACAGATGCACCATATGTCCATGCCGGTCGCCAAAGACCTGCACTTCGATATGGCGGGGGCGTTCAATGAATTTCTCGATCAACACGCGATCATTGCCAAAGGCGGCCAATGCCTCGCGGCGACAGGAGGCCAGCGCATCGGGAAAATCGGATGGCTGGGCGACCAATCGCATCCCCTTGCCGCCGCCGCCCGCAATCGCCTTGATCAGAACGGGATAGCCGACAAGACCCGCCTGCGCCGCCAGATTATCCGGGTCCTGATCCTGCCCCAGATAGCCCGGCGTCACGGGGACGCCGGCGGCGGCCATCCGCGCCTTGGCCTCATCCTTTAGGCCCATGGCGGTGATGCTGTCGGGGTCGGGGCCTACCCAGACAAGCCCCGCATCCATCACCGCCCGCGCAAAATCGGCGTTTTCCGACAAAAAGCCATAGCCGGGATGCACCGCATCGGCCCCCAACGTCAAAGCCGCCTCGATAATACGCTCGCCGCGCAAATAGCTGTCGCGAGCGGGCGCGGGACCAATGCGCACCGCCCGGTCCGCCATCCGCACATGCAGCGCATCGGCATCCGCATCGGAATAGACCGCGACGGTTTGCATCCCCATGCGCCGTGCCGTCCGCATGATCCGACAGGCTATTTCGCCTCGGTTGGCGATAAGGAGCGAGCCGATCATCCCATCACATCCGAAACAGGCCGAATTGCGCCCGATCCGGGATCGGCGCATTCAGCGCAGCCGCAAAGGCAAGACCCAACACATCGCGTGTCTGGGCCGGGTCGATGATGCCATCATCCCACAATCGAGCGGTGGCATACCATGGATTGCCCTCCTCCTCATACTTGGCGCGGATGGGTGCCTTAAAGGCTTCGGCCTCCGCGGGCGTCCATGTCGCCGCATCCCGATGGACCGTGGCCAGAACGCTGGCCGCCTGTTCGCCGCCCATCACCGATATACGCGCATTGGGCCAAGTGAACAAAAACCGTGGACCATAGGCGCGCCCGCACATGCCGTAATTGCCCGCACCAAAACTGCCCCCGATCATGACGGTGATCTTGGGCACGCTGGCCGTCGCCACGGCGGTCACCAGTTTGGCCCCATGGCGAGCGATGCCCTCGGCCTCATATTTGCCGCCCACCATGAAACCGCTGATATTTTGGAGGAACAGCAAGGGGATCCGCCGCTGACAGGCCAGTTCGATGAAATGCGCGCCCTTGATCGCGCTTTCGCTGAACAACACGCCATTGTTGGCCAATATCGCCACCGGCATGCCCCGGATATGCGCAAAGCCGCAAACCAGAGTGCCGCCAAAAAGCGGCTTGAATTCGTGCATCGCGCTGTCATCGACGATGCGGGCGATCACTTCGCGCACATCATAGGGCGCGCGAACATCCTGCGGAATGATCCCGTAAATGTCGCATGGGTCATATCGGGGCGGACGCGGTGGTTGCAGGTTGACCGACGCCATAGTCTGAGGCGCAAACGTGCCCGCAATATCGCGCAGGATGGTGATCGCGTGATCATCATCTTCGGCCACATGATCGACCACGCCCGATTTGCGCCCGTGCAGATCGCCCCCGCCCAGTTCCTCGGCGCTGATAATCTCGCCCGTCGCTGCCTGTACCAAGGGCGGTCCGGCCAGAAAGATCGTCCCCTGTCCGCGCACGATCACGGTTTCATCGCACATGGCCGGAACATAGGCACCGCCCGCCGTACAGCTGCCCATGACGCAGGCGATCTGGGGAATGCCGCGCGCGGACATTTGCGCCTGATTGTAAAAGATCCGGCCAAAGTGATCGCGGTCGGGAAAGACATCGGACTGATGCGGCAGATTGGCTCCGCCGCTGTCGACCAGATAGATGCAGGGCAGATGGTTTTCGAGCGCGATTTCCTGCGCCCGCAGATGCTTTTTGACCGTCATCGGGAAATAGGTGCCGCCCTTGACCGTGGCATCATTGGCCGCAATCATCACCTGTCGCCCGGCCACGCGCCCTATCCCTGCAACGATCCCCGCGCCCGCGACGTCCCCGCCATACAGGCCATGAGCCGCCAACTGCCCGATTTCCAGAAACGGACTGCCCGGATCGAGCAGCCGGTCGATCCGATCACGCGCAAGCAATTTGCCGCGTCCGACATGGCGGCGGCGCGCATCCTCCCCGCCGCCCATTGCGGCGGCTGCGACATCGGCGCGCAATTTTTCGGCCAAGGCACGGTGATGCGCGTCATTGGCGCGAAATACCTCGCCATCGCGGGTGATTGTGGTTTCAAGGGTAGGCCCGGTCATCGGCCAATCCCAATCAATTCACGCCCGATCAACATGCGGCGGATCTCATTCGTCCCCGCACCAATATCGAGCAATTTGGCATCGCGCAAAAAACGCTCCACCGGCCAGTCTTTCGTATATCCCGCCCCGCCCAGCGCCTGCACCGCCTCCAGCGCAACGCACACCGCATTCTCGCTGGCCAGAAGGATGGCGCCGGCGGCATCATGTCTGGTGGTGTGGCCCGCATCGCACGCCCGCGCCACCGCATAGACATAGGCCCGCGCCGAATTGAGCGCGACATACATGTCGGCGACCTTGGCCTGCATCAGTTGAAACGCGCCGATGGGCTGCCCAAACTGCTGACGCTGGCGGATATAAGGCAGAACGACGTCAAGACATGCCTGCATGATCCCCAATTGCACCCCGGCCAGAACGGTGCGCTCATAATCAAGGCCGCTCATCAACACACGAACCCCGCCATGCAGCGGGCCGAGCACATTTTCATGCGGCACATGGCATCCATCAAACACCAATTCGGCGGTGGGCGACCCGCGCATGCCCATCTTGTCGATCTTTTGACCGATCGAAAAACCCGGCATGGCCTTTTCGATCACAAAGGCCGTGATCGCTTCGCCCGTCTTGGCATAGACCACCAAAGTGTCGGCGCAGGTGGCATTGGTGATCCAGAATTTCGTGCCATCCAGCACAAACCCGCCATCGCATTCCCGTGCGCGCAGTTTCATCGAGACAACATCGGACCCCGCCCCCACCTCGGACATGGCCAGAGCGCCGACATGTTCGCCCGAAATCAGTTTGGGCAGATAGCGGGCCTTTTGCGCATCATTGCCCCAGCGGGCGATCTGATTGATGCACAGGTTCGAATGAGCGCCATAGCTAAGACCGACCGAGGCAGAGGCGCGGCTGATCTCCTCACACGCCACCACATGTTCCAGATAGCCCAGCCCCAGCCCGCCCCATTCGGGCGCGACCGTGATGCCATGCAGGCCCAATTCGCCCATCGCCGGCCACAATTCATCGCGTGGAAACCAGTCCTGCGCATCCATCCGCGCGGCCAGTGGTGCAATGCGCGCCGCCGCAAAACGAGCCGTGGTGTCACGGATCATCTGCGCGTTCTCACCCAGCGCGAAATCAAATTCGCTGGCTGGCCGCTCGCCCATAGGCCTCTCCTGCTTTTTATCGTTGCGGCCAGTTTACCACTGTGCCGAGGCTTTCGCTACTCAATGCCATGGTCTGATTGAGCAATTGGTAACACCGGCATAGAGGGCCAACACGAGCAGGCGAAAAGCATGACGCGTTGGGGATTTCATGATTGATCTGAACGATTTCGCCTTTTTTGCGGCGGTTGTCGAACATGGCGGATTTTCCGCGGCGTCACGCGCAACCGGCGTCGACAAGGCGCGCCTGAGTCGCCATGTCGCGGCGCTGGAGGAAAGGCTTGGCGCCAGATTGCTGCAACGCTCGACCCGCAGCATAGGGCTGACCCAACCGGGCAAGAGCTTTTACGAGGGCTGTTTGCTGGTGATGGATGGCGCGCGTGTCGCATTTGACAGTGTGCTGGAATTTCAGAAAGAACCAACGGGCACCATCCGGATCGGCAGCCCGGTTACGTTGGCGCAAAACTATCTGGCGCCAATCCTGCCGGGATTTCTCAAGGCTTTTCCCAAAGTCTCGGTTCTGGTCGAGGCGACCGACCGGCTGATCCACCCTCTGAATGAAAGTTTTGACGTCATTCTGTCGATCCAGCCCAAACTGCCCGACTCCACCAGCCTTGTGGCGCGGGAAGTGGGGCGGATCCGGCGAATACTGGTCGCCAATCCGGGCTTTCTGGATGGTGCAGGCATGCCTCTTGTGCCGGAAGATCTGAACTCAATTTCCGTCATTGCGCGCTTGACCGACATGTATGACGAAGCCGCGCGATGGACGATGGTCAATGATGATGGGCAATCACACCGCGTCGATCTGCACCCGCGGCTGATCAGCGGGGATCTGCAGGTTCAGTTGCAGGCCGCAAGGGCGGGCATCGGTATTGCGCTCCTGCCCGAACCTCTGGTGGCTGCATCTCTCAATGATGGAGAATTGGTCCGCGTGATGCCCGAATGGTTCACGCCGGAATATAGTGTCCATCTGATCTATCCGACCCCGCGCGGCATCTTGCCCTCTGTGCGTAGCTTCATCGATTTCGTCATGGCCGAAATGAAAGTCGACAGGACGGTGTTCGTGGGCCAGCGATAGGGGGGAGGCGGCGCTGGCCCACGAACGGGCGGTCTGTGGTCCGGGCGGTATTCCGTTTCCCGGATGGGGTGTGGGGGGAGACGCCACAGACCGCTCATTCAGTTGATCAGAAGTGGTAGGCGACGCCTGCCAGAACCTGATGGCGGTCCAGCTTGCCCGCGCCTTCGCTCAGATCGGAGTAGCGATATTCAAGGCGGGCCGAGATCTTGTCGGTCAGCTTGCGCTCCACGCCGCCGCCCAGCATCCAGCCGTCACGGTCGCTCGAATTGGCCAGATTGCCATTGGGCGTGGCCGCAAATCCGCCAATCAGCGTGTTCGTATAACCACCCCGGACATAGGCCAGGGTCTTGGGCGTCACCAGATAACCGGCGCGCAGCGAGAGATCGACCGAGCGCTTGGGCGAAATCGCGGCCATGCCATTGCCAAAGCGCGAGCTGATCGGGAAGTTCAGTTCGGCCTGTGCGCCCACCACAATGCGAGGATAGACTTCCTTGTCATAACCCATGAAAACGCCCAGCGTACCGGTGTCGCTTGATTGAGTAACCGGGGTTGTGCCAATGGCCGTATTGGGGTTGCGGGCATCATTTTCTTCCCAGCCACCCTGAACACCGACAAACGGTCCGGTAAAGCTTTGAGCATGGGCCGCAACCGAAACAGACGACAGCGCGATGGCGACAGTGACAAGAACAGTATTCTTCATAAATTCCTCCTGCGCCCGCCACTTCTTGTTTTTGATAGCTTCGGCTATTCTCTTGATCAGCCGTTTTACTATCAGGCTTTTGCAGCGGGTGTGACGCGCTAATGCTCTTGTCAGAGGAAAGTGATAAGCCAGCAATTGCGTGAAGCATTGTTGTCGTGATGTCGATAATCGCGGTCACATGTCGCCATGTCATCCGCATTGCCCGCAAAATTGCGCACAAAGAAAATGGCGCCAGAACCCGGCCAGAATGAGCCGGGCACCGACGCCATGTGACTTGCGGGTGTTGGGTATGGTTTTAGAACACTACGACGCTGCGGATCGACTTGCCCTCATGCATCAGATCGAAGGCCGTGTTGATGTCTTCCAACCCCATGACATGGGTGATCATCGGGTCGATCTCGATCTTTCCGGTCATGTACATGTCGACGATCTTGGGCACATCGGTGCGGCCCTTGGCCCCGCCAAAGGCCGTGCCGCGCCAGTTGCGGCCCGTCACCAGCTGGAACGGGCGGGTTTCGATGGTCTTGCCCGCTTCTGCCACACCGATGATGATGCTGGTGCCCCAGCCGCGGTGGCAAGCTTCGAGAGCGGTGCGCATGACCTCGGTGTTGCCGGTGGCATCAAAAGTGTAATCCGCGCCGCCATCGGTCATCAGCACGATCTTGGCCACAATATCCTCGCGGCTCATGCCCCGCGTGTTGAGGAAGTCGGTCATGCCAAACTTGCGGCCCCATTCCTCGCGGGCCTCGTTGATGTCCACGCCGATGATCTTGTTCGCGCCGGCCAGACGCGCGCCCTGAATGACGTTGAGGCCGATGCCGCCGAGGCCAAAGACCACAACATTGTCGCCCACCTGCACCTTGGCGGTGTTGACCACCGCGCCAACGCCCGTGGTCACGCCGCAGCCGATATAGCAGGCCGACTGAAACGGCGCGTCCTCGCGGATTTTCGCCACCGCGATTTCGGGCAGAACGGTGAAGTTCGAAAAGGTCGAGCAGCCCATGTAGTGAAAGATCGGCTGGCCCTTATACGAAAAGCGCGTCGTGCCGTCGGGCATCAGCCCCTTGCCCTGTGTCGCGCGGATCGCGGTGCACAGGTTGGTCTTGCCCGACAGGCAGCTTTTACACTGGCGGCATTCGGGGGTGTAGAGCGGGATCACATGGTCGCCGGGGACCACGCTGGTCACGCCCGGGCCCACTTCGCGCACGATCCCTGCGCCTTCATGGCCCAGGATCGAGGGGAAGATACCTTCGGAATCGAAACCATCCAGCGTGTAGGCGTCGGTGTGGCAAATGCCCGTCGCCATGATCTCGACCAGCACCTCGCCAGCCTTGGGGCCTTCGAGATCGACTTCGACGATTTCGAGCGGCGTTTTGGGCGCAAAGGCAACGGCGGCGCGGGTCTTCATGGGCAATCTCCTATTTGAACGATTGCCTCTACATAATTCGCCATAATGGGATAAAGGGCTTCTGTGGAATACATTAATGCACAGGTGCAATAATGAATGCGTGGGAAGGTATCGAAGAAGCCGTGATGGTGGCCCAATTGGGCAGCTTTGTCCGCGCCGCCGAAAGATTGAACACCGCCCCGTCCAACGTCAGCCGCGCCATCGACCGTCTGGAACAACGGCTGCAAACACGCCTGTTCACGCGCACCACACGCGTGGTCAAACTGACCGACAGCGGGCGGATCATGGTGGCGCAATTCGCCCGGCTGGTGACAGAAAGAGACGAGGCATTTGCCTCATTGGAAAGCGGCAACGACCCGCACGGCAATTTGCGCATCACCTGTCCCGTTGCCATGGGTGAACGCTTTATCGCCCCCGTGATGCGGCGCCTGTGCCGCGATCACCCACAGCTTTCGATCCATCTAGACCTGACCAACCGCGTGGTCGACATCCTGACCGAAGGCTATGATCTGGCCATTCGCACCGGGGCTTTGACCGACTCCCGCCTCATCTGCACCCAGATTGCTCAGCGGCGTTTTCTGACCTGCGCCACGCCCGCCTATCTGGAAAAACATGGCACGCCGACCAAAATCAGCGATCTGGCCCAGCATGAATGTCTGGTCGGCACCTCGGAAGATTGGCATTTCCGCCAGAACGGCGAACATCTGCGCTGGCGGGCGCAGGGCAGGTGGCAATGCAACAACGGTAATGCCATTGTTGCGGCGGCGCTGGATGATATGGGCATCTGTCATTTGCCCGAATTCTATGTTTCGGAATACATAAAGAAGGGTCAGATCGTACCCATCCTTGATCAATTCCGTCATGCGGATGAATCGATCTGGGCTGTCTATTCGTCCCGCCGCCATCTTTCCGCCCGAATTCAGGCCGCGATCGAAGGATTAAGGAAAGGCATCCCGCGGGTTATCTGATGCACAGGAATGATGGGAACGCCAAACCTGCGATCTGACCGGGCTTAGGGCCGCGCCGCGTGGCCGGAATTCGGCCCAACCTGCCCGCCGGATTTCACGCCGAACGAGGCCAACATGCGCCACCCTTCGTCCCATCGGCCAAGGCCGCTGGCCGCGTTGATATGGCCCATCGCGCCCGCATCGCGAAATTGCGCGCCCCACATGCGGGCCAGAACCCTGGCCGCCGGTTGCCCGCAATAAGGGTCATTGCTGCTGGCCAGAAGGATGGCGGGGAAAGGGAGCTTGCCCGAAGGCGTGGGCGAAAATGTGCTGACCCGCGCATCCAACGGAAAAAAATCAACCTCTGGCGGCGCGACCAGAAGAGCGCCCGACACCAGCTTCGCCGCATCCGGCTCCATCATGGCCCAAGCCGCCACCGCGTGACAGCCAAGGCTGTGCGCCGCCAGAACCACCGGCCCCTCAACGCTGCGGATGGCCAGATTGAGTTGGTTGACCCATGAATTGCGATGCGGCTTTTCCCATTGCCCCAGATTGACGCGGAAACATCCCTGATGCGCCTCCTCCCACAGGGTTTGCCAATGGTTGGGGCCCGAATTGCCAAGGCCGGGAACCGTCAGGACAATAGGCGCATCGGATTGGGCAGACATGATCGACTCCATTCACGGACAATAATGTCTATCGATATAGTTGAGTAAATGCGCATCACCACACATTCCCGCTTGCCCGCCCCATAGCCTAAATTGTCCCCCCCATCACAACAGACCGCAGCGCGCAGCGGCATTGCCCTTTGCCCGATTGAAGTCTAGCCAAGGCCGAATCTATATTTCATTGGATATAGATTCGGCCAGCAGGTTCGGGGAAATATCAAACATATGGTTCGCTCGTCGAAATTCGCGTTGCTTTGCGCTGCCTATGTGGCGGCCATGCTCCTGACCTCCTCCCACGCCGAGGCGGCCGATGAAGGCACCGCAATTTCGCCCGACGACATAACCGTAACCGCCCGCCGCCGCGCCGAACGGGCGCAGGATGTGCCCGCCGCGCTTTCGGTGGTAACGGGCGACCTGCTCAACGCCACGCGGACCGTCAACCTGCAACAGGTTTCCACGCTGGTCCCCTCGCTCAATTATTCCAGCGCCAATCCGCGCAACACCGCCTTCACCATCCGTGGCCTTGGGTCGAGCGTCGTTTCGGTCAGCCAGGCCAATGACGGGCTGGAACCGGGTGTCGGCTTTTACGTGGACGAGGTCTATCACGCCCGCCCGGCCACCGCCGCCTTCGATTTTGTTGACATCGACCATATCGAAATTTTGCGCGGGCCGCAGGGCACGGTCTTTGGCAAAAACACAACGGCGGGCGCCATTTCCATTGCCACCCAAAAGCCCAGCTTCACCTTTGGCGCCGAGGCCGAGGCCAGCTATGGCCAGCAAAATTTCCGTCAGGTGAAGGGCGCTATCACCGGGCCCCTGATCGCCGACCGAGCCGCTTTCCGCCTGTCCGGATCGATGACCAAGCGCGACGGGGTGATCTGGAACCATCGCTATGGCACCTATCAAAACAGCATCGACAATGCCGCCCTGAGAGGTCAAATCCTGCTGACCCCTTCTCCCAATCTGACGATCCGCCTGATTGGCGACTGGTCCAGTTTCAAGGGCGAATGCTGTACCCAGGTCTATGTCCGCGTGGCGCCGACGCTGAAACCGGCGGCCCAGCAATATGCCGCATTGGCTGCGGGACTGGGTTACGCCGTCCCCTCCACCAATCCCTATTCGCGCGTCACCGATATTGACGCCGCCGTCGGCACCAATACGCAGGAAGGCGGCGCCAGCATGATCGCCGAGCTGAAAAGCGGACCTTTCGCCATCACCTCGGTCACCGCATGGCGGTTTTGGGATTGGGACGCGGCCAATGACCGCGACTACACCGGCATCCCGGTCCAGATGACCCAGCATATTCCCAGCCGGCAGGATCAGGTCAGTCAGGAAATCCGCCTTACCAACGCCCATCCGGGCGTGATCGACTATGTCGGCGGCCTCTACTATTTCCATCAAAAGATCGTCGGCCATCCCATCAGCATCTATGGCCCGCAGGCCACCTACTGGCTGTTGCCTTCGGGGCGCCCGTCCAACCTGCTCGACGGCTATGGACAGGATGGCACCACCGATTTCCATTCCGATTCCATGGCCATATTTGGCGAGGCAACATGGCACGTCACGCCGCGCCTCGCGTTGACCGGGGGCCTGCGCGAAACGTGGGAAACCAAGCACGGCACCTATAACACCAATGTCAGCGGCGGCCTTGCCACCACAACCGCTTCGTTGGTGAATGACAAAGCATCGATCCTGCGCGCCCAATATTACGCCGCCAGCGTGTCGGAAGAGGGCCTTTCGGGACGCATCAATCTGGCGTGGAAGGCAACGCGCGATCTGCAATTCTATATCAACGGCGCCAGCGGGCAAAAGTCGGGCGGCATCAATATGTCCGGCCTGCCCGTCTATCCCGCCGGCGTCACCGGACATGCCAGCGGCGACCCCATTCTTTCCACCGCCGTCATCCGCCCGGAACGCAATTTCACATGGGAGGCGGGCATCAAAAGCCAGTGGTTGAGCGGCAGGGCCACACTCAATCTGACGGCGTACTCCACCGTGGTCCACGACTTTCAGGCCAATGTGGTGGACAATGCCGCCGTTGTCGCGCTGCGCTCCTATCTGGCCAATATTCCGCGCGTCACGGTGCGCGGGGTGGAGGCGGACGCCAACTGGCGGGTGGCGCCGTGGTTTTCCCTGCGCGGGTCGCTGGCCTATGCCGACGGGCGATATGCGTCCTATCCGGCGGGGCCGTGCCCGATTGAATTGACGGGTTCATCGACGGCCTCCTGCAATCTGACGGGCAAGAGTCTGCCGGGTCTGCCCAAATGGACCGGCTCGCTGGGCGGCGAGGTCACGCATGATCTGGGGCAAAGCCAGCTCTACATCCGCGCCGATGCGACATTCCGCTCCATGATCTATGGCGAGGCGAGCGACAGCGCCTATACGACCATTGCCGGCTATACTCTGGTCAATGGATCGGTCGGGGTTCGGGTCAATGCCCACTGGGGCGTTGAGCTATTCGCGCGCAACCTGACCAAGGCCAATTATCTGCAAAATGTCACGGTGCAGGCGGGCAACAGCGGCCTGATCGTCGGCACGCCCGGCGATCCGCGCATGTTCGGCATCACCTTGCGCGGCAAGGTCTAATTTGCCCCCCGTTCGGCGGGAGGCTCCCCACCCCCCAGCCTCCCGTTGAACGGCAATCATGCACGGCCATGGCGGCGGGCTAAAAAACATCCCTTTTCCAATTCATCCTTGGCGCGCCGCGCACCGTTGGGCTAAACCTTTGGGGATGGAAGATGAACCCCAGAACGCCCCGCCCGGAACATGGGTTTCGCCAAAGTCGCAATCGCTCTCACGCGAACAAAAGATCGCGGCCATTCTGGCAATAGGCTTGCTGGTGATGGCGGGGTGGTGGACGCTTCACCTGTTTTTGCATGCGGTGGGTTGGGGCTGTATTTTCGCCGTCTCGCTCTGGCCGCTATATCAACGCTGTGTCCGGCGCTGGCCCGGCGGCAAGGCGGTTTTGTTGCCCGCCCTCTTTACTCTGTCGATCCTGCTGATCTTTGTGATCCCGCTGGTGATGGTGGCCAATGCGGTGTTTCACGATGCGGTTTCGCTCTCGCAATGGCTGGCCGTGGCGCGGGCACAGGGCATTCCGGTGCCCGACGCCTTGCATCACCTGCCCTATGGCGAACAGATGGCGGCATGGTGGCAATCGGCCCTGAGCACGCCGGAGGGTATCAGTCGGCTCTCGCATCATGCCGGGCCTTCTTCGGGACTTTCGCTGGGTACGGGTGAAAAGATCCTTGGTGGGCTGCTGCACCGATTGCTGCTCTTGGGCTTCATGCTGATGACGCTGTTCTTTCTGCTGCGCGATGGTGAAAGCGTGGCGCAGGGCTTACGCCGGGGCACGCGCCGCGCCTTTGGCCTGCCGGGCGAAAATGTGGCGGATCAGGCGGTTCAGGCCATTCGCGGGACGGTCAATGGACTGGTCATCGTCGGCTTTGGCGAAGGGTTGATCCTTGGCGTGCTTTATGGCCTGACGGGGGTCAGCCATGCCGCGTTGCTGGGTCTGATCACGGGGCTGCTCTCGGCCATCCCCTTGGGCGCCAGCGTGGCGGTGATCGCGGCCTCGGCCATTCTGGTCGCCATGGGACAGATGATCTATGCGGCCATTGTGGGTGTTGTCGGCCTGTCGCTGGTTTTTATCGCGGATCATTTCGTGCGGCCGGTGTTCATCGGCGGATCGACGCGCCTGCCGTTTCTTTGGGTGCTGCTGGGTATTTTGGGCGGGGTGGAAAGCTGGGGCCTGATCGGACTGGTGATGGGGCCAGCGGTTATGGCGGTGCTGATGCTGTTGTGGCGCGAATGGATCGGGGCGGTCAAAGGCCCGCTCAACCCGGTCCGCGGCAAAGATGCGGCCTGATATTCACAGCAATCGCAGATCGGCCACCGCGGCACCGGGAAAAACGATGCCCAGTTGCCGGGCCGACAGCCCATATTGCCGCGCCAATATCCCTCCGATCAACCCGCGATAATCGGTCAGCACCGGCAGATCGCGCCCCTGATTGAGTGTGTCCGGGGTGATCTTGACCTGATCGCCCGCCATCCGCCCGCCGGCAACCGCGCCGCCCATCACCCAATAGATGCTGCCGTGCCCATGGTCTGTGCCCTTGTCGCCATTTTCGCGAAAGGTGCGGCCAAATTCGGATATGACCGCCACGGTCGTCTGACGCCAGGCTTCTGGCCCGATCGCCTCGACAAAACCGGCCAGGGCGCGGCCCAATTCGCCGATGCGATTGGCCAGATTGCCGGTGACACCGCCTTGATTGACATGCGTGTCCCAACCTCCGACATCGACGAAGGCAAGGTTATATTGATCACGCATCAATCGCCCGATCCGCCGGGCGGAAAGTTCAAAGCCCTTGGCGCTGATGGCGCCGCGCCCTGCAGCTTCCATCTCGCTGCGGATCGATTGGAACACGGTGTCGCGCACGGCAAAACCCTGCCCAATGGCCGCCTCCAGATCGACACCGCCTTCGCGCTGTCCCCGATACATGGCCTTGATCAAATCACTCTGGCGATCATCAATCGAAGGCTTGGCGCCGGCATTGCCCAACGCGATATTGGGCACAACCGGTCCGCCGCGAAAACACAGCGGCAATTGGTCGGTAAAGGCGATGGGGTGATCCGCCCCCAGAACCCCCGCCAGACGCCCCATAAAGCCCGACTGATAATCACGCCGCCCGTTGATATTTTGTCCCAGTTCGATGGAGTCCTGCGTTTCGAAATGGCTGCGGCTTAGATCATCGGTTCCGGCAAAGGGGACGAAGGCAATCTGGCCCGCCTGCCACAAAGGCAGAATGCTGTCTTTAAGCGCAGGGTGCAAACTCCAATCCGCGTCCAGCGGCAGGGGCGCATCGGGATTGGCCGGATCCGGGCGGGACAGGGCAAGCGTTGGCCGTGCCTCGTGATAGAAATCGCTGCTGGTCGGGATGATGATATTGGCCGCATCATAGGCACCGCGCAGAAATACCACCAGCAACCGGCTGTCCCGTGCCGCCGGCGTGGCATAGGCACGCACGCCCAGCAGCATGGGCGCGCAAATGGCGGCGTTTCGGATCAGGCTGCGGCGTGTGATCATCGGCATGACGCGTCTCCGGCCAGTGTCTATCGGCGCATGAATTCGGGTGAGGACAGGAAGAGCATGTTCCATTCCGCCGGGCTTTTCGCCTGATCCAGCACGGCGCGGGTTTGCGCGCTGAAGGTTTGATCCATACCCACCTGCTGCATGGGGGGAATGGCGGGCTGATAGGGCGCTGTCGGATCGGCGGGGCGCATCAGGCCCGATGAACCATTGCCGATGGATTTGGCGATTTCGAAACGCACCTCCATCTGTCCCGGCCCGGTCCAAGACGATGCGGACAAGGGATAGCCATCAGGCGTTTGTCGGTCATAGAGCCCCTGCCCCATCCGGTTGAGCCAGCGGATCATCGGATCGACATTGAGGACAACGTTCCCGCCCGCCCCCGAACCATAGGCGTAACGGACCGCCGACACGACATAATGGACCGGATCCTTGAACGCATGACCCAGCGAGGCTTTATAAGCGGGCGCACCCTTCATTGCGCGCAAAACCGCCGCAATATCGCCATCCGACTGGCGCCATGCCGCAACCATCGCATCGACAGCGGCGGGGGGCGGATTGTCCCCCATGAAATAGATCGCCATCCGGGTGGACAGACGCCGCGCGGTCGCAGGGTGACGGGCAATCAGGTCAAGAGCCTGCTCCACCTCGGCGAAACCGGCTCCTTTGATCGTGTGACCAAGAAATTGCTTGGTGCCGAAATCGTGGCGGGCGGGATTGAATTCAAACAATCCATCGCGAAGATAGAGAGCCTGCCATTCCGGCTTCATCCGGGGCGGATCGGGACGCAGCCGAACGCCCACACCGGTCAATATCCGCGCCAGTTCCTGAACATCCTTCTGACTATAGCCAGAGCCGACGCCCATCGTGTGCAATTCCATGATCTCGCGGGCATAATTCTCGTTGATATGGCCCACCGCGTTCTGGTCATTGTCCAGATAGCGCAGCATCGCGGGATGCCGCAAAGTCGCCTCCAGCAAGTCGCGGAAACGGCCAAGAGCATGGCCACGGATCACATCCTCGTAATCACCCACCATCGCACGGATATCCCGCTTTTGCGCATGAACGTTGAACTGGTTGAACCAGAACCACGTCATCTGTTCGCGCATCTGATCGGGGGAATAGAGGTCGCGCAGCAAGGAGCGTGTGGCTGCCTCTCGCGACAGGTCATTCAGCGTCTGACGCCATGCCTTTTTCGCCGCCTCACGCGTGGGCGCATCGGTGATCTGATTGGCCGCGCGGTTTTGCGCGTCCATGTCGATGACCAGTTGCGCCATCGGCTCCTGGCTGATCCGCATGGCATCAATGCGCGCCTGCACCGCCGGGGGCAAAGCCGGGCCAACGGGTTCGGCAATGTCGGGAGCCCATCCCCACGTCTCGCGATTGAGCTGCGCCATGCCGCCCGCCGCATCTGCGGCACCGGCAGAGGGCGCGGCCAACATCACCAAGATGCAAGCGTGTAAAGCGAGCATGCGGCGCATAAGGCAGTCCTCGTTCGTCCTATCCGTCGCTATTTCTGCATCGGATTGGATGAGCGAGGGATGAACCCGATTGTCAGCTTAGCGGATCATGCCCATCAAAGTGGGCGCATCGACCGTAAACTTGAAACCAAAGACCAGCGCATTGCCAATATCCCGGTTGCGGAATGGCGCGCCGGTCTGATCCGGGTTCACGATATATTGGATATTGGGCGAAATGCGGATCGCCGGGTTGATCTGCGCGCCATAGGCCAGTTCCATCATATATTGGTGACGACGGATATTCCCATCACCCCCCGCCGCGATCCGGGCCGCACGCATGCGTTCAATGGCCAGATCGCTGAATTGTTGATCATTGATAAGGAAGCCCAGCGTATCGGCATCGCGCCCGCGGAATGTGCCGGTCTGCAACAGGCCCAGTTCCAGAAAGCGACTTTCCTCGACCCGCCCCGACAGATTGGCCATGGCCACGCCGAACAGGGTCAAACCACGCTTTGACGACGGATCAGGGCGCGTCAGCATCTGATCAAAGCGGAAATAGATACCCGAACGGCCATGCAATGTTGCCGCCGGTTGCCCACTGATGATCGCAATTGCCCCATTCGCATCACGCAGGGGATCGGAATAATCCCCCCGGTCGATCCATCCGCCAAGGATATAGTGCCCCGGCAAACGCGTCTTGCCCGCATCATCGCCATAGCCGGCCTCCCAAGGCACCACCACGCCGGTGGCGTTGCGGGTGGAAAAGCTGAAGCCATTGTCATTGGCCTGTTTACGGTCTGGGTTCACCTCATAGGCGCCGACATGGACGAACAATTGCGGGGTCAGATGGGCCTTGGCATGAACCATCCAGCTTGATGCCGGAAAATAGGTGAAATTGCTGTTCTTGAACACGAATGTCGGATTGCCGCAGGTCGAATTCGTTTGGAAATTGCAATAGATCGGCGAATTCAGGAAATGAATATTGGCCTGACTGCGCCCTGCCTCAATGTCCAGGCGGCCATTCAGCAATTTCTGCTCATAGGTCAGGATGGCCAGATGGGTGTTTTGCGTCCCCCACACTTCCTGAACCGAGGTGTTATTGCCGATGGCGATATTCGACAGGCTTTTGCCGTGGCGGTTGGTGACGGCAAAATGCACGGTGCCGCCGCCGATGCCGACAATCCGGTCCATGTCGAAATCGGCGCCCATATAGACCTGTCCGGTATAGGCGCTGGCCCGGCGCAGACCGCCCGTGACATTGCCCGCCGCTTCGCCGGTATAGCTGAGTGAAAGGGTGATGCCTTCATCGGCCAGAGGTTGTACCGGCTTGACGGATGCTTCCTGCGCCATAGCAGCAGGCACATTCAGAACAGACAAGGAGAGGGCGATGACGCCTGCACAGCAGGCGCCCTTAAGAGTTTTACGCAGCATAGAATTATCCTCGCGCGCCGGATCTTTCGGCGAAGGTCAGAAGATGAAGGTTCAGGCCTCGGTCGACGCCGGTGCCCGCTTGAGCAGGCCCACCAACAGCGTCGTCACCCCCGTCCCCGCCGCAATGGCCAGCGCATAGGCGGCCAAATGGGTCACCGCGCCGGGAATGGGCAAGACAAAAACACCGCCATGAGGCACCTTGAGTTCAACACCAAAGGCCATGGAAATCGCGCCCGCGACCGCAGATCCGGCCATCAGCGCCGGGATGATGCGAAACGGATCACGCGCGGCAAAGGGGATCGCGCCCTCGGTGATAAAGGCAAGGCCCAGCACGCCCGCCGCGCCGCCCGCTTCACGTTCCTCGGCGGTAAAGCGGTTGCGGAACAGGAATGTGGCCAGCGCGATGCCCAAAGGCGGCACCATACCGGCGGCCATCGTGGCGGCCATCGGCGTATAGACCTGGCTCGACACCAGTCCGACCGAAAAGGCATAGCCCGCCTTGTTGACCGGACCGCCCATGTCAAAGGCCGACATCGCGCCAAGGATCACGCCCAGCAGGATCGCGCTGGAACCCTGCATAGAGCGCAACCAGTCCGTGAGGAAAGCCAGAGCCGCAGCCACCGGCGCCCCCACGGCATAGATCATCACCAACCCCGTCAACAACGAGCCCAGCAAAGGCAGGATCAGCACCGGCTTTAACCCGGCCAGATTTTTGGGCAGGCGGATCAGGCGATTGAGCCCATCCACCCCGTAACCGGCAATAAAGCCCGCCGCGATCCCGCCAAGAAAGCCCGCGCCCAGATTGGCCGCGATCATCCCGCCGATCATCCCCGGTGCAATGCCCGGACGATCCGCCACCGAATAGGCAATGTACCCCGCCAGTGCGGGCACCATCAGCGCAAAACCAGCCTTGGCCCCAATTTCAAACAGCGCATGGGCCAATGTCCCGGCGGCGGAATCGTCATTGGCATGGATCCCGCCAAGAGCAAAGGCCAGAGCAATCAACAAACCGCCCGCCACAACAAAGGGCAGCATGAAAGACACGCCTGTCATCAGATGTTTGTAAGGTCCGGCGCGCTCCTTGGCGCCGCTTGGCGCGGCCTCATTATCGGCTTGCGCCCCGCCCTGCACCTGCGCCTCGGCCAGAGCGCGTTCGATCAGGCGCGCGCCTCCGGTGATGGCCGGTTTGGTGTTGCTGATGAAAACACGCTTTCCGGCAAAGCGGGCACGGTCCACCTCGCGGTCGGCGGCGATCAGGACCACGTCGGCCTGAGCAATCTCATCGGCGGTCAACGGATTGCCTGCGCCCACCGACCCCTGCGTTTCAATGCGGATCGGATAGTCCAATTGGCGCGCGCCTTCGGTGAGGCCTTCGGCGGCCATGAATGTATGCGCAATGCCCGTGGGGCAGGACGTGATCGCCACGATGCGCGGCTTTACCGTCGGTGTTTGACCACCAGATCCCCGAATAGCGGCGGCTGGATCGGAAAGCACAGCGTCCAGCGTCAGACAGATATCCGCACGCTGGGCCAGAGCATCATCGGCCGCGCCAACAAACAGCAGCGCCAGATCCTGTCCGTTGTCGTCCAGCGCGCTTAGATCCACTGCCTGACGCTCGCCGCGCACCGCGACCTCGATCAAACGCCCTTCGGTCCGCGCCGCCTTGCGCAAGGCTTCTGCGGCCAGCAAGGCCTGCACATCGCGCCCACCGGCATCGATCACGGCAAAGAGTTTTCTCATTCTACCCTCGTCCCAATATGAATGCGTTAAGCCATGGTCAGCGCGCAGATCGAAACCTCCTGCGCCAACGCACGTACCGCGCCCAGCGCGGGAAGATTGGGGCCCATCATGCCCAGTTTACCCACCGCAAAGGCCGTCGCCCGCCGCGCCAGAGCCTCCAGCCCCAGCCCATCGGCCAGCGATGCCGCCAAGCCGGCCACCATGGCGTCGCCCGCGCCAACCGTGCTGGCCACGCCACCGATGGCCATTTGCGCGCACAAAGCGCCCTGTGCCGAAACGAACAAGGCGCCCTCGTCCCCCATCGAAATGACGACGAGTTCAACGCCCCGGCGCCGCAAATCTTCGGCCACGGCCAGAAGGCTGTCGCGGTCCATGGCCGGATTGCCGGTCCACGCCGCCAATTCGCTGCGGTTGGGTTTGATCACATGGGGCAAAACCCGCGCATCCAGCGCGTGTTTGAGCGGAAGGCCGCTGGTGTCGAGCAGAACGCGGCAACCGCGATCACGCAATTGCCCCACCAATCCGGCATAGACATCGGGCGGGCATCCGGGCGGCAGACTGCCCGACAGCGCAACCAGATCACCGGAACGCACCGCCACGCAAAGATGGCTGATGACTTTTTCGACAAGGGCTTCGTCAGCCGCCATGCCGTCCATGTTGATGTCCGTGGTGCCGGCATCATCCACCAGCTTGAGATTGACCCGCGTCGATCCGGCCACGCGAATAAAGTGGTCATCAATACCCTTGGCCGCGAACAGCGCATCAAAGGGCGCGGCATTGTCCATGCCCAGCAACCCATAAACCGCGACATCCGCGCCCCAATCGGCCAGACAACTGGCGACATTGACGCCTTTGCCCCCGGCGTTTTCACGCACAGCGCGGGCATGGTGGACCTCGCCCGGAACCAGATGGTCCAGCGTGACGGTTTGATCGATAGCAGGGTTGAAAGTGACAGTGTGGATACGCATCACGCATCACCCCCGTCCAGCGCACGGACTTGCGCCGCGCCTTCCATCTCCAACGCCCGCTTGGCCAAGGTTTCCAGCGCGGTCTTGTCGCTGGCACGGATGCGGGCCTTGACGGCGGGAATGTCGCGCGGGGTCATCGACAATTCACTGACCCCCAAACCAACCAGCAGCGCCGCACCAAAGGGATCGCCCGCGATCCCGCCGCACACGCCCACCCAACGGTCATGCGCCTTGGCCCCTTCAACCGTCATGGCGATCAGGCGCAACACGGCAGGATGCAGACTGTCGGCCTCGCTGGCCAGATCCGGGTTTTGGCGGTCGATGGCCAGCGCATATTGCGTCAAATCATTGGTGCCGATGGAAAAGAAATCAGCATGGGCCGCCAGCGCCTTGGCCTGAACCGCGGCGGCGGGCACCTCAATCATGATGCCGATAGGGACAACGGGGGCGCCCTCCTCGATACGGATCGCCTCGCAACGTTCGCGAAGGCGGATCAATTCCCATGCCGAGGTGATCATCGGGAACATGATCGACAGATCCCCACCCGCCCGCGCCGCACGATAGAGCGCCCGCAATTGCGGATCGAGCAGATCGGGGCGGCGCAGCAGCAAACGCGCGCCACGCACGCCAAGGAACGGGTTCTCCTCCTTGGGCAGGTCGAGATGCGGAACCTGTTTGTCCCCGCCGATGTCCAGCGCGCGCACGATCAATGGCCGATCACCCAAAGCGTCGATCATGGCGCGATAGATTTCTTCCTGCTCATCTTCACCCGGACTTTCGCCGCGTTCAAGGAACAGGAATTCGGTGCGCATCAGGCCCACGCCCTCGCCGCCCTGAACCAGTGCAAACTCGACCTGATCGGGCCGGTTCACATTGGCCGCGACGATGATTTCATGGCCATCGGTGGTGATCGCAGGACGGCTGCGTTCGGCGGCTTCGGCGGCGCGCTTATCGGCGATATCAGCCATCCAGCGACGTGCCGATTCCAGATCCTGCGGCGAAGGGTCCAGCCAGACGCGCCCGCTGTCGCCATCGACAATCACCGTCGCGCCCGGCTCCAGCGAGAGGAGGTCCGCCCCGCCCGCCACAATCGAGGGCAAGCCCAAGGTGCGGGCCAGAATGGCGCTGTGCGACGTCGGCCCGCCCAGTGCCGTCGCCAAACCGGCGACGCGCGATATATCCAGCGTTGCCGTATCCGAAGGCGACAGGTCCGATGCGATCAACACGCAGGGTTCTTCGGGTAGATCGGCAAGCGAACCGGCCGAAAGCGAGGAGTCAATCGCGGCCAGAACGCGGCGCCCCACGTCATGCAAATCCGCCGCGCGCGCCGCCAGAACCGGATTGCCCAGAGCCGACAATTGCCCCGCAATGCGCCCCACGGCCTGATCCCACGACCATGCCACCCCGTGCCCTTCGACCATCAACTGACAGGTCAGCGTGATGAGGTCCGTGTCATCGAGAAGATCCGCCTGCGCCTTGAAAATCGCGGCCTCTCCCGCGCCAAGGCGGCGCGTGGTGTCATCGATCAGCGCCTTCATCTGCGCCCGTGTCCGCGTCAACGCATCATCCAGCATCGCCCCGCCCGCGACCAAATCCACCGGCTCATCCGGCACGACCAGTTCAGCGGCGGCAAGGATATGCACCTTGCCGATTGCAAGACCGGGGCTGGCCGCGACACCGGCAATGGCTTTGGCATCGCCCGCCGGTTTCCAGCCCCGAACCGGGGCACTGGCCTTGGCTGCGGCGCGGGCGGCATCTTCTTTCTCACGCGAAGTCAGACGGCGGATCGCCTTGGCAAAACTTTCCAGTTCGGCCTTGGCATTGGGGCCTTCGGCGGAAATGACCACGGCATCGCCCAGTTTCAGGCCAAGTTGAAGCAAAGACACCAGGCTGCGCGGATCGGCGGTTTCACTGCCATGGCGAACGCGCAATTTGACCGAAAGACCGCGCGCCGCCTCCACCCATGCCGAGGCCGGGCGCGCATGCAGGCCCGATGGATAATCGACAACCCAATGCGCCACCTCCGCAAAATCCGCCACCGGGGCCGATGCGTCGGCCGCCGCGCCGTCTTCCTGAAGCGCGCGGGCGATTTCTTCGGCATCATCGGTCGCGATCAGGCGGGCGATGCGCGGCTCGTCCTGAATTAACCGCGTCAGGCGGCGCAGGATCGCAATATGGCTGTCCGAATTGGCGGCGATGCCCACGACCAGATGTGCGACCTGTCCGGGGTTCCATTCGACCCCTTCGCGCAATTGCAGGATCGCAATGCCGTCATGGCGAACCAAACCCTTGTCCTCGCCCAGACCATGCGGGATGGCAACGCCGGCGCCAAGAAAGGTGTTGGCGACCGCTTCGCGACGGACCATGCTGTCTTCGTACCCGGCGGCCACGCAACCGGCGGCGACCAGCAATTGGCCCACCTGACGAATCGCGTCATCCTTGTCGGCGGCCTGCGCATCGACGCGCACGAGCCCGGAATTCCGGGACATGATGGCAGAGTCGGGAAGCATTTCAGAATCTCTCCAGTTCTCACGTTGGGCGCAGAAAACGTTTTCTCACAACTTTTGTCAAGAGCCCTTGCGTTTTGCGGCACAATGCGGGCATGATAGAGGGGAGGAGAGGCCATAGGGCCGTTGAAAAGTGAGAACGTTTTCTGATGGCCGTCGGTATCAAGGATGTCGCAAGGGTTGCCAATGTCTCGCCCGCCACGGTTTCGCGGGTGTTGGCCGGACGGGCGGTTGACGCGGAAATGCAGGCGCGGGTTCAGGCTGCCGTCATTACAACCGGCTATCGCCCCAATCTGGCCGCGCGACGCCTGCGTTCGCAACATACCAACACAATCGGCCTGATCATGGCCGACATCCGCAACCCGTTCTTTACCGCCGTGTCACGCGCCATTGAGGCCGTTGCCGCGGCCAAGGGCCTGCGCGTCATCTTGTGCAATACCGATGAAGACCCGGCCAAGGAGGCGATGTATCTTGAATTGATGCAGCAGGAGCGCGTCACCGGGATCATCCTTGCCCCTTCACGGCAACGCGTGGCCAGAGCGGGTGATCTCGCGCTCGATTGCCCGGTGGTGTTGATCGACCGCGCCATTCCCGGCGCGCGCGAAGATTGTGTGCTGCTCGACAATGAATCCATGGCGGGCCTGTTGGTCGAACATCTCTACGCACAGGGCCACCGCCGCATCACCGGCCTGTTCGGGGCCAGCAGCAGCACCGGGATCGAGCGCCGCAACGGATTTGAACGCGCGGCGCAAGCGTTGGGCATGGAGGTTGAGGCCCTGTCGATTCCCCATGCCACGGGCGACGCCGAAAAGGCGGTCGTGGATATGCTCTCGCGCTCGGACCGCCCCGATGCTTTGGTGGCCAGCAATGGCGTGATGCTGATATCGATTCTGCGCGCCCTGCGCTCGCTCGATCTGGAGGTGCCGCGCGATATTGCCCTGGCCGGTTTTGACAATAGCGAGTGGATGGAACTGATCGGCGACGGTTTGACCGTCATTGAACAGCCCGTCGATGACATTGGCCGCACCGCCATGGCCATGCTGCTGGACCGGCTGGAACATGCCGATGCGCCCATGCGCAAGACCGTTTTATCGGGCAGGCTGATCGCGCGCGGCTCCAGCGCCCGCGCCTTTGCACCCAACTCTGCAACAGGACGCTGATATGCCCGCAAACGCCCTATCGGTCGGGCCGCACAGGAATCGAGGTAAAATGTGATTTGCGGCGCAGAGGTCATTGTTTTGCAAGCGGTTGAGCAATTTGTGCTCTATACAGGGATGCGGCCCAATCCGGCCACCATCGCCAATGCCGCCAGTTTCGCCCATGGCCCCGATCTGGCCAGGCTGATTGGCGCCCTATCACAGGAAAAGGTTCGTTGATGATGACAGATGCAGGTGGCAATCCGGGGACTGGCCCTCGACAGATGACCCTCTCGCGCTTTCTGATCGAACAACAGCGTATGCCCGGTTGTCCGTGCCCGGCCGAACTGCGCCTGTTGATCGAAACGGTGGCACGTGCGTGCAAGGCAGTGGGCCATGCCATCGCCAAAGGCGCGCTGGGCGATGTGCTGGGCGCCTTGAGCAGCGAGAATGTGCAGGGTGAGGTTCAGAAAAAGCTGGACGTGATCGCCAATGACCTGCTGCTCGACGCCAATGAATGGGGCGGGCATCTGGCCGCGATGGCGTCCGAAGAAATGGAAACCATCCACCGCATCCCCAACCGCTATCCCAAGGGCGAATATCTGTTGCTGTTCGATCCGATCGACGGGTCCAGCAACATTGACGTCGATCTTTCGGTGGGTACGATCTTTTCGGTGCTGCGCGCGCCCGAAGCCTGCGCGGGGCGGGATGTGACCGAGGAGGATTTCCTGCAACCGGGCAGCGAGCAGGTCGCCGCCGGTTATGCGCTCTATGGGCCGCAGACGCTATTGGTGCTGACCATCGGCACCGGGGTGTATGAATTCATGCTGGACCGCGAAGTCGGTTCATGGCGCTTGACCGACGGCCCGATGCAGATTCCGGCGGGCAACAAGGAATTTGCCATCAACATGGCCCGCCGCCGCCAATGGTCCCCCGCCGTCAGCCGCTTTGTCGAGGAACGCATTCAGGGATCGGAAGGCCCGCTGGGCGTCGATTACAACATGCGCTGGACCGCATCCATGGTGGCCGATGTTCACCGTATCCTGAAACGGGGCGGTGTGTTCCTGTATCCTGCCGATCATCGCACGACGGGCAAGGCGCGCCTGCGCCTGCTTTATGAAGCCAATCCGATGAGTTTCCTTATCGAACAGGCAGGCGGGGCGGCAACCGATGGGTACAAACGCATCATGGATGTCTCGCCCAACGGTTTGCATCAAAGAGTGGGCGTTGTCATGGGCGATGCTGAGGAAGTGGCCGCCGTCACCCTGTAATGATAGGCCAAAGGGGGGCGGCTTCGTCAAGTCCCGCGACAATCGCGTTTCTCCACTGCCATGGCCAGCGTCCATGGCAGGCCACAGACTTGACAGGCCGGCCTCAACTTGCCAAGGCGCGGCCACTTCTTGGGGAGTAGTCGCCCGCATCGACAGCGGGGTTCGCGTCAACAAACTTGGCCAATCGCATGATCGGTTGTCCATGGCGCGCACGGCCCAACCGGCTTGACGAGACCATGAATGGGCGAGTGTCCGGGGCCGGATGCTGGCTGCATTCATGTGTTCCGTGTCCGGCCCCGGAGAATTTTGATGCCCGCCTTAATCCTCAACATTGCCATGCTGATCGGCTCGGCGGTGGTGATCTATCTGGCCTGCGAATTCTTTGTGAATGGCGTAGAATGGGTCGGCCAGAAGATGAATTTCGGCTCCAAGGCCACCGGCACAATCCTTGCCGCCTTTGGCACGGCGCTGCCCGAAAGCATTGTGACATTGATCGCGGTGGCGTTCGGGGCGACGGCGGCGTCCAAGGAACTGGGCATCGGCGCGGCTCTGGGCGGGCCGTTGGCGCTTTCGACCATTGCCTATGCAACGGTGGGGCTGACATTGATGGCTTGTGGGCGACGGCTGACGCCCTCAGTTGCGTTGCGCAATGATTTGCGCCACCTTTCACGGGATCAGGCGTGGTTTCTGGTCGTGTTTGCGGCCAAGATTGCGCTGGGCCTATTCGTTTTTGCATGGAAACCATGGCTCGGTATCGCCTTCCTTGCCGCTTATGCGCTCTATGTCCGACAGGAAATGCAGGCCGAGGGGGACGAAGAGGGCGAAGAACTCGAACCGCTCAAAATTCAGCCCCGCCGCGATGAACCCTCGGGCGCGATGGCGGCAATACAGACGCTGGGCGCTTTGGTCGTGATCTTCTTTGCATCGCGCAGCTTTGTCGGACAGCTTGAATTGCTCGGCCCCGCGCTCGGCCTCAAACCGCAATTGCTCGCCCTGCTGCTCAGCCCGATTGCCACCGAATTGCCCGAAACCATGAATGCCATCATTTGGGTGCGGCAAGGCAAGTATCGCCTCGCGCTGGCCAATATCACGGGCGCGATGATGATACAGGCGACCATCCCCACCGCCTTTGGCCTGTTCTTCACCCCGTGGCATTTGAGCGCCCCGCTGCTGATCGCGGCGGCGGCCACGATGGTGGCGATTGCGGTGATGTTTGCCCTGTTCCGCCGCGGCTCGATCACGCGCGGTGCCTTGGCCAGCATGGCGCTGCTCTACATCGCTTTTGCCGCGATTCTGATCGCATGGCATATCACGGGCTGATACGGGAATGACCTGCCCCCCCGGAACGATCCCTCGTTCGCTAAACTGGTGGAGAGCCAGAGCTTTACAAATGACGCAGCCACGCACAGCGCCAACTTTAATCTAGGAAACTCCCAGAATGTGTCCGGCTCGCCCGCCTAATCTACGCCTCGAATTGAGCCAAAGGTTCTCTGGCGGCACCAACCCCACGTGCGGCTCGATTGTTCGCAGGCGACGTGGCCCTTTTCCACCAGCGCCACGCGCAGGCCCCGCCGCGCCAGATAATAGGCCGATGCCGTACCCACGATACCGCCCCCGATCAACGCGACATCGACCGCATCGGGCAGATGTTCATCGTTTTTGACCGGTTGAACAACAGGTTGCATTTCCTCACCTCTCATCACGCGACGGCCAACCATTTCATCACAGATATTTCAGCCACCAAATGACCTTGCGGGCCTTCTTGAAATTGGAAAACCAGCGGGTCGGGAAATATAGCAGCCATGTTAAACACACAGGGTCGAGCAGCGCATCAATGCTCTGCAATCGGGTGGCCGTTGCGGCGCGGGCGGTTTTTACAGGCGTAGTATCGGTCACATTCCATTCAATGGCAGCCATCATGCCCTCCTGACAATAAGGGGATCAGCCGCGCAGGGCCGCCACCGCGTCGATTTCAACCAGATAGCCGTAATGCAGTTCAGGCACCGGCACGACCGTTCTCGCTGGCCGCGCATCGCCCAGCATGTCAGCATAGACCCGGTTGAATTCGGGCCAATTTTCCACGCCCACGATATAGGCGGTGACCCGGCACAGATCACTGGCCCGGCCGCCCGCCGCCTCAAGGATGGCCAACATATTGGCGATGGCCTGCCGGGCCTGCGCGGCAAAGCCCATGTCGTCCAGAGGGGCCTTGTCAGCCCGGATCGGCAATTGGCCTGAGACATAAAGCATGTCGCCCGCGCGGATTGCCTGAGCATAATGGCCCGCCGGAGCTGGTGCCTGATCGGTCAGGATGGGAGTAAGTGCCTTTTCCATCACCAACCTCCGAAACGCTGCCACTGGCCGGTCACAAGATCCGACCCGCCATGCACCACATTATAGGTCCGATGCTGCGCCCCGGTGGCACAGGCATGATTGGGCAACACCCGCACGCGCTCGCCGATGGCCAGATCGGGCAATTGCCCGTCCGAACCGGGGCGGAGCGTGATGATGCCATGCTCCTGATTGGCATCGGCCAGAATGAGATCGGGATAGGGGTTGCCCGCCAGATCGCAGACCACGCCATAGCCCTGATTGACGGCCTGTTTGGCGGTGCCGCGATCCTGCGACATGGCCATCCATCCGGCATCGATCAGTATCCAGCCCTTGTCGCGCTGATGGCCGATCACCGTGCCCATCACCGAAAGGGCGATATCATCGACATGGCAAATGCCGATACCCGCCATCACCAGATCGAAAAACACGAAGACCCCGGCCCGCACCTCGGTCACGCCGGTCAGGTCGAGCGCATGATGGGCCGTGGGCGTCGAACCGATGCTG
The DNA here is from genome assembly GCF_056279125.1 of Novosphingobium sp. Sphag1I. NCBI lineage: Bacteria > Pseudomonadati > Pseudomonadota > Alphaproteobacteria > Sphingomonadales > Sphingomonadaceae > Novosphingobium > Novosphingobium sp. Sphag1I. Next base: position 4,793 of record NZ_JBWBQS010000015.1, on the reverse strand, counting down.
ACCACGGGGCAAGACAGGCCCGCCCCGCGCAGGATGGCCGCAGCATCGACCACGCTGCGCCTTTCGGCCTCGGCGGCCTGTTGCAATGCCTCCTGCCCGCGCGCGGCATAGCTGCCCCCGGCATGGGTGAGGACACCGCGCAGCTCGCCGCCATCGCTCAACGCCCGGCCGATTGCCACCAGCCGCGCCGCGTCATCGGGCAGCACGCCGGAACGATGCCCATCGCAATCAATCTCGATCAACGCCGGAATGGCATCGCCGCTCTCGCGTGAGGCCTTGGCCACCGCCTGCGCCTGCTCCACCGTGTCCAGCACAACCGCCAGATCGACGCCCCGGCGCCGCAATTCAATCACCTTGGCCAGTTTCCACGGCGCGATGCCCACGGCATAGATGATGTCGCGCACCCCGGCATCGGCAAAGAATTCGGCCTCCTTCAGGGTCGAAACCGTGGCCGGCCCCTGCGTGCTTTCCATCACCTGCCAGGCAACCTCGACCGATTTGGCCGTCTTGAGATGCGGCCGCAAGGTCACGCCATGGGGCGCCAGCCTGGCGCGCAGGCGAGCGATGTTGCGCGCCATCCGCTCGGCGTCGAGCACGAGGCACGGGGTTTCCAGTACGCCAAGGCGCAGCGAAGTATCGCTCTGGCGCGTCGGCTCAAGAAGGGTCGGCTCGGTCACCTTTGATGTTCCTTGCTGAATGGGCGGGGCTGGTCTTGTCGGGCCATTGTGTCGGCCTCGCCGCGTGGACGCAATTAATGGTTTATGCATGATAGATTAAGTTTGAAATTAATTCCGTCAGCTATCCCACCAGACATGTTCGGCAAAAGTGTAGCCCATGAACCCGCCCAGCGGGACCGGATAGAAGCCCCGCAACCGCCGGTCATGGCCATCGAGCAGGCTCATGAAAACCGGGATCACGCTGCCGCAATGCTCGTGGACCAGCCCCTGCATCTCGCCATAAAGCTGCCTGCGCCGCTGGTGGTCGGTCTCGCCCCTCGCCTCGATCAACAGCTTGTCAAAGCGCGGATTTTGCCAGCCGGATTCGTTCCATGTGGCGTCCGATTTATAGAACAGGCTGAAGATCATGTCGGCGGTCGGGCGCGGGTTGCTGTTGCCGAAACACAGCGGGTGCTTCATCCAATGGGTGGACCAATAGCCGTCGGCAGGCACCCGGTTGACCGCCAGATCAAGGCCCACGCGCGCGCCATATTCCTGAAGGATCGAGGCCATGTCCACCGACCCTTCGGCGGCGGGCGAGGCATAGACCGGCAGGCGGATGCCGCTCAGGCCCGAGCGCTGGACATGCCATTTGGCCCGGTCCAGATCGAGGCCGGTCTGAGGCAGGTCGTCGCGGAAATAGGGGTGGTTCGGCGGGATCGGCTGGTCATTGGCGATCGTGCCGTAATTGCGGAAAAGGGCGCGGTTGATCAATGGTCGGTCCAAAAGGTGGCGGATCGCGGCGGTGAAATCGGGATTGGCGGTGGGAAACCGATCCTGACGCGCGATCAGATTGGTGTAGAGGCCCGATTTCGTCTCGATCACGCCATGCGCGGGTGAGGCCAGAATGCGCCGGGTCGAGCGTGGATTGACCGCATTGATCAGTTGCACATCGCCCGCCAGCAAGGCGCTGACGCGGCTGACCTCATCGGGAATGGCGATCAGTTCGATCTCGTCGAGATAGGGTCTGCCCGCTTTCCAGAAATTGGGATTGCGCCGAACCACCGTGCGGATGCCGGGCCGGAATTCGGACATGCAAAAGGGGCCGGTGCCATTGGCGGTGTGTGGATCTTTGTGATCGGCATCCAAAATGAGGAAATGCGACTGGGCCAGAATGACCGGCAAATCGGCGTTCGGCCCGGTCAGCGTGATGCGGACCTCCATCGGGCCGGTGGCCCGCACATCGGCAAACTGGCGCGCGATGTCGGCCATTTTCGAACCGATCCCCGGGTCCTTGTGGCGCAGCAACGAATGGACGACATCCTTCGCGCTCAGGCTCTTGCCATTGTGAAAGGTCACGCCCCGGCGCAAGGTAGCGTGCCACACCTGCTGATCCGCGCTGGTCAGGCTTTGCGCCAGAGCGGGCTGCGCATTCAAATGCCGGTCCAGCTCGGTCAGCCCGCTGTAGAGCATGAAATGCCGGACATAATCGGTGTTGAGCGCGCCGCGCGCGGGGTCCAGCGTGTCGCCGATCGAGATGGATGTGCTGGCCACGCGGATGCGGCCGCCCCGTTTGGGCTTGGCATCGGCATCGAGCAGGACTGGGTCGGCAGGCGGCTTGCCCAGAAACCGCCCGGCGACGACCGCCATGCCCAGCCCTGCAACGCCGCCCAGCGCCACGCGTCGGTTGACAGGCCCGCCGATCACTGCGGAAAAAAGCCCAAATTAGCCTTGGTTTCGAGATATTCCTCCAAACCGCAGCGACCATATTCGCGACCGTTGACAGCCTCGACCGCCAGTTGCTCTACCTCGGCCAGACGGTGTTGCGGCACCAGCATCAATGTGGGGGCGCTGCAGGATTGGCCGACATAGCCCATGCCCGCCGCCACGCCCAGCGGTACCACGCGGGCGAAATCGGCATCATCGAGCAGGATGTTAAGCGATTTGCCTCCCAGTTCGTGCGTTACGCGCTTGACGGTCGGTGCGGCGGCCACCACATCACCCGTGCCCGTCACCATGTTGAACACGCCGGGGGGCGTTCCCGCCTCCTCGATGATTTGGGCCGGCGCCGGGGCCACATCCTGTGGGCCGCAGGATGTCACCGTGCCGATCTGCTGCTCGGTCACCGGGTTGAACAAGCGGATCGGTTCGCCCGGCGCGATGGGGGCTTTCCATGCGCCATGGAGATGGATGAAATCACAGGAGGGCAAAGGCATCATCAGCCGGTCTTTCGCGCATCAGGGTTGGGTTGCTTGCGGGGCGATGATATGGCAAGCCATGAATATCTCAATTAACGCGATCTACATTCTTCATTAAGACGAAACCTAATGATCACCACCGAAGATCTGATCTTCTTTCAGGTTCTGGCTCGATCCCCGTCTCTGGCCGAGGCGGCGCGCAGCCTCAATGTCACTGCCCCGGCGGTAACGCAGCGGTTGCGCGCGCTGGAGGCCCGCGTCGGGGTCAGGCTGGTCGATCGCAATTCACGCGGGCTTAGCCTGACCGATGAAGGGGAACTGATCGCTTCGGAAGGGCTGGCAATCATCGGCGCCATCGAGGATCTGGCCGAGAGGCTCGCCTCGCGCACCAGCCAGATCCGTGGGCATTTGCGCGTGGCCGCCCCCTATGGCTTTGGCCGGCGTTATGTCAGTCCAGTCGTCGAAAGTTTTGCCAAGGCCCATCCAGCCACCACCGTCACCCTCGAACTTTCCGACAGCCCGATCCGGCAGGTCAACGAAAGCTGGGACATTGTCGTGCATATCGGCGCGCTGCCGGAAAGCGACAGGCTGGTGACGACGCTGGCCCCCAACCGCCGGATTCTGTGCGCGGCACCCGCCTATCTCGAAAACGGCCCGCCCTTGGCCACGCCCCATGACCTGATCGATCACCGGTGCCTTGCTCTGCGCGAAAACAATGAGGACGTCACGCTGTGGCGCTTGCGGCATGAGGGCAAGGAGCCGACGACCGTGCGCATCAAACCCGCCATGTCCAGCAATGACGGCGAAATCGTGCGCGACTGGGCGTTGGCGGGGCTTGGCGTGATGGTGCGTAGCGAGTGGGATGTAGCCGGGGATCTGGCGGCGGGACGGCTGGTGGAAATATTGCCCGGATGGGCGCTACCCTGCGCCGATGTGGTGGCGTTGGTCCACGCGCGCAATGGGCGCAGCGGGCGGGCAAGCGCCTTCCTCGACGACTTGCGCAATGCTCTGACAAAGGTGCCGTGGCGTACTTAAGATCGCTTCCTGATACAGTTGTGGGGGAAACTATATCGAGGAGATGGGAAATACACCGCCACGGATAGAGGTCTATCGCCAAGGCTGTATTTGGCCTTTATTTCGCCCAGCCCTCAGATACCCCATATCCGACGCGCGATCACTCCCTGATTTTCGTAGTATAGGCAGCAGCCCATAAGGCCAAGCTGCGTTACGAACAGCAACATTGAGGGGAGCACAAGATGATCGCAGATCGCAAAGCCGCAGGGCTGGATCGCCGCACCGCGCTGGGACTTGGCGCGACCGGCTCGGCACGCTCAACCTCTTTGCCAACGGCGCGAAGGTGAGGCAATTTGAGGATCTGCCCGCAGACTTCCAAGCGCTGCTGGAAAAGCACTATCCCAAGATCGCGGCCGATCCAATTGCCGCGCTCGACGCAAAGCCCTCGGTGGCGGGCTGATCGAGAGCGACATAGACGCTGGAATTAGGCTTGCCGATCCGTGGAGTGGTCGATCCGTTGAAGACGATAGAGACGGAGTTGGCGAGCACCGGCAAACATGAGCAAGAAGAATTTGCCTTTGATGACCGGCCTAAAACAGCCTCTATGTTGCCAATCAACAATTTATACAGAAAAATCTCCTTAAATCGATTTATTTTTTCACAAATAGGAATATTGAATTTAACTTATCAACGAATTATTTATTCTCTCTTCGAAATTTCCATCCAAATCCTCCAATAAGCCCATGATAGACGCAGTCGATTATAGATGATTGACGCTGTAAATTTGACTGTCGCCCCAAAATTGGTCAGAGCAATCACAAATATAAATTGACCAATTCGGGAACCTGACCCCCATGAAAATCACCTCCGCCCGCGTTATTGTCACCTGTCCGGGGCGCAATTTCGTCACGCTGAAGATCGAGAC